>CAZMSZ010000140.1:0-13562 GCA_964569055.1 uncultured Planctomycetota bacterium | reverse complement strand
CGGGCCCAGCCCTCCGCCATTTGGGAGCGGCAGGCGTTGCCGGTGCACAGGAACAGCACGCGGAGGCGCTGGCTCATGCGTCTAATCGTATATCGTCGATATGCGATCAGTCAAGCCCGCGCCGCTACAGCCCCGCCACGAGCGCCTTGAACCGCCGCAAGGTGCGCGGGTCGAGGCAGTAGCACACCCGCGGGCCGTCCACCTCGCCCTGAACCAGCCCGGCCTCCTTGAGCACCTTGAGGTGCTGCGAGACGGTGGACTGCGCCAGCGGCAGCTCGCTCACGATCTCGCCGCACACGCAGGCGTCCTTGCGCGCGAGCAGGCGCATGATCGCGACGCGCGCCGGGTGCCCGAGGGCCTTGGCGAGCGCCGCGAGCTCGAGGTCGGCCTGCTCGCCCTCGATCGGGCGCAGGTCGGGTGCGGTCGACTTCGGCAGCTTGCGGGCCATACCGCTCGTTTTATCGCCGTTGAGCGATCACGCAAGCTCGGCAGGTCCGGGCCGTGCTCGTGCTCGTGCTCGTGCTCGTGCTCGTGCTCGCCCCTATTCCTCGGTGTTCGGACTCGGGCTCGCCCTACTCGGCGGTCGGAGCCTCGTCGCCCGGCCGCCACCCGCCGCCCAGCGCCTTGAACAGCGCCACGGCGCCGGTCGCGACCTGCGTGTCCGAGCGGGCCAGCGCCTCCTGCACGGCGTAGAGCGAGCGCTCCGCCTCGAGGACTGCCAGGAAGTCGACCAGCCCCTGCCCGTAGCGCTCGCGGGCCAGCTCCACCGCCCGGTGCTGCGCGTCCGCGGCGCGGGCCAGGTGGGCCCGCCGCTGCTGCTCGCGGGCGTGGGCCACCAGGGCGTCCTCGACCTCGCGCAGCGCCTCGAGCAGGGCGCGCTCGAACCGGAGCGCGGCCTCCTCGGCCCGGGCCTCCTCGAAGTCGATGTTCGCCAGGATCCGGCCGCCGTCGAGGATCGACCAGCGGAGCTGCGGACCCAGCGACCAGGCCTCGCTCCCCGCCGAGAACAGGTCGGACAGCCCGACCGAGACGGTGCCGAGCGAGCCCAGCAGGAAGAAGCGGGGGTAGAGCTCGGCGGTCGCCACCCCGATCCGGGCGGTCGCGGCGGCCAGCTCGCGCTCGGCCCGGCGGAGGTCGGGGCGGCGCAGGAGGAGGTCGGCGGGCACGCCGACCCCGATCGCGCGCGGCGCGGTGGGGATCGGGCCCGGCCGCGCCAGCTCGGCCGCCAGCGCGCCAGGCTGGCGCCCGAGCAGCACCGCCAGGCGGTGGATCGCCTGGCGCTCGTGGGCCAGCAGGCTGGGCAGCGCGGCGCGGGTGGTCGCGACCTGGGCCTCGGCGCGCGCCACGTCGAGCTCGGTCGCGAGGCCCGCCTCGAGCCGGTCGCGGGTCAGGGCCGCCGTCCCGCGCTGGGCGGCCAGGTTCTGGCGGGCGATCGCCAGGCGCGCCTGCACCCCGCGCAGCTCGACGTACTCGCGCGCCACCTCGGCCTGGAGCGTGACGCGCACCCCGCGCAGGGCCTCGACCGAGGCCTCGAGCTCGGCGCCCGCGGCGTCGAGCCGGCGGCGCTGGCCGCCGAACACGTCGATCTCCCACAGCGCGTCGAAGGTCGCCTGGAGCAGGTCGAACCCGTCCCCGTCCGAGGGGAACTGGCCCGCCTCGCTCCAGCGGGTGTACTGGTGGCTGGCGCCGACCTCGCCCCCGGGCAACAGCCCGCCGAGCGCCACGCCGCGCATGCCGCGGGCCTGGCGGACCCGCGCCGCCGCCTGGCGCAGGTCGAGGTTCTGGGCCAGGGCCCGCTCGACCAGCGACGCGAGCAGCGGGTCGTCGAAGCGCCGCCACCACTCGCCGAGGTCCTCGCGCAGGGCGTGGACGCGGCTGTGCTGCGCCGCGTCCTGGCTGCCGAGCGCGGTCCAGGCGCTCGGCAGCGTCGGGCGCGGCGGCTCGTAGTCGGGCCCGACGGCGCACCCGGCCAGCGGGGCGAGGGCGGCCAGCGCGGTCAGGCTGAGGCGGAGCGAGCGGCGCATTACAGGACCTCCTGCCCGGCGCCGACCGCGACCGGCTCGTGGGCGGGCTCGAGCGCCGCCTCGGCCTCGTCGGGCCGGGTGTGCCGGGCGGCCAGGAACGAGTAGAAGACGGGCACCACGAACAGCGTGAACAGCGTCCCGACCGTCATGCCCGCGACGAGCACGATCCCGATGCTGTTGCGGGCCTCGGCCCCCGGGCCGGTCACGAGCACCAGCGGGAAGTGGCCGAACACCGTGGCGGCCGAGGTCATGAGCACCGGGCGCAGCCGGGTCAGCGCCGCCTCGCGCGCCGCCGCCTGGCGCGACAGGCCGCGGGCCTGCAGGGCGTTGGCGAACTCCACGATCAGGATCCCGTTCTTGGCGATCAGGCCCACCAGCGTGATCAGCCCCACCTGCGAGTAGATGTTGATCGTGGTCAGGTCGAGGAAGCTGAACAGGAGCGCACCCGAGATCGCGAGCGGCGCCGAGCCGAGCAGCACGATCAGCGGGTCGCGGAAGCTCTTGAACTGCGCGGCGAGCACCAGGTAGACCAGCGCCACCGCGAACCCGAGCGTGACCGTGAGGCGCGAGCCCTCGTGGCGGATCTGGCGCGACTCGCCCGCGTGATCGATCCCCAGCCCGGGCGTCTGGGTGGCGCGCGCCGCCTCCTCGAGCACAGACAGCGCCTCCTCCTTGGTGACGCCCGGGCGCACCCCGCCGAACACCCGCACCGCGTTCCGCTGCTGGAAGCGGTTGAGCGTGCGCGGGGCCACGTCGGTCTCGATCCGGGTGAAGGCCGAGACGGGGACCATGTCGCCGCGCGGCGTGCGGATCTTGAGGTCGAGGAGCGGCCCGAGCGTGGCGCGGTCCTCGTCGCCGAGCTGGGGGATCACCTTGTAGCTGCGGTCGTAGTAGTTGAAGCGGTTGACGTAGGCGCCGCCGAGCAGGACGCCGAGCTCCTGGCCGACCCCGGCGAGGTCGAGCCCGAGGTCGGCCACCCGCTCGCGGTCGATCACCACGCGCGCCTGCGGCAGGTCGATCTTGAGGTCGGTGTCGACGTACAGGAACTTGCCGCTCTGCCAGCCCGCCCCGACCACGGCCTGCACCGTCTCGAGCAGCCGCTCGGGCGGGGCGTCGCTCTGCAGCACCAGCTCGACGTCGTAGTTGCCGGCGTTGGGCAGCGGCGGGTCGAGCCGCGGGAACACGCGCAGGCCGGGGACCTGCGAGACCGCGCCCCACAGCTCGCCGTACAGCTGCTCGGTCGAGCGCTCCCGCTCGCGCCAGTCCTTGGCGACCATGCCGCCGAACCCGCCCCACGAGGCGGTCAGCGACCACATGAACTCCGCCTCGGGGAAGGCCCTCACCGCGTCGACCACCTGCCGCGAGGCCTCGCTCGAGGCCGCCAGCGTGGCGTCGGGCGCGCCCTCCAGGAACAGGCTGACGTGGCTCTGGTCCTCGACGGGGGCGAGCTCGCGCCGGGAGAAGGCGTAGAACGGGACCGCGGCCGCCATGACCACCAGCGCCGCGGCCGCGATCGGCCAGCGCATGTCGAGCGCCACGTCCAGGGCCCGGGCGTAGCCGCGCCGGAGCGCGCCGAACACGCGGTCGACCCCGCGGGTCAGCAGGCCCTCCTCGCCCTGGGGGTGGACGAACCGCGAGCTCATGACGGGCGAGAGCGTCACCGCGACGAAGCCCGACACCACCACCGCGGCCGCCAGGGTGATCGCAAACTCGAGGAACAGCGAGCCGGTCAGGCCGCCCTGAAAGCCGATCGGGGCGTAGACCGTGGCGAGGGTGATCGTCATGGCGATCACCGGGCCGACCAGCTCGCGCGCCCCGAGCAGGGCGGCCTCGGTGCGCGAGCGCCCCAGCCGGACGTGCCGCTCCACGTTCTCCACCACCACGATCGCGTCGTCGACCACCAGCCCGACCGAGAGCACGATCGCGAGGATCGTCAGCAGGTTGAGGCTGAAGCCGAGCGCGACCATGACCGCGGCCGCGCCGATCAGCGAGACCGGCATGGCCACCAGCGGCACCAGGGCGGTGCGCACCGAGCCCATGAACAGGAACACCACCAGCCCCACGATCGCGATCGTCTCGATCAGCGTCTTGGTGATCTCCTCCAGGGCGTCGGACATGAAGCGCGTCCCGTCCCACAGCAGGCGCATGTCGACGTCGGGCGGCAGGGTGGGGCGGATCCGCTCCATTTCGGCGCGCAGCGCGCGGGCCACGTCGAGCTCGTTGGAGCCGACCAGCGGCCACACCCCCAGGTAGACCGCCTCCTGCCGGTTGACCTTGGCGAGCAGGGTCGGCTCCTCGGCCCCGAGCTCCACGCGGGCCACGTCGGCCAGGCGCACGATCGCGCCCTCGCGCTCGGCCACGATCAACTGCTCGAACTCGCGCGCCGTGCGCAGGTCGGTGTTGGCGAGCAGGTCGACCTGCACCAGGTCGCCGCGGGTCTGGCCGACCGCCGCCAGGTAGTTGTTGCGGCGGAGGGCCTGGTGCACGTCCCCCGGGGAGAGGTCGAGCGCGGCCAGCGCGTCGGGGTCGATCCACACCCGCATGGCGAGCGGGTGCGCGCCCTCGGTCGTCACCCGCTGCACCCCCGGCAGCGTCGCGAGCTGGGGCTGCAGCGTGCGCGCCAGCCAGTCGGTCATCTCGGCCGGCGAGCGCTCGGGCGAGGTGAAGCCCAGGTAGAAGGTCGCGTACGGGCGGTCGGCCCGCTGCACCTCCACCAGCGGCGGCTCGGCCTCGGCCGGGAGCTCGGAGCGCACCTGCTGCAGGCGCGCGGTGACCTCGGCCAGGGCCGCGGTGCTGTCGTAGTCGAGTTGCAGGCGCAGGGTGATCGTGCTCACCCCGGCGCGGCTGGTCGACTCCACCGTGTCGAGCCCGCCGATCGCCGAGACCGCCCGCTCGATCGGGGTGGTCAAGAACCCGCGCACGGTCTCGGCGCTGGCGCCGGTGTAGACCGTGGTGATCACGATCGACGAGCTCTCGAGCTGGGGGTACTGCTGCACGGGCAGCCCGGCCAGGGCGCGCCAGCCGATCAGCACCAGCGCCAGGTTGACGACGATCGCCAGCACCGGGTGGCGGACGAACACGTCGGTGAAGGCCGGGCGTCCGCGAGGCCCGGGGGCCGTGGGGAGGGGGGCGCTCACTTGGTCTCCTCCGCGCCGGCGGCCGGCTCGGGCGTGGCCGCGACCAGAGCGCCGTCGCGCAGCTTGAACGAGCCCGCCGCGGCGACCTGCTCGCCGGCGGCGAGGCCCTCGAGGATCAGGACCTCGTCGCCGAGCACCGCGCCGCTCTCGACCCGCCGGGCGTGGGCGCGCGGCTGGCCGTCGGCGCCCGGGGCGATCACGAAGGCGTGGTCCCCCTCGGGGCCGCGGCGGAGCGCGCTGACGGGCACCGCCACGGCCTCGAGCGGCGAACCGACCGGCGCGCGCACACGGACCGACGCGCCCGGTCGGAGCGGGAGCCCTTGGGCCCGCGCGCGCACCCAGGCGTTGCGGGTGCTCGGGTCGACCCGGGCGTCGAGGGCCACGACCTCCGCGAGCAGCGCCCCCGGCAGGCCGGGCGCCTCCACCTCGACCCGGTCCCCCTCGGAGAGCCCGCGCGCCACCCGCTGCGGCACGGCGAAGTCGACGTGCACTGCGTCCTCGACGCCCTGCAGCGTGGTCAACGTGGCGCCGGCCTCGAGGTACTGCCCGACGTGCACGTCCGAGAGGCCGACGCGCGCCCGGAACGGGGCGCGGATCGTCTTGCGCGCGATCACCGCGCGGATCCGCGCCACCTCGGCCCGAGCCACGTCGCGCTCGGCGCGCGCGCGGTCGAGCTCCTGCGCCGAGGCGGCGCCGCTGCGGGTGGTGCGCGCCGTCCGCTCGAGCAGCGCCTCGGCCAGGGCGAGCCGCGCCTCCTGCGCCGCGAGCTCCGCCTCCTCGACCGCGACGTCGAGCGCCACGAGCAGCTCGCCGGCCTCGACCACGCGCCCCGCCTCGAGCGCCGCGCGCGCCACCGTGCCGGGGAGCTCCGCGCGCAGTGTGATCGAGCGCAGCGCGTGCACGGTCCCAATGGCCGTGGTCGTGCGCCGGTGCACGCGGCTGGTGACCGTCGCGACGGTCACGCTCTCCCTGGGTTCGGGGTGGGCCGCCGCGGCGGCCTCCTCGCTGGCGAGGCTCGCCTGCTTCCAGGCCACCAGGCCCATCCCCGTGGTCGCCAGCGTCAGCAGCAACGACCACGAACCGATCCAACCACGCCGAGTCATGGGCTTCGACCCCCTTTCGGCGCGCGCTCATGCAAGCGCGGCGCCAAGCGCTCCGTTGCCGTGGGGGCGGGGCTCGCGGCCGGCGCCGCGCTCCAGGGGCGGAACGCGCGGCGCGCGGGCGTTCGCGTGGTGGAACGGCTACTCGTCCGCAGCAGCCTGCGCCGGCGAAGCCGGCGAAGCCGGCGCTAGTCGTCGGCGCCGTCGGGCGAGTGCGCCGGCTGGCCGAGCTTGCGGTACAGCGAGGTCACGCCGATCCCCAGCAGCTTGGCCGCCTTGCGCTTGTTGTCGCCGCTCTCCTCGATCACGCGCAGGATGTGCGCGCGCTCGAACTCGGCCGTCGCGTCGCGGAGGTTCTTGACGTAGTCCGGCTCGCGCGGCGTGGCCGCGCGGACGTGCCCGGGGAGGTCGGCCGCGCTCAGCTCGGGGCCGGCGGCGAAGATCACCGCGCGCTCGATCGCGTTGGAGAGCTCGCGGACGTTCCCGCGCCAGTCGTGGCCCGCGAGCAGGCGCAGCGCCTCGCGCGAGATCCCGGTCACGTTCCGGCCGAGCTCGCGCGCGTACTTCTCCACGAAGTGCTGCGCCAGGAGCGGGATGTCCTCGCGCCGCTCGCGCAGGGGCGGGACGTGGAGCTCGACCACCGCCAGGCGGTAGTAGAGGTCCTCGCGGAACCGGCCCGCGGCCACCTCGTCCAGCAGGCGCCGGTGGGTCGCCGCCACCACGCGCGCCTGGAGCTGCACGCGGCGGGTGGAGCCGACGGGCTGCAGCTCGCGGCTCTCGAGCGCGCGGAGGAGCTTGGCCTGCACCGCGAGCGGCATGTCCCCGAGCTCGTCGAGGAACACCGTCCCCTCGCCGGCCGTGCGCAGCAGCCCCTCCTTGTTCTCGAGCGCGCCCGTGAACGCGCCCTTCACGTGCCCGAACAGCTCGCTCTCGAGCAGCGCCTCGGGGATCGCGGCGCAGTTGATCGGCACGAACGGCGCGCCGGCGCGGCTGCCCCGGGCGTGGATCGCGCGCGCCACGAGGTCCTTGCCGGTCCCGCTCTCGCCGGTGATCAGGACGTGGCTCGGGAGCGAGGCCACCCGGTCGATCACGTCCAGCACGTCCGCCATGGCGGAGCTGCGGCCCACCATGCCCGAGGGCGCGGCGGCCTCGACCGCGCGGCGCAGGTTGCGGTTCTCGAGGATCAGGCGGCGGTGCTCGGCCAGGCGCCGGATCTTGCACACCAGCTCGTCGTGCTTGAACGGCTTGAGCAGGTAGTCCACCGCCCCGAGGCGGAGCGCCGCCAGGGCGGTGTCGAGCTCGCCGTAGGCGGTCATGAGCATGACCATGGTCTCGGGGCTGCCCTCGCGCAGCCGCTCGACCAGCTCCAGGCCGCCCATGGTGGGCATGCGCAGGTCGGAGAGGCACAGGTCGAACGACTGCGCCCCGGCCAGCTCGAGCGCGGCGCGGCCGTCGGCGGCGCTGCGCGTCTCCCAGCCGGCCTCCTGCAGCGCCTCCTCGAGCTCGGAGCGGATCGCGGGCTCGTCGTCGACCACCAGGATCCGGAACATGTCAACCCGCCTCGCCGGCCGGGAGCTCGAACACGAACGCGGCCCCGGGGCCCGGCTCGTCCTCGAGCCGCAGGACCCCGCCGTGCTCCTGCAGGATCCGGTAGCTGATCGTGAGGCCGAGGCCCGTCCCCTGGCCGACCTCCTTGGTGGTGAAGAACGGCTGGAACAGGTTGGAGCGGTGCTCGCGCGCCACGCCGGGCCCCGTGTCGCGGAACGCGACCCGGACCTGGCCGCCGGCCGCGCCCGAGCGGATCGTGAGCCGGGCCGGGCGCTCGTGCGCGGTCGCCGCCATGGCGTCGAACGCGTTCAGCGCCAGGTTGATGCACACCTGCGTGAGCTCGTCCTCCACCGCCTGCACGGGCGGGAGCGCCTCGGCCAGCTCGTAGCAGACGTCCGCGCCCGCGGCCCGCGTGTCGTGGCGGACCATGTCGACCGCGCGCTGCACGACCCGGTTGAGGTCGCAGCGCGTCCGCTCGCCGCGGCGCGGGTGGAACAGGTCGCGCATCTGCCGCACGATCCGGGAGATCCGGTCGACGTGCTCGCGGATCAGCGCCAGCTTGCGGCGCGAGTAGTCGTCGCACGCGCGGCGCTCGAGGCTCTCGGTCGCCATGGACAGCGCGAGGAGCGGGTTGCCGATCTCGTGCGCCACGCCGGCGGCGAGGACGCCCACCGCGGCGGCCTTCTCGGCGTGACGGATCTGCTCCTGCAGCCGCTTGTGCTCGGTGATGTCGACCAGCCGCATGCGGATCAGCTGGCGGCCGGCGGCGGGGAGGCGCGAGACCAGCTTCTGGCACACGATCTCGCGGCCGGTCGCGTCGACGTGGGTGAACTCGTAGACGGCCGTCTCGCCGTCGAGCACCTGCCGGCTCTTCTCCTGGACGATCTCGCAGGGCGCCCGCCCGTCCGACTGGTGCTCGGAGCAGAAGTCGAGCGGCCCCATGGTCAGCAGCCGCTCGCGCGAGTAGCCGAACAGCGTCTCGGCGTGGCGGTTGGCGTCGACGAACTTCCCGGTCTCGACGTCGAGCACCATGATCGCCTCGGGGGCGTGCTCCACCAGCGCGCGGTAGCGCTCCTCGCTCTCCCGCAGGGCCGTCTCCGCCCGCTGCAGGTCGGTCACGTCGAGCTCGACGCAGATCGCGCCCAGCGGCTCGCCCTCGTCGCCGACCTGCGCCACGCTCGTCGCCAGGAGGTCGATCGTGCTCCCGTCCTTGCGGACGCCCCGGATCGGCAGGTTGCGGATCACCACGTCGCGCCGCCGCTCGTTCTCGGCGATCGCCTCGAGCAGCCGGACGCGCGAGGCCTCGGTGATGAAGCTCATGCCGACCGCGCCCACCACCTCCTCGCGGGCGTAGCCCATGGTCCGCAGCCAGAAGTCGCTCACGTCCCGCACGCGGCCCGCCGGGTCGAACGACATCAGCATGACGGGCGCCTGCTCGCACAGGTTGCGGAAGCGCGCCTCGCTCTCGCGCAGGGCGGCCTCGCGCCGGCGCAGCTCCTCCTCCATGCGGCGGCGCTCGGTCACGTCCTGCCCCGTGCCCGCCACCCGCACCGCCGAGCCGCCCGGGCCCAAGAACACCTGCCCGCGGCCGAACACGACGCGCGCCTCGCCCTCGGCGCGCTGCACGCGGTGCTCGAAGCTGAACGGCCCGCCGCGCTCGAGCGCGCGGGTCAAGACGTCTCGCGCGGCCGCGCGGTCGTCCTCGTGCACCATGGCCAGGTAGCCCTCGATCGTGCCGCCGAAGTCGCGCGGGTCGGCGCCGTAGATCCGGCGCAGCTCGTCCGACCACACCAGCGTGTCGGCGCGCACGTCCCACTCCCAGCTCCCGATGTGCGAGATCCGCTGCGCCTCCGCCAGCCGGGCCTCGCTGCGCCGCAGCTCCTCCTCGACCCGCCGCCGCTCGCTGACGTCGTGCCCGGTGACCAGCGTGGTGGGGCGCCCCTCGAGGTCGACCACGTCCAGCGAGCACTCCAGCCACAGGGTGCGCCCGTCGGCGTGCACGAAGCGGTCGGTCGGGCGCTTGTCGCGCGGCTCGCCCGCCAGGCGAGCCGCCTCGCGGGCCAGCGCCGCGGCCCGGTCGTCGGGGTGGAGCAGCTCGCAGTAGCCGCGCCCGAGCAGGTCCTGCTTGGAGCGGCCGAAGAGGGCGCAGCCGGCCGGGTTGATGTAGATCAGCGCGCCGTCTTGCACCAGCGCGATCAGCGAGGAGACCGTCTCCGCCAGCGAGAGGAAGCTCGCCTGCTCGTGACGCGGCGCGACCTCGGCCCGGGCTCCCTCGACGCTCATGCGCACCTCCGACCCCTCGCAAGTCCGTGGCCGGCGGTCGGCCACGGCCGCCGCCAGGCTTCAGCGGCGCGGACCGCCCCGCCAGCAGAACACTCCGCCACGCGGCGTTCCACGGCTGGAACGCTCCTCGCCCCCACCAGGCTACCCGCTGGAGGGCGCGCGCAGCGGGCGGGCGACCACGGGCCGCGTCGGCCGTGCACGCCCGCGCCCGCCGCCGGTTGCCCCGATCGTCACCACGTGTCCTAATCGCGACCGCATGCCGAGCAGCTCCACGACGGCCCGTTTCGCCTCGCGCCCACCGGCCGCGACGGGCGGCGCGCTGCTCGTGTTGCTCCTCTCGCTCCTCCTCTCACCGCTGCTCGCGCGGCCCGGCGACCGGGCGCCCCCCACCAGCGGCCGCGCGCCGCATGCAAGCGACCGCGCGCCCCCCGCGAGCGCCCGCCTCGCGACCGCGCTCGGTTCGACGCCGAACCAGCGCACGCGCCTGGACGCCGACGCGCGCTGGAGCGCCTCGCGCGCCAAGCGCTCCCCCGAGCACTCGCGCCGAGCCGACGCCTCGCGCACCCGACGCGGTCACCGCACCGGCGTCGGTCATATCAGCGGCCCGCTCGTGCTGCCGGGCCCCGACCTCTCCGCCCGAGCGGCGCCACGCCACCGCGCGGACGGCCCGCTCTCGACGCGCCCCCGGGCGTTCTGCGGGCGCGCGCCTCCCTCGTCCTGAGCCGACTCCAGCTCAACGCGCGGCGCGAGCCGCGCGTCGTCGCGCGCAGCTCCGCGCCCACCGCTCGCCCTCCGAGGGCGTGTGGGGCGCGGCGCCGCGCGTCCGCCGGAACCCGCGCACTCAGGACGGACCCCAATGAAGCGCAAGCTCAGCGCCGAGAACCTCACCGACCCCATCACCGCTCACATGTCGGAGCGGATCGTGACCCTGGCCGCCGGTCGCACCGTAGAGGTCGCCCTGGCGGACTTACGCGCGCAGCACCTGCCCGAGGCGATCGTCTACTTCTACGTGGTCGACGCGGAGGAGCGCCTCGCCGGGGTGGTCCCGACCCGCCGCTTGCTCATGGCCCGCCCCGAGCAGCGGATCGACGAGATCATGGTCCCGCGCGTGGTCGCGATCCCGGCCGAGGCGACCGTGAAGATCGCCTGCGAATTCTTCATTCAGCACAAGTTCCTGGCCTTCCCGGTGGTGGACGCCGACCGGCGAGTGCTCGGCGTGGCCGACGTCGGCCTGTTCACCGACGAGGTGCTCGACGTCGCCGAGAAGCGGCAGCGCGACGACGTGTTCCAGCTCGTCGGCGTCCACCTCGCGCGGTCCAAGGCCTCGCCCCTCGCCAGCTTCAAGGACCGCTTCCCCTGGCTGCTGTGCAACATCGGCGGCGGCACTGCCTGCGCGATCCTGTCGGGGTTCTACGAGCCGCTGCTGCAGGCCCAGATCGTGCTCGCGCTGTTCGTGCCCGTCGTGCTCGCGCTCGCCGAGAGCGTCTCCATGCAGTCCATGACGATCACCGTGCACGCCCTCCACGGGAGCGCGAGCATCAAGTGGAAGGCGCTCCTGGAGAACCTTTGGAGCGAGTTCCTCGCGGCGATCCTGCTCGGCGTCGCCTCGGGCGCCTCGGTGGGCGGGATCGCCTGGCTGTGGAAGGGCACGCCCGCGCCGGCCCTGGCGATCGGCGGGAGCATCGCGCTCGCCATGATCACCGCCTGCATGCTCGGCGTGCTGCTGCCCACCGCGGTGCGCGCCCTGCGCGGCGACCCGCGCATCGCCGCCGGCCCGATCGTGCTCGCCTCGGCCGACCTGTGCACGCTGCTGTTCTACTTCAACGTCGCGGGGCTGATCCTGACCCGCTGACCGCGCCCCTCGCGTCAGATCGACCGAGCGGCTCGCCTCGGTACGCCCAGTCGACCGCGTTCTCGACGCTGCTCGCCGCCGCAGCGCGGCGCGGCGAACGCGCGGTCGTTTGCTCCGGGTCTCGGGCGGACCCTCGCGCCTGCGCCCCGCCGGCGAAGGGTCCAGGACGGCGCCCAATGCCCCCGGCCGAGCGCGTGATCTTCCTGTGCGGCGACGTGATGCTCGGCCGCGGGATCGACCAGATCCTCGCGCGCCCGCTCCCGCCGCGGCTCCACGAGGAGTGGGTCGAGGACGCCCGCACGTACGTCGAGCTCGCCGAGGCGGCGAGCGGCCCGGTCCCGCGCGCGGTCGGGCGGGATTACGTGTGGGGCGACGCGCTGGCCGTGCTGGAGGAGGAGGCGCCCGAGGCGCGGGTGATCAACCTCGAGACGGCCGTGACCCGCAGCGAGCACCCCTGGCCCGGCAAGGCGGTGCACTATCGGACCCACCCCGCGCACGTGGCCTGCCTCACCGCGGCGCGGATCGACTGCTGCGCGCTCGCCAACAACCACGTCCTCGACTGGGGCGAGGCCGGGCTGCTCGAGACGCTGGCGGCGCTCGAGCGGGCGGGCGTCCACACCGCGGGCGCCGGCCGCGACGCGGCGGAGGCCTGGACGCCGGCGGTCCTGCCGCTGCGCGGCGGCGGGCGCCTGGTGATCGTGGCGCTGGGGGCGGCGAGCAGCGGGATCCCCCCGGAGTGGCGGGCGCGGGCCGGCCGTCCTGGCGTGGCGCTCCTGGACGACCTCGAGCCCGAGACCGCGGCCGCGGTCGCCGAGCGCGTCCAGGCGTCGCGTCGCCCCGGCGACGTCGTGGTGGTCTCGATCCACTGGGGCCCCAACTGGGTCCGGGCGATCGACCCCGCCCAGCGTCGCTTCGCGCGCGCGCTGATCGACGCCGGGGGCGCCGACGTGGTTCACGGGCACTCCTCGCACCACGCGACGGGGATCGAGGTCCACCGTGAGCGCCTGGTCCTGTATGGCTGCGGCGACTTCCTGAACGACTACGAAGGGATCGGCGGCTACGAGGCGTTCCGCGGCGAGCTCGCCTTGATGTACTTCCCGGCGCTCGACGGCGCGGGGCGCCTGGTGCGCCTGCGGATGGTCCCGACGCGCACCGCGCGGCTCCGCGTCCAGCGCGCCTCGTCCGAGGAGGCGCGCTGGCTGTGCGACGCGCTGCGCCGCGCCGGCGCGCCCCTGGGGACGACGGCGCAGGTGGAGGAGGACGGCGCGCTGACCCTGCGCTGGTGAGCCCAGCCGATCGAGACGGTCGGCCCTCTACGAGCTCGACGACCTGCGCCGCTGGCCGCTGCTGCGGGTGGAGTAGCCGGGCGGCCGCCCGCAACGGCCGGGGCGTGGGACCATGTCGCCATGAGCGACCCGCTGACCCCCGCCGCGTTCCTCGGCCACGGCAGCCCGATGAACACGCTCGAGACCAACCGCTTCTCGTCCGCCTGGCGGGCGTTCGGGAACGCCGTCCCCAGGCCGCGGGCGATCCTGGTCGTGTCGGCCCACTGGTACGGGAACCTGTCCGCGGTGACCGCCATGGAGCGGCCGCGCACGATCCACGACTTCTTCGGCTT
>CAZMSZ010000139.1:0-17350 GCA_964569055.1 uncultured Planctomycetota bacterium | reverse complement strand
CCACGGTCCACGACGTGGTGTTCCGCCGCCGCCCCGAGCTGGTGGCGGGCTCGCTGGGGGAGTACCTGGCCCGCTGGATCGTGGGCGAGGCGCTCGCCCGTCGTCTGGGCGTCCCGTTCCGCCTCGCGCTCGCGACCTGCGTGGTCGAGCGCCGCCAGAACCGGCTCACCCGCGACCAGCTCTACCTCGCCGAGCTGGAGCAGCGTGGCGTGGACGCGGCCGACGAGGTGCTCGCCGCCTCGCCCGCCGCGCTGGAGGGAGCACGACGTCATTACCGCGCGGCTCACGTACGGCACGTGAGCGCGACGACCCCGGCCACCAGGAGGACCGCATGATCTCACTCACCAAGCCCACCGTCGGAAGCGTCGGGTGGGGCGACGACGTCAACCAGAACTTCACGGATCGGGTCGCCGATCGGGCCCGCGCGCGGCGACGCGGCGGGCAGAACCTGCTCGAGCGAGTGGGCGGACGGGACGAAGCGGAGCGTCGTCAGCCCTCGCAGTCCTCCCCGAACACGCGCTCCAGCCACGCGGCCAGATCGACCAGCTCGCGCAGGCACAGCTCGTGGCCCATGGCGTAGTCGCGCCACTCCAGGGGGTTTCCGCGCGCCTCCAGCCAGGCGCGGGCGGCCTGGCCGCGCGCGAGGGTCACCACGTCGTCGCGCGTGCCGTGCGCCTGGAAGATCGGCGTCGCGCGCGCCGCGTCGGTGGCCTCGGTCTCGAGCAGGACGGGCGCGGCGACGTAGGTGCTGAGCGCCACGATCCCGGCCAGCGGCTCAGGCTGGCGCAGGCCGACGTGGAGGGCCATGGCGCCGCCTTGCGAGAAGCCGGCCAGGGCGAGCCGCGCGCGCGGAAGGCCGGCCGCGCGCTCGACCTCGAGGAGCGCCTCGATCCGCGCGGCGCTGGCGCGCACGCCCTGCTCGTCGTGGCGGGTGCGCAGGTCACCCTCGCGGATGTCGTACCAGGCGGGCATCACGGCGCCGCCGTTGATCGAGACCGGAATGCTGGGGGCGTGCGGCAGGATCACGCGCACCCCCAGGCGGCGCAGCGGGAGGCGCGGGAGGACCGGAGCCAGGTCGTGGCCGTCGGCGCCCAGGCCGTGGAGCAGGAGCAGCGCGCCCCTGACCGGGCCGTCGGGCTCGATCACCAGGCGGGGGAGGAGGTCGTCGCTCACGGGCGGGCGGGGCGCTAGCCGAGGCGGTGTCCAATGAGGAGTTCGAGGCGGCTCCGGGTCTCGGGCGCGATCGCCTCGGGGTGGGTCATGATCGCGTTGTGGAGCGCGCTGCGGGCCGGCCAGTCGCTGGTGTCGGCGGGCAGGTCGAGGATCGCCTGGCGGATGATCTTGCGGGCGTTCGCCACGTTCTGGCGCAGGGTGGCCAGCACGGCGTCGACGGTGACCGCCTCCTCCTCCTCGTGCCAGCAGTCGTAGTCGGTCGAGAGCGCGATCGTGGCGTAGCTCAGCTCCGCCTCGCGGGCGAGGCGCGCCTCGGGGAGGTTGGTCATGCCGATCACCGACACGCCCCAGCTCCGGAACAGGAGCGACTCGGCGCGGGTCGAGAACTGCGGCCCCTCGATGCACACGTAGGTGCCGCCGTCGTGGTGCGGCACCCCGACCTTGGCGCAGGCCCCCACCAGCACCGCGCGCAGGCGCGGGCAGATCGGCTCGGCGAAGGCGACGTGGGCCACCACCCCCTCGTCGAAGAACGTGCGCGGGCGCGAGACGGTGCGGTCGATGAACTGGTCGACCAGGACCACGTGCCCCGGCGCGACCTCCTCGCGCATGGAGCCCACGGCCGAGACCGAGATCACGCGGGTGGCGCCGACCTGCTTGAGGGCGTGGATGTTGGCCCGATACGGGAGCGTGGTCGGGCTGTAGCGGTGCCCGCGCCCGTGCCGCGGCAGGAAGGCCACGGGCCGGCCCTCGAGGGTGCCGAGCACCAGCTCGTCGGAGGGGACGCCGAAGGGCGTCGAGACGGCGCGCCGCTCGGTGACCTCGAACCCCTCGAGCTCGTACAGCCCGCTCCCGCCGATGACCCCGGTGAGCTCCATGACGCCTCCTCGCCCGCGCAGCCTCCGCGGGGCGACAAAACCTAAGCGAGCGCGGGCGGAGGGGCAACGGCCGCGCCGGCCGCCGGGGCGACGCACGCCAGACGAGGCGCGCCGCGCTCTGGGGCGACCGTCGTTTCTAATTTCTAATTTCTAATTTCCTGTTGATATTTCTTATTTCCATCCATTGGAAATATGAAATATAAACAGAGAATTAGAAATTAGAAATTAGGAATGGCTGTCGCTCTACGGGCGGGGCTCCTGCTGTTGCCACTCCCGGCCCCAGGCGACCGCCTTGTGCACGCCTTCGCGCAGGAAGGTGGCCAGACGAGGCGCGCCGCGCTCTGGAGCGACCGTCGTTTCTAATTTCTAATTTCCTGTTGATATTTCTTATTTCCATCCGTCGGAAATATGAAATATGAACAGGGAATTAGGAATTAGAAATTACGAATGGCTGTCGCTCTACGGGCGGGGCTCCTGCTGTTGCCACTCCCGGCCCCAGGCGACCGCCTCGTGCACGCCCTCGCGCAGGAAGGTGGTCGGCTCGTAGTCGAGCAGGCGGCGGGCCTTGCTGATGTCCGCCACGTAGCGGGTGACCTCGCCCGGGCGGCTGGGCTCGACGCGCAGGCGCGGCTCCACGCCGAGGGCCTCACCCACGAAGCGGGCGAGGTCGAGCAGCGAGCTGCCGCGCCCGGTGGCCACGTTGATCGTCTCGTCGCGCAGCTCGCCCCGGTAGAGCAGGTCGAGGCCGCGGCGGACGGCGCTCACGCAGTCGTCGACGTAGGTGAAGTCGAGCACCTTCTCGCGGCCGAACACCGTCACCTCGCGCCCCGCGCCGATCTCGCGGATGAACAGGGGCGTGACCCGCTCGAGGCGCTCGAGGTCGTTGTCGTAGCGGCCGTAGACGTTGGAGAACCGGTAGGTCAGCGTCGGCAGGCCGTAGCAGGTGGCGTAGCTGCGCACCAGGGCCTCGCCCGCGATCTTGGAGGCGGAGTAGGGGCTCTTGGCCACCACGGGGCGCCCCTCGTGGATCACCCCCTCGCTGACGTCGCCGTAGGCCTCGCGCGAGCTGCCGAACACCAGCGGCGCGCCGCGCGCGCGGGCCAGCTCGAGCACGTTGAACGTGGTGGTCACGTTCTCGAGCGCGCGCTCGGGGTGGAGCACGAGGTCGTGGACCTTGGCGTGGGCGGCGAGGTGGACGATCGCGTCGATCGGCTCGTCCGCGAGCGCCGCCTGGAGCGTGGCCGGCGGCTGGCGCAGGTCGAAGCGCACCAGCGGGACCCGATCGGTCCAGGGGTTGTCGCGCAGGTCGACCCCCAGGACCTGCTCGCCCTCGTCGAGGAGCCGCAGCGCCAGGTTGGTGCCGATCTGCCCGCTCGACCCGGTGATGAGGACTCGCACGCGGCTCAGTTGCGCTCCTGCGCCCCGCTCGCCACGCGCTCGGGGGACTCGTAGGCCTCGATCGCCTTCTGCGCCTCCGCCGCCAGCAGCTCGGCCGCCTCGGGGTGGTGGAACCACACTCGGCCCCAGGCGAACACGATCCGCGGCTGCAGCGCGCGCAGGCGCCGGATCATCCAGCGCACGACGTCCGCGCGCCGGGCCATTTCGCCCGTGCCAGCCAGCACCTTGCGCGCGCGCTCCACGCGCTGACGGACGTCGTCGAGCACGACCCGGGCCGCCTCGCGGTCGCCCGCCGCGAGCGCCTCCTCGGCCTTGCCGACGGCCACCTCGAGGGAGGGCTCCTGCGGCGGGTCCAGCGCGGCGCGCAGCGCCTCCTGCGCTTGCTTGGGCGGGAGGGGCTCGGCCGCCGGCGTCGGCAGCACGAAGTCCTCCGCGGCCCGGTGGCCCTCGCGGGCGTAGAGCTTGGCGAGCCCGAGCGTCAGCTCGGCGCTCCAGCGCGCCGCCAGGGTCCGCCGGTAGTCGGTCGAGATGTGCTCGAGCTGCTCCAGCCCGGCGAGCACGCCCTGGTGCCCGCGGTCGAGCTGGACCATGCAGGTGCGCGACGCCTGGCGCAGGTTCTGCAGCGCCATGAATTCGTAGCTGCCCCAGCCGACCGCCGCCGCCCCCAGGAGGACGACGGCCGCGATCATGCGGTGCACCCGGCGCCGCCGCTTGCGCTGCGCCAGCGCGCCCGACTCGAGCTCGTCGAGGTAACCCTTGAGCTTGCGGTCGTCGGGCTGGAGCTCGCACGCGCGCCGCGCGAACCGCGCGCCCTTGGCGACCTCCCCCGCCTCGACCGACTCCTCGGCCAGCTCGCGGTAGATCCGCGCCGCGGTGGCGTGCTCGTGCAGCTCCACGTGCGTCTCGGCCATGCGCTCGCGGAGCCAGGCGTCCTTGGGCTTGAGCAACAGGACCCGCGGCAGCACCTCCTTGGCGCTCTCGCCCAGCCCCAGGCGCAGGTAGAGCGCGACCAGCCGGGCGGCGGTGTCCCGCGCGCGCAGGTAGTCCTTGGCCTCGATCTGCAGCGCGAGGAGGCGCTCGAGCGGGAGCGGGTCGGCCGTGGCCAGCCGGGCCGCCTTGGCGTACTGCTCCTCGGCGGCCTCGCTGTCGCCCTGCTCGAGCAGCGTCCCGGCGTAGAGCTTGCGCTCGTCGGCGGCCTCCTGCTTCTTGCCGAGCCGCTCGAGCACGGTCAGCCGCCGCTCGTTGAGGTCGCGGTTGCCGCGCTCGTAGTGGAGCCCGCGCGCGTAGAACGAGGCCGCCGCCTCGAGGTCGCCCGCCGCCTCGGCGCGCTTGCCGAGGTCGAGGTACTCGGGCGCCGTCGCCACGCGCAGGTCGCCGGTCTCGACCATGCCGAGGAGCTGCTCGCAGGCCGCGAACCGCGCCGCGGCCACCGAGCCGAGCACGGCCTCGAGGTCGCGGTCGCCGCCCTTGGTCGAGGCGAGGATCTCCGCCACCAGCGGCGGGTCGTCGGGGGCCGGGTCGCGCGTGGCGACGTAGACCTCGCGGAACGAGGGGATCGAGCGGCGGATCCGCTTCCACTCGTCGACCCGCCGCATGGCCTCCATCAGGATCTCGTTGGGCGAGATCCGCAGCCCCGCGGCGTGCTCGTTCTCGTCGAAGCGCGAGAGGTCGTACTCCTCGAGGAACTCGAACTGCCCGTCCTCGAGCAGGAACACCTGGTAGACCCGCTCCAGCACCACCTGCCGGGTGAAGCTGTCGAACTCGCCCGAGTCGAGCACCTTCTTGCGCTTGAGCGTGCTCTTGAGCGAGCTCTTGCGCCGGAAGAAGCGGGAAGGTCGGCTGACGTCCTTGGAGTCGACCAGCCGGCGCCGCACGAGCTCGTGGGCGAGGTCGTCCTCGTCGGTGGGGAGCGAGGCGCACCCGGTGACGAACCCGCCCTGGAACGCGACCAGCCGCTCGCCACGGTGGTCGCGGACCGCGAGCGCCCCGGTCATGCCGTTCTGGTGGATCGACTGGAACACGTCGGCCAGCGGCAGCTTGCGAAGGTCGCCCTTGAACGCCACGGCCTCTCCTCCCCCGCCAGGGGACGGGCGCCGATCTTACGGCAAGGGACCGGCCTGGCGCGACCGGGCCCGAACCATCGTAGCGGCGGGCGCGCGCGCGCTCACCGCGACCAGGACGCGACCGTGCGGAACCCGGCGAGCGGGAGGGCGAGGTCGGGGTCGTGGAGCCGCCGCGCGGCCAGCCGAGCGGCGGCCGCCTCGCCCGTCGCGATCGAGCCGCCGCGCAGCGGCTGCGTCGCCGGGGGGAGGGCCTCGCCCGCGCACCACTCGGCCGCGTTGCCGGCCACGTCGAGGAGCCCCCACACCGAGCGGTCGAGCTCGAAGCTGCCGCTCGGGGCGCAGGTGCTCACGAACTCCCCGTCGGGGCCCACCCCGCCGTACTCGGCGAAGGCGAGGTTCGCGAGGTAGGGGTGCTCGGAGGAGGGCGCCTGCGCGCCCCAGGGATACGCGCGCGCGGCCGCGAGCTGCGGGTCCCACGAGGCGGCCGCCTCCCACTCGTCCTCGGTCGGGAGGCGCCGGCCGTAGAACCGGGCGTACTCGACGGCGTCCCACCAGCTCACCCCGACCACCGGGCCGTCGGGGTCGGGGCTGCGGACGCGCGCCGCGGGGTCGGGCTGGTGGTCGAGCCCGTCGCGCCCGCAGCGGTGCACGCCGCCCGCGGCGCGCCAGGCGGCGAGGAACCGCGCGTAGCGCGCGTTGGAGACCTCGACCTGGTCGATCAAGAACCCGAGCAGCGCCACGGTGCGCGCCGGGGCGAGCTCCGCGCCCGCGGCGGGGGCCTCGCCGCCGCCCAGGCGGTACGTCCCGCTCGGCACGCGGACCATGAACGCGCCGTCGGCCGGGCCCAGGTACACGTTGGCGCGCAGCCGCACCGGCGTGACCGCCAGCTCGGCCACCTCGTCGCGCAACAGGCCGCCGCGGCCGAAGTCGCGCTGGTAGGCGGCGAGCGCCGCGGTCAGCGCGTCGGGGGCGTCGGCCACCTCCTCGAGCGCGCGCTCGATCGCGCGGTAGCGGGCCTGCTCTTCGGCCGAGGCCAGCCGGGCGCGCACGCTCGGGAGCGCCCACCCCGCCGCCGCCAGGCCGCCCATGGCGAGCAGCGAGGCCGCGAGGATCGGCCCCAGGGGCCGTCGCCGGCGCGGCGGGACGGTGCTGTTCCCGGCGCTGCCGGCCGCTGCCTGACCGGCCGGCTGCGCCCGCCACAGCTCGGCCGTGGAGCCCGGCGGCGGCTCGAGGCGGAGCGGCTCGGGCGCGCGGTCGCCCAGGACCTGCGCGAAGCGCGCCGCCACCTCCGCCGCGTCGGCGGGGCGCTCGTGAGGCTCCTTGGCCAGGAGCGCCTCGACCAGCCCGTGCATGGCCTCGGGCGCGTCCGCCGCCTGCGCGGCCAGGGAGGGCGGCGGGACCTCGCGGTGCAGGCGGGCCAGGACGTGCGGGCGCGAGGCTGCGAACGGGGGGCGCCCGGTGAGCGCCTCGAACACCAGCACCCCGAGGGCGTACAGGTCGGCCGCCGGCGTGACCGACTTGGCGTCGGCGAACTGCTCGGGCGCCATGTAGATCGGCGTGCCGAACGCGTCGCCCGTGGCGGTGAGTGCGGCCTCGGTCGGCAGGTCGGCGGGCGCCTCGCGCCAGCGGGCCAGGCCGAAGTCGGCCAGGCGCACCGCGCCGTCCCCGGCCAGCAGCACGTTGGCGGGCTTGAGGTCGCGGTGCACCGCCCCGCGCGCGTGCAGCGCCGCGAGCCCGCGCGCGACGTCGCGCCCGAGCGCGGCGACCTGCGTCCAGTGGAGCGGCCCCTCGCGGTCGAGCACCCGCGCGAGGTCCTCCCCCTCCACGAGGTCGAGCACCATGTAGTGGAAGTCGCCCGTCACGCCGCTGCGGTGCACGCGCACCAGGCTCGGGTCGTCGAGGGCCGCCCCGACCCGCGCCTCGCGCGCGAACCGCGCCCGGAACCCCTCGGGGCTCGCCACCGACAGCAGCTTGATCGCGCAGCGCGCCCCGCCGCGCTCGACGTCCACCCCGGCATAGACCGAGCCCATGCCGCCCGAGCCCAGGCGGGCCTCGAGCCGCACGCCGCCGACCTCGCGTCCCGAGAGCGGATCGTCCACGGCGCGATTCTAAATGGACGCGCGCCGTTGTCGCTCGTCGCCTCGGCCGCGCCGGCAAGCGCGTTGCGCCGAGTCCCCCGGCCCCGTCCCGCGCGCACGCGCGCGCCAAGCGCGGCGCGCCGCCGGGACGAGGCGGGCGCGCGGGGCGACCAGCGCGCTGCGCGCGAGGAGACGGCATGGACGCGTTCGACGACTACGCCCCGGGCGCGGACCTCCCGCTGCGCGAATACTCGATCCTGGTCGCGACCTTCGGGCTCGGCGTGGGCGCGCTGATCGAGGCCGACCGCCGCGGCCTGATCGCGCTGCCCGAGCGGCCCGAGGTGCGCGACCTCGTGCTGCTCGGCCTGTCCACCCACAAGCTGACCCGGATCCTGGCGCGGGCCAAGGTGACCGCGCCGCTGCGCGCCCCGTTCACCCAGCTCCGCGGCGGGAGCGGCGCCGGCGAGGTCGACGAGCAGCCGCGCCGCGGCGGCTGGCGCAACGCGCTGGGCGGCCTGCTCGGCTGCAACTTCTGCCTCGGCCCCTGGGTGGCGACCGGCCTGCTCGCCGGCCTGGCGATCCGCCCCCGCGCGGCCCGCGCGGTCATGAGCGTGTTCTCGGCGGTCGCGGCCGCCGACTTCCTCCACCGCGGCTGGGTCCTGTGCGACCCCGAGCGCGAGGGCGCGCGGCGGGAGCGAGCGGCGCCGGCCGCAGAGCCCGCGACGGCGCTGGTGTCGCACGTGCACTGAGGGCGAGCGCGCTACCGGACGGCTGGCGGCTGGTGCCAGGCGAGCCTGGGCTGATAGCGCGCGGGCTGGGTGCCCTCGAGCAGCGTCCGCGGCGGCGCGAAGCCGCCCTGGCCGTCGCCGAGGTAGACGCGCTCGGAGAAGCGGTCCTCGCGCCACGAGGTGAAGCGCACGATCACGTCGGCGTGGCCGTCGAGGTCGACGTCGCAGGTCTGGGCGTCGTACGCGCCGCGGTCGGAGCTCCAGCCCTCGTTCTCGGGGGCGAGGTCGATCGAGGGGCGCGGCGGGGTGAAGCTGCCGTCGGGGAGGCCTCGCGCCAGGTGGGCCTGACCCTCGTCGGCCACGTCGTCGTCGGGCGCGAGGAACAGGTCGAGGCAGCCGTCGCGATCGAAGTCCTCGATCAGCGGCGGACGCACCGCCACGCCCGCCTGTTGGGTGGCGAGCGTGATCCTTCCCGGGTCGAAGCGGCCGTCCCCCAGGCCGCGGAGCACGTGGAGCGCGAACGGGTGCGCGGCCCCGTGCTCCTGACCGTGGTAGACGAGGTCGGCGAGGTGGTCGCCGTCGAGGTCGCGGATCGTGAAGCTCGCCGTCCACACGTCGCCGAGCAGCCGCAGCGGCTCGGCGCTGAGGGCGAAGCCGCCCCGCTCGCGGCCGAAGGCCACCCGCACCAGGAACGGCGTGTAGCCCTCGCCCGCCTTGCGGAACAGGAGCAAGTCGTCCCAGCCGTCGCCGTCGACGTCGTCCGAGCCGCCCAGCGCCCAGCCCGCCGGCCACTCGCCGACGGCCGCCTGACGCAGCCGACCGTCTCCCCCGCGCGCGTAGTGGGTGTAGGCGCTCACCGTGCCCGCGCGCACGGCCAGGAGGTCGCCGCGCGGGGTCCAGTGGAGGAGCGGCGGGCGCCGGGGGTCGACGCCCTCGCCGCCCTGCGGCGCGAGCTCGAGGCCGCGCTCGAGGTCGGGGAGGTCGCCGCGGCGGAGCGGGACCAGGCGCACGCGCGAGGCGTCGAGCCCGTAGGCGAGGGGCTGCGCGAGGGGGGGCTGGGGGCGCTCGCCCGGAGCCGGCTCGGGGCGCGCGTCGCCCGCGCGCTCCTCGCCCCGCTCCTGCGCGACGCTCGTCGAGGCCGAGCTCGCCACCAGCGCGAGCAAGAGCACGATCAGGCCGCTCGGTCCGGGGCGCATGCGGGCCTCCTGCGGGAACCGTACTCCCGAGCGGCGGTCCGACAAGGGCAGACCACGCCGCGCCGCCCGAGCTCCTTCGGCAGGGGCTTGCAGGAGCCGGCGGTCCGGGCCAGGCTCCTCGCTGGGAGGGCGCATGCGGGTCGAGGTCGAGGGGCTCACCAAGGCGTACGGGGCGCTGCGCGTCCTGGACGACGTCTCGTTCGCGCTCGAGCCGGGCAAGCTGGTGGCGGTGCTCGGCCCCAACGGCGCGGGCAAAACGACGCTCCTCCGCTGCCTCGCCGGGGTCGCCGTCCCCGACGCGGGGGGCGTCCGCTACGACGGCGAGCCGTTCGATCGCGAGCGGCTCGACCTGCGCCGGCGGCTGGCGTTCCTGCCCGACCTGGCGCCGCTCCCCGAGGGGGCGACGGTCGTCTCCTACCTCGGGCTGGTGCTGCGGCTGTACGAGGCCGAGCGCCCCGGGCTCGAGGAGCGGGTGATCGAGCTGCTGCGCGCGTTCGACATGCTGCCGCTGGTCGAGCTGCCGGTCGCGACGCTGTCGCGCGGGCAGGCCTACAAGGCGGGGCTGATCCCGCTCCTGGCCGTGGAGCCGCCCGTGCTGCTCCTCGACGAGCCGTTCGCCTCGGGCATGGACGCCGTGAGCCTGCAGGCGCTCAAGCGCGAGGTCGGAGCCGCCACGGCCGCGGGGCGGACGGTGATCTACACCACCCAGATCCTCGAGCTGGTGGAGCGGTTCGCCGACGAGGTGCTCGTGATCCACCGCGGCGCGCTGCGCGGCCGCGGCCCCCTGCCCGAGGTCCTCGCCGGCGCCGCGACGGACCTCACCGAGCTGTTCGAGCGCCTGCGCGACGAGGCGTGATGCCCTCGGCGCGGGAGCTGTCGCGGGCGATCACGCGGCGCGCGCGGGCCGCCATGAAGGGGACGCCGCTGTGGGCGGAGCGGCGCCGGCTGCGCAAGGGACGCCCCGCGGCGGAGCTCGACCCGCGGCTCGGCAGCGCCTTCCTGCTGATCCCGGCGCTCCTCATGTGCACCCTGGCCGCGCCCCCGCGGGTCGAGTACGCCCTGTTGGTGCTCGCGCTGGCCACGGCCGCCGGCGCGCTCCTGCAGGGCGCCCGCCTGCGTCAGCGGCTCGAGGGCGAGGCCGTCGTCCCCTACCTGCACCTGCCGATCGCCGACGACGCCCTGTTCGCGCTGATGGTCCGACGCAGCTTGGTGGACGCCGCCGTCTGGACGAGCCTGCTCGTGTTCGCGGCCCTCCTGACTGCGGCCCGGCTCGCGTTCGAGGAGCCCGGGGGCCTCGGCTGGGTGGGCGCCGGGTCGCTGCTCGTGCTGGCGCTGCTCCAGGGAGCGAGCGCCTGGGGCGGGGCGGTGCTCCTCTGCCGGACCCGCTGGCGGCTCGAGCTCGCGGGCGGGGTGTGCCTGGCCGCGGTGTTCGGCCTGGCGGCGGTGGCCTCGCGCAGCCCCGGCGCCCCGTTCGAGGCCGTCCTGCCCTGGCTCCCGACCGGCTGGGCGCCGCTCGCGGCGCTCGAGGCCGCGCGGGGACGACCGGCGGCCCTGCTCGGGCTGGCGCCCGCCCTCGCGCTCGCGCTGGCGCCGCTCCTGCTCGCACGGCGGCTCGGGCGCGGATATCGCACCTTCGACCCGCGAGAGCGCAGCGGCGCGCGCCACGCCGGACAGCTCAACGCCGAGGAGGTCGTGCGCCGCCTCGCCGACGAGTACGCCCTGACCGAGGAGCTCGCCGAGCACCCCGAGGTCGCGCCGCAGGTCGAGGCGCGCGTGTCGGGCTCGCTGGCGGAGGAGGCGGAGCTCTTGATCCGCGCGGGCGCGCTCCGCGTGCCGCCCGCGTCGACCGGCGGGTTCGTGGACCGCCTCGTCGAGCGCGCGCTCGGGCCGCGCCAGCGGATCGTGGCCGAGCACCTGGTCGGGCCGTCCTCGTGGACGGGCATGTGGTGGGTCGGCCTGGTGCTCGCCGCGATCGCGATCGCGGTCGCCGCCGCGTTCCCCAAGGTGGGCGCGCTCGTCCTGGCCATGGCTGTCATGGTCGGGGCGGTGAGCGATCCCACGGCCGCGGGCCTGGGCTTCGTGCGCAACGGCTCGGCCTGGCTGCCTCGCTGGGCGCTCCAGCCGATCACCTGCCAGGAAGTGTGCGGCGTGCTGTGGCGGATCGGGCTCGTCCGCTGGCTGGCGTTCCTCCCGGTGGCGCTGGCGGCGGTGGCGCTGCTGGCGCTCGTCGCGGGCGAGAGCGTCGGCCGCTGCGTGGCCCTCGCCGCCGGGATCGGCTGGATCGGCGTCACGCTCCAGCCCGTGTTCGCGCGGCTGCAGGTCTACTCCGCGCTGGCGCGGCCGCTCCTCGGCGGGCGCGAGCGCCTGCTCCTCGTGCTGTGGGCCCAGACGCAGCTCCTGGGCTATACGGCGGGGATCGGGCTGCTCCTGTTCGTGGACCCGGCCGCGGGCCGGGCCTGCGGCGCGCTCCTGTGCGCGCTGGTCGGCGCGTTGGGCTACGCGACGTTCCCGTGGGTCATGCGCAGGGTCGACCTCGTGCGCACCACCGTGCCCCCCGGCGTCGACGCGACCGACTGAACGCGCGCGGCCTCGACGCCCGGCTCCTCGCCTCACCAGTAGAATCCGTCCCCCATGGACCTCTCGCGCCGTAGCGGTGTGCTGCTCCACCCCACCTCGTTGCCCGGTCCCTACGGGCGGGGCGACCTCGGGCCCGAGGCGTTCGCGTTCGTGGACTGGCTGCAGGCCGCGGGCCAGCGGACCTGGCAGGTGCTGCCGCTGGGGCCGCCCGGCTACGGCGGGTCGCCGTATGCGGCGCTGTCGGCCTTCGCGGGGGACGCGCTCCTGATCAGCCCCGAGCGGCTGCTCGAGGAGGGGCTGCTGACGCGGGTCGACCTGGCCGACGCGCCCGCGGCGCCGGCCGGGCGCGTGTCGGAGGAGTGCGAGCGCTGGCGCCGCGGGGTGATCGCGCGGGCCGCCGAGCGGTTCCTGGCCGAGGCCGGCGCGACCGAGCGGGCGGAGCTGGCGGCCTTCCGCGCGGCGAACGCCTACTGGCTCGAGGACTACGCGCTGTACACGGCGCTCAAGGAGGCGCACCAGGGCGCCGCGTACTGGGAGGGCTGGCCCGACGGGCTGCGCCGCCACCTGCCGCGCGCGCTCGGGCCCGCCCGCGAGGCGCACGCCGCGGCCGTGGCGCGTGAGGAGGTGCTGCAGCTGCTGCTCGCGCGGCAGTGGGGTCGCCTGCGCGAGCACGCGCGCGCGCGGGGGGTGGAGCTGATCGGGGACATCCCGATCTTCGTGGCGCGCGACAGCGCCGACGTGTGGTCGCGCCCCGAGCTGTTCCTGCTCGACGGGGCCGGCGAGCCGACCGTGGTCGCGGGCGTACCCCCCGACCTGTTCAGCGAGGACGGGCAGCGCTGGGGCAACCCGCTCTACGACTGGCGGATCCACGCGCGCACCGCCTACGCCTGGTGGATCGAGCGGATCGGCAACGAGCTCGGGCGGAGCGACCTGCTGCGGATCGACCACTTCCGCGGGTTCGCCTCCTACTGGGAGGTCCCGGCGCACGCCCCGACCGCGCGCGAGGGGACCTGGGTGACGGGGCCGCGCGAGGAGCTGTTCGCGGCCGTCCGCGAGGCGCTCGGCGAGGTGCCGGTCGTGGCCGAGGACCTCGGCTACATCACGCCGGACGTGACCGAGCTGCTGACGGCGACCCGCTTCCCGGGCATGCGGATCTTGCAGTTCGCCTTCTACGAGGACGACCCGGCGCACCCGTTCCTCCCCGAGAACCACCCCGTCGAGAGCGTGGTCTACACCGGGACGCACGACAACCAGACCACCGCCGGCTGGTGGGCCGGGCTCGAGGGCCCCGTCCGCGCGCGCGTCGCCCGGCGGGTCGATCCGGGCGACCCGGTGTGGGGCCTGATCGACCTGGCGCTCGGCTCGGCCGCGTTCCTGGCGGTGATCCCCGCGCAGGACCTGCTCGAGCTCGACGACGGCGCCCGCATGAACAGCCCAGGCACCGAGCGCGGCAACTGGACCTGGCGGCTCGAGCGGCCGCTCGAGACGCGCCTCGCCGAGCGGCTGCGGGCGCGCGCGCTCGCGCACCGGCGGACCGGCGCGTAGCGGCGTGAGCCGCGTCCCCGCCGAGGCCGGAGCGCTCCCGCTCGAGCAGATCCTGGCCCGGGTCAGCCGCTCGTTCTTCCTCAGCCTGCGCCTGCTGCCGGCGCCGACCCGCCACGCGGTCGCGCTGGCCTACCTCCTGGCCCGCGCGGCCGACACCATCGCCGACACGCGGCTGGTCCCCCGCGCGCGGCGGCTCGAGCTGCTCGCGCAGCTCGTCGCGGCGATCGAGGAGGGCGCGCCCGAGGCGCCGCGGGTCGCCGAGCTCGCCGGCGCCGCCCCGGGCCCGGGCGACGCCACCCCCGACGAGCAGCGCCTGCTCCGCGAGCTGCCCCAGTGCCTGAGGCTGCTCGCCGCGCAGCCTCCCCTCGAGGCCGCGCTGATCCGGCAGGTGCTCGGCACGCTCACGGGCGGCATGCACCACGACCTGGAGCGCTTCCCCGGCGAGCGGGCGGACGAGCTGGCGGCGCTCGACACGCGCGCCGAGCTGCGCGCCTACACGTATGCCGTGGCGGGGTGCGTGGGGGAGTTCTGGTCCGACCTCCACGCGGCGCGCCTGCGCAGCCTGCGCGGGGTCGACCTGCCCGCCTGGCGCGCCGAGGGGGTCCGCCTCGGCCACACGCTGCAGCTCACCAACGTGCTGCGCGACGTACGCCGCGACCTCGAGCACGGGCGCTGCTACCTCCCGCGCGAGGACCTCGCCGCCCACGGCCTCGCCCCGCGCGACCTCCTCGACCCCGCGGCCTGGGCGCGCCTGCGCCCGCTCTACGCCGAGCTCGTGGCGCAGGCCCTCGCGGACGCCGAGGCCGGGCTCGCGCACACGCTGCGGATCCGCCCGCGCGAGCAGGGGCTCCGGCTGGCCGGGCTGCTCCCGCTCCTCCTCGCCGTCCAGACCCTGGGCCTGGTCCTGCGCGGCAACCCGCTCGCGCCCGACACCCCGCGCAAGGTGCCGCGCCGGACGGTCTACGCCACGCTGGTCCGCGCGGCGCTCGCCGCGCGCGAGGACCGTCGGGTGGTCGCGCTCTACCGCCGGATCCGCCGCGAGGCGGGCCTGGGGCGCTGAGCCCTCACTCGAAGTGGCGACGCACCTCGGGGCCGAGCCAGGTCCACAGGAGCACGCCCGCGATCGGTGCGCTCACGACCAGGGTGATCCCCAGGCAGATCACGATCAGGTGCGCGCTCCAGGCCCACGGCCGCCGCGGCAAGCGGAACGAGGCCGCCACCGCCGCGCCGAGCGTCAGCCCCACCGCCGCGATCGCGAGGCCCATGGCGACCCCACCCTCCTCGGGCGCGACGCCGCCCCGCGCGGCCCAGCCCCCGAGCGCCACGGCCCCGGCGTAGACCACGACCAGGAACAGGCGCAGCCCGAGGTAGCCCTGGACGAGCCAGGGCGCGAGGGGAGGCGGCGGGCTGGGCGGCGAAGGGTCCATGGCCGCCAGGATCGATCAGGCGCAGGCCTCGGGCAAGCCAACCGACGGGCCCCACCGGAGCCGCCTCGACCCCGGGGTAGCGCCAACCACCCTGGCCCTCGCCCGGTCGTCGGTCCAGGATGGGGCCGCTCCTCGACGACCTCCTCGAGCGGCGCTCGTGAACAAGGTCGGGTGGCACGCGGTCGCACGGGGAGCGCCGTCAGCCGCTGAAGGAGACCCCATGTCGCGCCCGCGTCGACCTCGTGCGCCTCGCTTCGCCGCCGCCCTCCTGCTGCTCCTGACCGCCGGCTGCGCCGCCGACCTGCGCGCGCCCCGCAACCCCGACGGGAGCCCCGTGACCCTGCTGGTGCTCGTGGCGCCGGGGATCACCGAGGGCATGCCGCCGGCGCAGGCGGACGCGCGGACCCAGGGCGCCGACGCGCTGCGGACCGACCTCGTCACGCGCCTCGCCGGCTGGGGCTGGGCCGCGCGCGCGATCACCAGCCCCGAGGAGGCGGAGCTCGGCCCCAGCACCTTCCTGGCCGAGGTGACCCTCGTCGCCTGCGACCGCGGCAACGAGACCGCCCGCCTGGCCGGCCGGATCGCAGGAGGCTACGGCGGCCACGCCGCGGTGCAGGCGGCGGCGGCCTACGTCGAGACGAGCCACCGCGTGCTCGACGAGGCGGGCTCCACCCTGGCGAGCGGGACCGCCTGGAGCCGCTCCACCCACGGCTGGGCCGACTCCGCCTACTACTGCAGCAGCGCCACCGCGCGGAACATTACGGCCGACATGGCCGCGCGCTTCGCTCCCTGACGCGCGCCGCCGCGGCGCGCGGAGCGGCACCTCGTAAGATCGGGGCGTGACCTCCCTCGTCGCGCCGCCCGAGACTCGGACCTTCGACCTCGAGGGCCTGCGCTGCGCCGCTTGTGTGGGGCAGGTCGAGCGCGCGATCGCGGCCACGCCCGGAGTGCGCGAGGCGCAGGTCTCGCTCCCGCTCGCCCGCGCCGACGTCACGTTCGCGCCGGGCGCCCCGTCGGTGGCCGACGTGGTGGCGGCGGTGGCGCGGGCGGGCTACACGGCGCGGCCGCGCCCCACGGCGGAGGGCGGCGGAGCCACGGACGAGCTCGCGAGCGAGCGCGCGGCGGCCGAGCGGCGGGAGGCCGAGCTCGGCGCGGCGCGGCGCGCCTTCGCCGGCGCCGCGCTCGTCACCGTGCCGCTGGTCGCGCTCGGCTGGGGCGGCATGCTGGGGGCGCTGCCCGCCTGGACGGGCTGGCTCCAGGCCGCGCTCGCCACGGCCACGCTGTGGTTCGGGCGCTCGCTCCTGCTCGGCGCGCTGCGGCGGGCTCGCCACGCCGGCGCCAACATGGACACGCTGGTGAGCCTCGGCGTGAGCGCCGCCTACGGCGCGAGCTGGGCGGCCCTCCTGGGCGGCGCCGGCCACCTCCACTTCGAGGCGGTCGGCATGATCGTGACCCTGGTGCTCCTCGGGCGCTGGCTCGAGGCGCGCGCCCAGCGGCGCACCGGCGAGGCGCTGCGCGCCCTGCTGGACCTCGCCCCCCAGGTCGCGCACCGCCTCGGCGCGGGGGGCGGAGTCGAGGACGTGCCGCTCGCCGCGCTTCGGCCCGGCGACCGGCTGCGCGTGCTGCCCGGCGAGGCGGTGCCGGCGGACGGGCGCGTGGTGAGCGGCCGCAGCGACGTGTCCGAGGCGCTCCTCACCGGCGAGAGCCTGCCGGTCGCCAAGGGCCCCGGCGACGCGCTCGCGGCCGGCACGGTCAACGGCGCCGCGCCGCTCGAGCTCACGGTGGAGCGCGCCGGCGCCGACACCCAGCTCGCGCGGATCGTGCGGCTGGTCTCGAGCGCCCAGGGCTCGCGCGCCCAGGCGCAGCGCCTGGCCGACCGGGTCTCGGCCGTGTTCGTGCCGGTCGTGCTGGCGATCGCGCTCCTGACGCTGGCCGGCTGGCTCCTCGCCGGCGGCCCGCTGGAGCGGGGTCTGTTCGCCGCGGTCTCGGTGCTCGTCGTCGCCTGCCCCTGCGCCCTGGGCCTCGCCACCCCGACCGCGATCGTCGTCGCGATCGGCCGCGCCGCGCGCGCCGGCGTCCTGGTGCGCGAGGCCCCCGCCCTCGAGGCCCTGGCCGCCGTCGACCACGTGGTGTTCGACAAGACGGGCACGCTGACCGCAGGCCGGTTCACCGTGCGCGAGGTCCTGCTGCCACCCGGAGCGCCCGCGCCCCAGGAAGGTCAGGTCGTGGCGCTGGCGGCCGCGCTCGAGCAGCAGAGCGAGCACCCGCTCGCGCGGGGGATCGTGGCGGA
>CAZMSZ010000138.1:1653-17424 GCA_964569055.1 uncultured Planctomycetota bacterium | reverse complement strand
AGATCTCCTCGGCGTACTGGCGGATCGTGCGGTCGCTCGAGAAGTAGCCCATGCGCGCGGTGTTGAGCACGGCGCGGCGGGTCCACTCCTCGGGGTCGCGCCAGACCTGCTCGACCCGCTCCTGGGCGTCGACGTAGGCGGCGAAGTCGGCCAGGACGAGGTAGGGGTCGCGGTCGAGGAGGGCCTCCACCAGGGAGGGGAAGCCGCCCTCGGCGAACACCGAGTCGGCGATCCCCTCGATCACGGCGGCCAGGCGGGGGTCGGCCTCCACGCGGCGGCGGGGGTCGTAGCCGGCGCGGCGGGTCTCGCGGACCTCCTCGGCGCGCAGGCCGAAGATGAACACGTTCTCCTCGCCGACGTGCTCGGCGATCTCCACGTTGGCGCCGTCGAGGGTGCCGAGCGTGAGCGCGCCGTTGAGCGCGAGCTTCATGTTGCCCGTGCCCGAGGCCTCGTAGCCGGCGGTCGAGATCTGCTCGGACACGTCGGCCGCGGGCACGATCGCCTCGGCCAGCGACACGCGATAGTTGGGCAGGAACGCCACCCGCAGCGCGCCCTGGGTCTGGCGGTCGGCGTTGACCACCTCGGCCACGCGGAGGATCAGGCGGATCACCTCCTTGGCCGCGTGGTAGGTGGGCGCCGCCTTGCCCGCGAAGATCACCGTGCGCGGGACCGGGTCGCTCACCGCGCCCGTCTTGAGCTCGCGGTAGCGGTGGATCGTCCACAGGGTGAGCAAGAGCTGGCGCTTGTACTCGTGGAACCGCTTGATCAGGACGTCGAACAGGCTGGCGGGGGCCACGCTCACCCCCGCCTCGCGGGAGATCACCTCGGCCAGAGCCTGCTTGTTGGCGAGCTTCACCGCGCGGAACGCGGCGCGGAACTCGGGGTCGAGCGCGAGCGGCTCGAGGGCGCGCAGCCGGTCGAGGTCGCGCTCCCAGCCGCTGCCGAGGCGCTCGTCGAGGAGCGCCGACAGACCCGGGTTGCACTGGCGCAGCCAGCGGCGCGGGGTGATCCCGTTGGTCTTGTTGCTGAACCGCTCGGGGTGCAGCGCGTGCCAGTCGGCGAGGAGCCCCTCCTCGAGCAGGCGGGTGTGGAGGGCGGCCACCCCGTTCACCGCCACGCTGCCCGCCATGGCGAGGTTCGCCATGCGCACGCGCCCGCCGTGGACGACCGCCATGCGGTCGATCCGCTCGCCGTCGGCGCCCGCGTCGCGCACGCGCAGCCGCAGCCGGCGGTCGATCTCCTGCACGATCTGCAGGTGGCGCGGCAGGAGCCAGCCCATGAGCTCCTGCGGCCAGGTCTCGAGCGCCTCGGGCAACAGGGTGTGGTTGGTGTAGGCGAAGCTCTCGCGCGTGACCTCCCAGGCCTGCTCCCAGGTGAAGTGGTGCTCGTCCATGAGCAGGCGCATCAGCTCGGGGATCGCCAGCACCGGGTGGGTGTCGTTGAGCTGGAGCGCCGCGTGCTGCGCCAGGCGCCAGCCCGGCCCCGGCGGGTGCTTGCGGAGGAGGTCCTGCAGGCTGGCCGAGGCGAGCAAGAACTGCTGGCGCAGCCGCAGCGCCTGCCCGGCCGGGGTCTCGTCGTCGGGGTACAGGAAGGTCACCAGCGCCGCCGCGCGGGCGCGCGCGGCCATGGCCTGCGCGAAGTCGCCCTCGCGGAAGGCGCGCGGGTCGAGCCCGCAGCCCACCGCGCGCGCCGACCACAGCCGCAGCGTGACCGCGCCCTGCGGCCCCGCGCCCGCGACCGGCACGTCGTAGGGGACCGCGAGCACGTCGTCGGTCCCGCGCCAGGCGAAGTGGACCCGCCCCTCCGAGTCGCGGTGGCTGTCCACCCGCCCGTGGAACGAGACCCGCACCGCCTCCTCGGGGCGCGCCACCTCCCAGGGGAAGCCGCGCTCGAGCCACGGGTCGGGCTCCTCGACCTGCCGGCCGCCTTCGAGCCGCTGGCGGAACAGCCCCAGCTCGTAGCGGAGGCCGTAGCCGGTGGCGGCGTAGTTACAGGTGGCGAGCGAGTCGAGGAAGCAGGCGGCGAGCCGCCCCAGGCCGCCCGAGCCCAGGCCCGGGTCGAGCTCGGCCTCGCACAGGTCGCTCAGGGAGAGCCCCCGGCTCGCCAGCGCCGCGGCGACCGGGCGTTCGAGGTCGAGCGCGTGGAGGGTCGCTCGCAGCAGGCGCCCCACGTGGTACTCCATGGAGAGGTAGCACACCCGCCGGCCGTTCGCCTCGCGCGCGGCGCGCTCGCTCGCCTCCCAGCGCGCCAGCAGGCGCTCGCGCGCCAGCTCGGCCACGGCCGCGAACCAGTCGAGCCGCGTGGCCCGCTCGGGGGAGCGCCCCAGCCGCTGCGTCAGCAGCCGCTCGAGCGTCACCCGCAGCTCGCCGCCCTGCGGCTGCTGCGCGCTCGCGCTCACTCCGATCCACTCGGCGCGGTCCTGCACGTCCCGCATGGAGACCTCCACTCGTGGCGAACCATTGGAGCCGGTCGCGGCCCCGTCCGGACGGCTCAAGTCCGTCCCCGCGGCTGGCAGCGCGCGCAGAAGAACGTCGCCCGCTGCCCCAGCACGCTCCGTGCGACGCTCGTCCCGCAGGCGCGGCACGGCTCCCCCTCGCGCGCGTAGACGCGATGGTGGACCTGGTAGCTCCCCTGCTGGTTGAGCGCGTTGCGGTAGGTGCCGTCGCCCAGGGTGGAGCCCTCGTAGCGGATCGCCTCCTGCAGCACGCCCTCGAGCGCGTCCGCCAGGCGGGCCCACTCGGCGGGGCGCAGGCCCGCGCACGGCCGCTCGGGGTGGATCCCCGCCACGTGGAGCGCCTCGGAGGCGTAGATGTTCCCGACCCCCGCCAGCGCCCGCTGGTCGAGGAGCGCCACCTTGATCGCCCTGCGGCTCGCGCTCAGCCGTTCGCGCAGCGCCTGGGGACCGATCCCCAGCGCGTCGGGGCCGAGCTGGTCCGGGCCGAGCTTGCGGGCGAACTGCGCGGGGTCGAGCAGCGTGATCGTCCCCAGCCCGCGGCGGTCCCAGAACAACAGCTCGGACGCCGCGCCGCCGCTGAGGGCGAGCCGCGCCCGCAAGTGCTTGGTGGTGGGCGGATCGGCCAGCAGGACCAGGCCGGTCATGCGCGGCTCGAACACCAGCCGGTCGCCGCCCGCGAGCTCGAGCACCACGCGCTTCCCCACACGACCCACCGCCTCGATCGTCCGCCCGCGCAAGCGACGCGCCAGGCGCGGGGGCGGCGGGGTGACCGCGAGGGGTCGGACCTCGCGGCCGCGGGGGAAATGAGCCGCCTCGATCCGGCAGCCGGCGACGCAGGCGATCCCGCGCCGCATGGTCTCGACCTCGGGGAGCTCGGGCACGGCCCGGAATACTAGAGGTCGCGACCCCTCCGACAAGGGGCAGCGAGCGTATAATTCCGCGCCCCAGCCCGCGCCCGCGGGCGCCGGGCAAGGAGGGTGCGCGTGAGGTTCCGGGACATCGTGGACCGCATCGCGACGGCGTGCGAGTGGGAAGTTTCGGAGGCGTCGGACGGCTCGATCTGCGTGGAGGTCCCCACCGGCGAGGGGCGCACGCAGATGGTGCTGATCACCGAGGACAGGGACATCGCCGACCAGCAGATCGTGCGCTACTGGAGCGTGATCGGCCCCGCCAGCGGGATCGAGTTCGAGCGCTGCCTCGAGGAGAACGCGCGCCTGGCCTACGGCGCGTTCGCGCTCAAGGAGGGGCAGCTCGTCATGATGGACACGCAGCTCGTGCAGGACGCCGACCCCATGGAGGTGGGCGCCTCGATCGGCAACCTCGCGGCCTACGCCGACCGCTACGAGCGCGACCTGTTCGGGATCGACAAGTACTGATGCTCCTCGACGCGCGGCTCGAGGGCGTGATCGAGGTGGGCGAGGAGCACGTCGGCTTCTCCGGCCGGCCCTACTGGGACGCGCGCCTGATCAGCGACGACGGCCAGACGCTGCACATCCACGAGGGTCAGCTCAAGGAGACCGGGCTCGAGCGCCTCGAGGTGGGGCGGCAGTACCGCGTCCGGTTCCGGCCGTTCGTCAACAACCGCTGGCTCGAGATCAAGCTGGAGGCCGCGTCCGCGGTGTAGGGGTAGGGGGCCATGCCCGACGTCCGCGACCTGCTCCTCGGTCGGCTCGCCGCGCAGCGACAGCTGATCACCCCGGCCCTGCTGGAGAAGGAGCTGGAGCGCGCGCAGGCGGGCGAGACCCTGGGCGGCCGCCTGCTGCGGACGGGCTTCCTGCTGCCCGACGACCTCGCCACGCTGACGGCCGCCGTCCAGACCGCCTGGCTGGAGTGCGCCGCCTGCGGGCGCCGGACCGCCCCGAGCGAGCTCCCGGCCGAGCTCCCCGCCCTCGCCTGCCCCGGCTGCGGCGCCGGCGCCGTCGCGGTCCGCACCCCGCGCGACACCGCCTCGCTCCAGACGGGCTCGGCCCGGATCGCGCCCGCGCCCGCCCCGCTGCCCGGGACCCTGGGCGAGCCCACGGCTCCGCCGGGGAGCTGGCGCGGCGCCTCCACCCGGATCATGCGCGCCCTGCGCCCGGGCAACCGGGTGGGCGACTTCGAGCTCGAGCGCGAGCTCGGGCGCGGCGCCATGGGCGTGGTGTTCGCCGCCAAGCACGTCCTCACCGGCCAGCTGGTGGCGCTCAAGGTGCTGCTCAGCACGGCCGCCGCCAGCGCGCGCCAGGTCGAGCGCTTCCGCCGCGAGGGGGCGGCCCTCGCCAAGCTCGAGCACCCCGGGATCGTGGCGGTCTACGACATGGGCGAGGTGGGCGAGCGGCTGTACCTCGCCATGGAGCTGGTCGAGGGGCGCTCGCTCGGCGACGTGCTCGACGCCCAGGGGCGGCTCGAGCCGCGCGAGGCGGCGCGGATCGCGCGGGCGGTGGCGGAGGCGCTCCAGCACGCCCACGAGCGCGGGGTCGTGCACCGCGACGTCAAGCCCGACAACGTGCTGATCCAGCGCGACGGGGCGGCGCGCCTGACGGACTTCGGCCTGGTGCGCGACGTCGACCAGGAGCGCATGACCCGCAGCGGCGCGGTCCTGGGCACGCCCTACTACATGCCCCCCGAGCAGGCGGGCGGCCACGCCCACGAGCTGAGCGGCGCGGCGGACGTCTACTCGCTCGGGGTGGTGCTGTTCCAGGCGCTCACCGGCGAGGTCCCGTTCAAGGCCGCGACCCAGATCGAGCTGGCGCAGCAGGTGCTCGAGAAGCCGCCGCCGCGCCCGCGCGACCTCGCGCCCGAGCTCCCGGCCGAGCTCGAGGCGGTGGTGCTGCGCTGCCTGGAGAAGGACCCCGACGACCGCTACGGGACCGCCGGCGACCTCGCCGACGACCTCGGCCGGTTCCTCGCGGGCGAGCCGGTGCTGGCGTCGGGCCGGAGCCGGGCCCGGGTCCGGGCGCGCTCGCTGGCGCTCGGGCTCGGGCTCGGCGGCGCCGCCGCGCTGGCGCTCGCGGGCTGGGCCGCCCTCGACGCGATCGCCGACGCGCGGCGCGAGCGCGCGGCCGCCGAGGAGCGGGCGCGGCTCGAGGCCGCGGCCCAGCGCGCCGACGACGCGCGGCGCGCGGCCATGCACGCCATGGCGCTCGCCGCGGAGGCCGAGCCCGGCGAGCCCTACCGGCGCGCGCTCTGGGCGGCGCTCGAGCCGCTCGACGCGGCGCTCGCCCTCCTCCCGGGCGACCCGGCGCTGCTCCTCGAGCGCGGCCGGGCCCGGGCGCGCCTGCGCCAGCCCGACGAGGCGCGGGCGGACCTCGCGGCCGCGCTCGAGGCGGCGCTCGCCGGCCCGCCCGAGGCGCTCGAGCTCGCCGCGCACGCCACGCTCCTGCGCGTGCGGCTGGAGCGGCGCGAGGACCCGGCGAGCGAGGAGGACCGCGCCGCGCTCGAGGCCTGGGCCGCCGCGCTGCGCGCGGCCGGCCACGACCCGAGCCTCCAGGCCGCCGACCCGCGCGCGCGTCCCTACGCGGCGCTGGCCGCCGCCGCCCTCTCTTCGGCCCGCCTCCCCGAGGGCGCGCCGGTGGCCGCCGAGCTCGCCGTCGCCGTCGCGACGCGGCGGGCCCACCCCGACCTGGTGGAGGCCTGGAGCGTGGAGGCGCAGCTGCGCTTCTTGACCATCGAGAACGACGAGGCGCTCGCGGCGCTCGAGCAGGCGCTGGCGCTCGACCCGCACGACACCACCCTGCGCGTGGTGCGCGCCTCGGCCCTCGCGGTCGTGCGCGGCGACCTCCTCGCCGGGCGCGCCGAGGCCGAGCGGGCCCTGGCGATCGACCCGCTCGACCTCGCGGCGCTCGAGCTGCGCGGCGTCCTGCGCGTCATGGCCGGCGACGCGGCCGGCGGCCGGCTCGACCTCGACCGCGTGCTCGAGCGGCGGCCGGCCGCCCGCAACGCGCTCAACGCGGCGGTGCGCATGCTGTCCGAGGACGAGCCCGACGAGGCCGCGCGGCTGCTGGCGCGCGCCGAGCAGGCCGCCCCCGAGCGGATCGACGTCTACCTGATCGCCTGCGAGCTCGAGGTCCAGCGCCTGGCCCCGACCGCGGCGCTCGCCGTCTTGCGGCGCGGCCTGCAGCGGATCTCCGACCCGCAGGAGCGCGCGACGCTCGAGCGCCGCTACGGCGAGCTCGCCTGGGACGCGCGGCAGTTCGACGTCGCGCGCGCCTACGCCGAGGAGCGGCTGGCGCGCGACCCGACCGACCCCTTCGCGCTGTGCCTGCTCGGTCAGACCTACCTCGCCAAGCTCGACCCCGAGCGGGCGGTGGAGGCCTGGGACCGCTGCCGGAAGGCGAACCCAGACGACCTGCACGGCTGGATCCACCGGCTCCGCTACGACATCGGCCGGCTCGCCCCCGAGGCGTTCGCGGCCGAGCTCTCGGCGTTCGAGGCCGCCCTCCGCGACGAGCGCGAGGACCTCGACGCGATCCTGTATGCGGCGCGCGCGCGGGCGTCTCTGAGCGAGTGGGCCAAGGCCGAGGCGCTCGTCCGTCGCGCGCGCGAGCTCGCCCCCGGCGCGGCCGAGCCGCTCAAGGTCGAGGGGCTCGTGGCCCTCATGGCGGGAGACCCGACGCGCGCGCTGCGGCTGGTGCAGCAGTCGCTCGCGCTCGAGCCCGACGACACCGAGGCGCACCAGCTGCACGGGGTCGCGCTGGCGCAGCTCGACCGGACGCGCGAGGCGCTGGCCGCCTTCCGCCAGGCCGCGTTCTTGAACCCCTGGTCGGGCGAATCGGTCCGCTCGGCGGCCCGGGTGCTGCTCGACAACAAGGACTACCGCGCCGCCGCGGCCCTGTTCGACCGACACGAGCGCGCCCTGCAGGCGAGCGACGCGATGTCGCCCGAGCCCGAGACGGTGGTGCTCGGGGTCGAGGTCCTGCTCGGGCTCGGCAACCGCGAGGGCGCCGAGTCGCTGATCGGACAGCTCCTCGGCGCGCGCCTCAGCGACCCCGACGTCAACGTCTCGATCGCGCGCCTGTTGATCCGCGTGCAGCGCCGGGTGGAGGCCGCCGACCTGCTCCGGCGGGTCCTGCGCGTGCACCCCGACCACGCCGGCGCGCGGCGAGTGCTGGCCACGCTGGGAGGATAGCGGGGCGCACCGAGGAGTCACCCTTGAGCGACGATCCGCTGAAGGCAGCTCACCGCCGCTGCATCCGGCACCGCATCGAGCTCGAGCGGAGCGCGGTGTGCGCCTGCTTCTACTGCCTCGAGAGGTTTCCGCCGGGCGAGGTCGCGAAGTGGATCGACGGCGGTGAGACCGCGCTGTGCCCGCGGTGCGGAGTAGACGCGGTGCTCGGCGACGCGAGCGGGCTCAGCCTGGTTGACGCCTTCCTCGCCGCGATGCACGCGCGCTGGTTCGGCAGCGCAGGCGAGTCGCCGTGACCGAGGCTCGAGCCGCAGCACGCCAGACAGCGGTGTGCGACGGCGGCGCGCTCAGCCCTTCTTCGCCTTGCCCGGCTTCTTGCCCTTCTTGACCCGGCCCTCCGCCTCGGCCTGCTTGGCGAGCAGCTTGCGGTGCGCCTTGTCGCACTTGGCGGCCAGCACGAAGTCGGCCTCGCTCAGGCCGCCGATCGCGTGGGTCCAGAGCTCGAGCCCGACCCGGCCCCACGCGAGCTGAATGTCGGGATGGTGGCCGTTCTTCTCGGCGACCTTGCCCACGCGGTTGACGTAGTCGAGCGCCTGCGCGAAGTCGGGGAAGCGGTAGTCCTTGCGCAGGTGCCCGCCCTCGAGGCGCCAGCCTTCGAGCTGCGCGAGCAGCCCGGCCGCCTCCTGCTCGGAGAGGGGCGGGGTGCCCTTGCTGCAGGGGACGCACTTGCGCTGGCTGAGGTCGCGTACCCGGTCCACTCGCTCGCTCCCGCGGGCGCGCGGCGCTCAGCCGACGCGCGCCCCTTCCTGCTCGAGCAGGGCCGCGAACCGCGGCGCCGTGAGGAAACGGCACTTCACCGTCGCGAACCGCAGCCGGCAGTCCTCGCCGAGCGCGGTGGAGGCGCTCGGCGCGAGCTGCTGCTGCTCGAGGAACGTCCCGTTGCTCGAGTTGGCGTCCTGCACGTACCAGCGCCCGTCCCGCTGCGAGAAGAAGCCGTGGAACTTCGAGACGTTCGCCACGTCGAGCACGAGGTCGTTGTTCGCCGCGCGCCCCACGGTGATCATCATGGCGAACGCGTTGCTGCTCGCGCCCTTCACCACCTCGTGGGCGGTGAGGTCGAGCGTGTCGAGCGCGAGCTGCGAGGCGGGCCCCAGCCGGATCGTCTGGAAGGAGAGCGAGTCGGCGGGCTCGGACGCGTTCGTCTCGAGCACCAGCAGGAAGGGCGCCGGGTGCGCGCTGACGAAGCCCTGCGGGCCCCCGGTGCGGCGCAGCTCTTCGATCCAGTCGCGAACCTTGCGAGCAGCCATGCCCCTAGCCTACTCGACCGGCGCGCCCCGCCCCAGGGGATCCCGTGGGCACCCGTCGGCGAGCGCCCGATGCTCAGTTGCCGGCCGGCCTGATCCCGAGCACGCTGCGGTAGCGGATCCCGTCGCGCAGCCCGAACTCGCCCTTGAGCGGAATGATCATGTTGTCGGAGGCGTTGGCCACCACCGTGTAGTCGCCGCCGCCCGGGAACTTGACCTCGTGGGTCTGGCCGGCGCCGACGGGGAACGTCCGGCTGACGCGCCCCGTGACCACGATCAGCAGGCGGTGCTTCGAGTCGTTCTGGATCTCCCACACCACGCGCCTGCCCGGAACGGTCCCGATCTGCAGCGGCTCGGGGAACTGCAGGGTCGGCCCCTCGGGCACCACCGGAGTCGGCTCGGGCTCGGGCTCGTCCCGCGCCTCGACCTTCGCGGCCTTGGGGGCGGCGCGGCGCGGCTTCGCCTTCTTCTGCGGCCGGAGGGCCAGCGGGAGGGGGTCGGCCGTGGTCACCTCGACCAGCGCGCCCTCGCGGGTGCGGAACAGCGCCCGCCCGACGCCGGGCTGGGCCGGGTCGGGGCCGGCCGTCACGATCGTGGCGCCCGGCGCGAACTCGCTGACGACGCCCGCGGCGAACACCTTCTGCCCCGCGGGGACCCGCACGGGGTCGCTGGCCCGCCACTCGTCGAACGTCTCGTCCCACTCGTGGACCTTGAGCACGGCCGCCCCGGCCGGGGCCTCGAGCAGCTCGAGGTAGAACGACGCGAGCGCCTCGGTCGGGCCGGCCTCGACCGACTCGCCGCCCTCGGGCGCGAGCCGATAGCTGTAGAAGTGGCGCGGCTGGACCGCGCGGTCGACGTAGGAGGTCGCCTCGCCGGGCGCGGCGCCGATCCGCTCCCAGCCGCCGCGCAGCCCCTCGCGCCGCCAGACGGCGTAGCTCGCCGCGCCGGACCCGCCGGTCCAGCGCAGCTCGACGACGCCCGGGCGTTCGGCGGTGAGCTCGAGCGGCGGGCCGGCGAGCGCCTCGGACGCGAGGAGCAGCAGCAGGCACGAGGCGGTGACGAGTCGCGACACGGGGACCTCCCGGCTTGGTTCCCTCAGCGCTCTCTCCGACCCGTCACCCTAGCGCGCCGGAGGCGCCCCGCCAACCACCTTCCTGAGCGGCCTCACTGGACCGTGAGGCTGGCCCGCTCGAGCGTGAATGCCGGCACGTCCTCCGCCGACACCACGGTCGTGAACGCGATCACCAGGAGGGCCGCGCCCCCCGCTATCCAACGGTCCCTCATGACGACCTCCCCTCGACGCGCTACGCTAGCCCACCAGGGAGGGGGTCACAACGTGCCCCCGGGGAGCGCCACGGGCAGGGTGCCGGGCGCGCGCTCAGGAGGAGGTCACCCGTGAAGACCCTGACGACCCGCGCCGTGTCCGGCCTCGCGAGCGCCGCCCTCCTCGCGGCGCTCGCGGTCGGGGCCCAGGGCTGCAGCGAGAGCTCGAGCGGCCGGGTCGCGGGCTCGGGCGACGACCCCAACTTCATCGTCACCAACCATCACGTCGAGCGGATCCACCTCTACGTCGACGGCGCGAGCATCGGCGACGTCGGGCCCGGCGCGACCGAGGAGTTCGTGATCCGCAGCGGCTTCCGCCGGCTCGAGCTGCGCGAGAGCGGCAGCAGCGTGCGCGAGTGGCAGGGGGACTACTCCTTCTCCTCGACCGACCTCTCGTTCAGCTACGACCCGACCGTCGGCGAGAACCTGCGGGTCACCAACAACGGCCCCGAGGCGGTCGAGGTGTACGTGGCCGGGGACTACATAGGCGAGGTCAGCGTGGGCCAGACCCGCAACTGGCTGATCGACTCGGGCCGCTGGGAGGTCCACGTCCGCGAGGACGGGGACATCGACTTCGACTACCTGGGCGAGTTCAACTTCAACACCAGCGAGCTGGTGGTGTTGACCTACGACTGAGCGCCGACCCTCGCCCGCCCGATCGCGCTCAGCTCGCGCAGGATCCGGGCCAGCGTGCGGGTGCGGTCGCCGAGCGCCTCGCGGCCGAGCGCCAGCGCGAGCGCCCGGCGGCCGAGGCTGCGGCGGAGGGGCGGCTCGTCGATCAGGCGGAGCAGCGCCTCGCGCCACTGCGCGGGCCCCTCGGCCAGGAGGCCCGCCGGCTCGGCGTCGGGTGGGGCGAGCGCCTCGCGGCCGCCGCCCTGAGGAGAGGCGACCGAGGGCAGGCCGTGGGCCATGTAGCGGCGCAGCTTGTAGCCGCACTTGCCGGCGCTCCAGGCGTCGTCGAACAGCGGGTAGAGCCCGACCGCCGCTCGGGCGAGGGCGCGCTCCTCGGCCTCGAGGCTCCAGGGGGTGAACCCGAGCCCGAGCCCCGCCGCGGCCGAGGTCGGCAGCGCAGGGGGGGCGTCGGCCAGCACCTCGAGCGCGACTCGGCCGGGGCGGGCCGCCGCGACCTCCGCCAGCACCCCGTCGAGCGCTTCGAGGTAGGGGAGCGTGCTGCGGCTGCCGGTCCAGACCAGACGGACGGGCGCCGCGTCGGGCCGCGCGTCGCGCGTCGCCTGCGCGGGCGGCGAGGCCGGCGGGAGCAGGCGGACGCGCGGGTGCCGCCCGCGCAGGCGATCGCGGAGGTGGGCGCTGCCGGCGAGCACGAGGTCGCAGGCGGCGAGCGCGAGCGTCAGGCGGCGGGCCAGGCGGCGCGAAGGGTGGGCGCGGTGAGGCCGCAGCTCGATCGCGTCGTCGAGGTCGAGCGCCAGCGCCCGCGCGCGGCGGCGCAGGGCGGCCAAGTCGAGCTCGGCCAGCAGCACGCGGTGCAGCACCACCGCGTCGTGGCCGGCCAGGTCGCGCCAGGCGCGGCGGCGCGCGAGGAAGCCGCGCGGGAGCTCGCGCAGCTCGCCCGCGATCCCCGCGGCGGCCAGCCCCGGGAGGTGGTCGAGCACGCGCACCCGGGCGGAGGCGGCGCCGCGGTCGAGGGTCACGAACGCGATCCGGAGCGGGGCGCTCACGGTCGCCGCTCGACCGCGGCCAGCAGCTCGGCCGCCACCTCGTCCCAGGTGCGGCGCGCCGCCGCGGCCCCCTGGGCGAGCGCGGCGCGCGTCGTCGGGTCGAGCAGCCGGGTGAGCCGATCGGCGAGCGCGGCCACGTCGCTCGGGTCGTCCACCACGAACCCGCCCTCGCCCTCGCGGACCAGCTCGCTCGAGCCGTCCTCGGCCGAGGCGACCGCGGGCAGGCCGCAGGCCAGCGCCTCGAGCAGCACCAGCGAGCCGGGGTCGTAGCGGCTGGGGTGGAGGAGGCACGTCGCGCCCTGATACAGCGGCAGCGGATCGGCGGCCGCGCCCAGGAACGCCAGGCGCCCCGCGAGGCCCAGGCGGGCAGCCGCGGGCAGGAACGGGCGCGGGTCGCCGCCGCCGACCACCGCGAGGTGGAGCCCGGGCACGCGCGCCGCGGCAGCCAGCGCCGCGTCGAGCCCCTTGAGCCGAAAGGCATGCGCGCAGAACAGCGCCACCGGCGCGTCGGGCGGGGCGCCGATCCGGCGGGTCAGCGCGCGGCGGGCGGCCTCGCGGGCCTCGCGGCCGGGCGGGGCGAAGCGCTCGGCGACGCCGTTGCGGAGCACGAGCACCGCCTCGGGCGCCAGGCCGTGGCGACGCGCGATCTCGCGGCGGACCCGCTGCGAGAGCGCCGCTGCGCGCGCCGCGCCGCGCCGGCACGCCCCGAACGCGGCCCGGTCGATGGCGTCGTACGCCCACTCCGCCGGGCGGAGCGCTCGCCCCAGGCGAGGCAGCGGGCCGCGGCCCACGAGCGCCGCCGCGCGGCTGGCGGCGTGCACGCCCCCGTGCGGCCAGTACAGGTCGGCGCCGAGCAGCTTGCCGCAGGCGACCACCCGCGCGGCGCCGTCGGCGCGCGCCCGGGCGGCGAGCCGTCGCGCCAGGAGCAGCGCCGCGGCCGCCCGTCGCGCCAGGAGCAGCGCCGCGGCCGCCCGCGGCAGCGCCGGGAGCGGCACGCCTACGACGCGCGCGGGCGCGGTGAGCGGCGGGCCCTCGCGCCCGGCCGGCGCGTAGGCCCAGGCCGCGACCCCGCGCCGGGCGAGCGCCTCGGCGACCGCGCGGATCGCCCGCTCGGCGCCGCCGCGCGCGGGGTCGAGCCCCTCGGCCAGCAGCGCGACCTCGGGGCGCTCGCCGCTCGTGCCGTTCCCGGTGCTGCTCGTCGTCCGCTCCCTGGCGCCTCGACGCCTCGCCGGGCATTCTCGCGGCATGCGACCCGCCTGCCAGCGCCCGGGCGACTACGAGGCGATCGACGCAGGGCGGGTGCTCGCGCGGGCCGACGCGCGCGCTCGCCTCGAGGCGCTCGGCCTCGGCACGCTCGAGGGGGTGTTCGCGCGCGAGGGCGCCGAGCGGCGCGGTCGCTACAAGGCCCTGCTCCGGCTGCGCGACGAGCGCGGCGCGGTGTTCGTGAAGCGCTACGACTTCGCGCGCCCCGAGGTGTGGCTGCGCGGCGCGCTCAAGGCGAACCTGCCGGTGTTCTCGGGTCCCCGCGAGCTCGAGAACCTGCTCGCCCTCGCGGCCGCCGGCCTGCGCGTCCCGCTGCCGCTCGCCGCCGGCCAGGAGGACCAGGGCCTCCGCCGTCGCTCCTTCGTGGCCCTCGCCGCGCTCGCGGGCACCCCGCTCGACGCGCTCCCCGCGCCCGCTGCGCCGGCCGAGCGTCGCGCCCGGATCGAGGACGTGGCCGCGCTCGCGCGCCGGCTGCACGAGGCCGGGTTCTGGCACAAGGACCTCTACCTCTGCAACCTGTTCCACGCCCCGGGAGAGCCGCTCGGCCTCCTCGACTGCGAGCGCGTGGGCTTCCGCCCCGGCGGCCCGCCCTGGCGCTGGCGGGTCAAGGACCTCGCCGCGCTCGACTACTCGGCGACCTGGCCGACCCGCGCCGAGCGGCTCCGCTTCCTGCGCGCCTACCTCGCCCACCCGCTCGACGAGGAGGCCCGCCGCCTGGCGCGCGCCGTGCGCGCCAAGGCCGCGCGCCTGGCGCGCCGCGGGCGGAAGGGGCCGTAGGGCAGACGCGCGTTCGAGAGGCTGTCGCGGACGGCCCACTCCTTGCCCGAGCAAGAAGGGAACGCAGAGGCGCAGAGGCGCGGAGGTCGGCTCGCAGATCCACGCGTCGTTGCCTTGGCGAGGGCGCGAGGAACCGCCGCCGAAGAAGAGCTGTCGCCGACGAGGTCGGCTCCCTGGCGCGAGAATTGACAGCTAAGAGCGCCAAGAGCGCCAAGGAAGAGCTGTCGCTGCCGCGATTCCTCCTCGGAGCGCCAAGGGCGCCAAGGAGCTGTCGCTCGAGCGGCAGCTCCTCCTTGGCGTTCCCGTCTCCGTGCTGCGGTCCAACCAGCAGCGCGGGCGCGGACCGTTTCGGCCCGCGCCCGCGCGCTTGGTCAACTCGGCTTGGAGCGCTCGCGTTAGCGCGCGTTCCACTCCTCGGCGATGTCGACCACCGCCTCGTACTTCGGCGCGTCCTGCTGGTCCTGGAACTCGAGGATTCCCCAGCTTCCGCTCTTGCCGTAGCCCTTGGCGTAGTTGAACACCGCGAACATGCCGCCGCCGTCGGCCGCCCAGTTGCGCAGGTACTCCCTGTAGATCGTGCCCATGCGGCTGTGCCGGTTGGCGCTGATGAACAGGTTCCTGAGCTGCGTGTCGTTGGAGGCCGAGCCCACGCCGACGAGGTGCTGGCCGCCCTCGTAGGCGATCAGGTCCAGCCCGGCGCCCCGGGCGATCGCCCGGGTCTGGCGGGTCTTGTCGCGCCACCGCGGCAGGTCGGCCTGGCAGGCGTCCAGCACCTGGCTCACGCTCATCCTGCGCGTGGTCCCGGCCTGGCCCTCGGTGCCGAGCTTGCCGCCGAAGTAGGGCGCGATCGCCAGCACGTCGGCCGCGCCCGCGGGGACGGCGTTCACGATCGCCTGGCTGGTCGAGGTCCCGGCCGCCTGCGAGGCGACCACGCGGACCAGCCGATCACGGCCGCCGAACACGTCCTCGAAGATCTTGAAGATCTCGACCGAGCGGCGGGCGTACCACTTCTGCCAGCTCATGCCGTCGGCGCTGGCCCAGTTGCGCACGTCGTGCGCCTGGTCGAAGCCGGTGTTCCAGACCTCGTTGGAGTACTCGACCATGAGCTTGAGCCCCGGCTTCAGCCGGGCCTTGAACAGCTCCGCCGTGCGCCGCACGTAGTCGTCGTCGACCTTGTGCGGGATGCAGATCCAGGCGTGCTTGTTCAGCCGGTTGCAGAGGTCGGCCATGTACTCGTACGCCACCCCGCGGTGCTGCGAGCGGTAGCCCGGCGTCTTGCGCTGGCTCCAGCGCCGGATCGGCGACTCGTTGGTGTCGCCCCAGTCCATGAAGCGGAGCGCCGAGAACGGCGCCAGGCGCTGCAGGAACAGCGGGTGGAAGATCTGGGTGGCGTAGGTGCTCTCGAAGCCGGGCATGATCACGCGCACGTTGCGCACGTGGTTGCTCTTGCTCGAGCGCAGGATCCGGATCACGACGCCCGTGTCCGAGGGGTTCACGCGCACCTGGAACCGCGCCGTCCCGTTCCCGTCGTGCGAGTAGCGGGTGCGGTCCGCGTCCCAGTCGAGCTCGACCTCGCCCTGACCCTCGAACAGGACCGTGTAGAGCCCGCCGGGGTAGTGGCCGTTCATGCCGACCAGGGTCGGGGTCCAGACCGACTGACCGCTGGCGAGGCCGATCGGCCAGCCGTTGGCGTCGAGGGTGGGCGAGCCGCCGCCGGCCACGTCCCACGGGTGGTTGCCCGGCTTGCCCATGCGCGAGCTCTTCATGACGTCCACGAAGGCCCACTCCGGCGAGAAGTAGGAGACGTGGTTGAGGTTGATCGCCATGGAGGGCTTGGCCATGGAGGAGGGCGGAGGCGGGCCGTCGCCGCCG
>CAZMSZ010000138.1:0-1553 GCA_964569055.1 uncultured Planctomycetota bacterium | reverse complement strand
CCGCCGTCGCCGGTGCCGTCGTCGCCGCCGTCGCCGGTGCCGTCGTCGCCGGTGCCGTCGTCGCCGCCGTCGCCGGTCCCGTCGTCACCGTCGCCGGGCGCCGCGCTGGCCCACTCGGTCGCGACCGCGACCGCCGCCGCGTACTTGGGCGTGCTGCTCTGGTCCTGGTACTCCAACAGACCCCAGCTGCCGCTCTTGCCGTAGGTCTTGATCGAGTTGAAGGCGCAGAACAGCTCACCGTCCTCGGCCGCCCAGTCGGCGAGGTAGGCGCGATACAGCGCGCCCATCCCGTCGTGGCGGTTGGCGGCGATGAACAGGTTGGTCAGGGTGCCGTCGCTCGAGGCCGAGCCCTCGCCGACGAGGTGCTGACCGCCGGCGTAGGCCACCAGGCCCAGCCCGGCGGCCTCGGCGATGTCCCGGGCCCGCCGCACCTCGGCGCGCCGATCGGCGAGGTCCTCCTCGCAGGCCGCGAGCACCTGGCTCACGCTCCAGCGCCGGACCTGGCTCGCCATGGCCTCGCTCCCGAGCGCGCGGCCGAAGAACGGCGCGATCGCGAGCACGTCGGCCCCGCCGGCGGGCAGCGCGGCCGTGACGGTCTGGCTGACCGCGGGGTCGCTCGCGTTCGAGCCGACCACGCGCACCAGCCGCTCACGCCCCAGCGCCGCCTCGAACAGGGCGAACACCTCGGCCGAGCGCCGCGCGTAGACCTCCTGCCAGGGCTTCCCCTCGGCGGCGGCCCGGGCGCGCACGTCGGCGCCCTGCAGGGTGCCCGCGTTCCAGACCTCGTTGGAGTACTCGACGTACAGCTTGCGCCCGGCCTCCAGCCGGTCCGCGAACAGCGCGGCCGTGCGCTGGACGAAGTCGTCGGTCGCGCGGTGCGGGATCGAGACCCAGGCGTCCTTGTCGAGCGCGTTGGCGAGGTCCGCCATGTACTCGAAGGCCACGCCGCGGTGCTGCGAGCGCGAGGTCGGGCGCTTGCGGTCGGCCCAGTCCTCCACGGTCGAGCCGTTGACGTCGCCCCAGTCGGTGAAGCGCAGCGTCGAGAACGGCGCGAGGCTCTGCAGGAACGTGGGGTGGAACGGCTGCGTGGCGTAGGTCGCCTCGAACCCCGGCATGATCATGCGCAGGTTGCGCACGTGGTTCGTCTTGCTCGAGCGCAGGATCCGGATCACGATCCCCTGCTTCGAGGGCGTGACCGTGACCTCGAAGCGCGCCGTGCCGCTACCGTCGTGCGAGCGGCTGGTCCGCGCGGCGTCCCAGTCGACCTCGACGGTGCCCTCACCCTCGAACAGGACGGTGTAGGTGCCGGCCGGGTAGCGGCCGTCGATCCCGACCATGGTGGGGGTCCAGACCGACTGCCCGCTCCCGAGCCCGATCGGGTAGCCGTCGGCGTCGAGCGCCGGCGCGGCCACGTTGTTGGGGTTCACGAGGTCCCAGGCGTAGCGGCCGGCCTTCCCCATGCGGGACGACTTCACCACGTCGACGAACACCCACTCCGAGGAGTAGTAGGAGACCTCGTTGAGGTTCACGCCCAGCGAGGGGCCGCTCGGCGC
>CAZMSZ010000137.1:15588-17525 GCA_964569055.1 uncultured Planctomycetota bacterium | reverse complement strand
GGTCGCCCTCCCGACGCTGCGCGCCGTGATCGACCTGCTGCGCGGCGAGGCGGTCGACCGCACCCACCTCGACGCCCACTACCTGCGGGCGCTGCAGCAGGCGGAGGCGGCGGGCGTGGGGCTCGAGGAGCTGCGCGCCGCCGTCAGCGTCGAGGTGCTCGCCTGGGCGCTCGCGGCCGCGCCGCCCGCCCCCGGGCCACACGCGCGGGGCGGCGCCGGCGAAGGGCTCGGTTAGAGGTCGGGGCGCTGCGCGCGCGCGCGCCGCTCGCGCAGCACGGGTCCGCCGCACACCGTGGGCGGCGTCGCGCGGCGCGAGGTGGGCGCGAACATGGCCTGGCTGACCTGGAACCAGATCAGCCGCTGGAGCGAGCTCGACTCCTCGCCGCGCCGCTCGAAGCGCTCGGCCGTCCGCCGGAGCGGGTGCTCGGCGGCGGGCTCGGCGCTCTGAGGAGGCGGGCTGGGCGCCCGCTCGTCCGCAGGGAGGCGGTTCGCCTCGGTCTTGTGCTCGCCGGCCTGGCTCATGGTGACCTCCCGGTCCCGCTCCTCCTTCTTATCGGCCGGGTCCGACGGCGAGCTTGAGGGGGCTCGGGCTTCGAGGCTGTCGCAGGCGCTCGTGCCCGTGCCCGTGCCCTTGCCCGTGCGCCCTGCTCGTGACCCGTGCGCGTGCCGGTTGCCCGAAGGAGCGACCCAGCGCGCGCTCGCTTGCAGCGCTCCTCCGCCGCAGCGAAGTGGGACGGGCCACGGACACGGGCAGAGGCACGGGCACGGGCACGATTCGCTTGGCCCAACGCCATGTGGAATCGTCAGACGGGCTGCGGCCAAGGCGACAGCCTTCTCGGCCCCCCCCCCGGGCCCCGAGGGGTCGTCGAGCGCGTAGACTCCCCGCCCGTGATCGAGGTCGAGGGGCTGCGGAAGGTCTATGCGGCGCGCGAGCCGGTGGTCGCGGTCGAGGAGGTCTCGTTCCGGGCCGAGCCGGGGCGGATCTTCGGCCTGCTCGGCCCCAACGGCGCGGGCAAGACGACCACGCTCCGGGTCCTGTCGACCGCGCTCCATCCCACCGCGGGGCGGGTGGTCGTGGCCGGGATCTCGGCGGCCGAGGACCCGGCCGGGGTGCGGGCGCGGATCGGGTTCCTCTCCTCGAGCACGGGGCTGTACGAGCGGCTCACCCCGCGCGAGCACATGCGCGTGTTCGGGGAGCTGCACGGCCTGGACGGGGACGCCCTCGAGGCCCGGATCGAGGCGCTGGTGGCCGAGCTCGACCTCGGGCCGGCGGCCGATCGTCGCTGCGGGCTCCTCTCCACCGGCCAGCGGCAGAAGGCCTCGATCGGGCGGGCGCTGGTGCACGACCCGCCGGTCCTGATCTTCGACGAGCCGACCAGCGGGCTCGACGTGCTGGTGGCCCGCACCCTGGTGCAGCGGATCGCCGCGCTGCGCGACGCGCGCCGCACGATCCTGCTCTCGACGCACCGGCTGCACGAGGCGGAGCGGCTGTGCGACGACGTGGCCGTGCTGCACCGCGGCCGGATCCGGGCGAGCGGCACCCAGGCCGAGCTGCGCGCGGCGAGCGGCACCTCGAGCTTGGAGGAGGCGTTCTTCGCGGTGGTCGACGCCACGGAGGCCGCGGCCGGGGAGGGCGCGCGTGACGCCTGACGTCCGCTGGCGCACCGTGCGCGTGCTCGCCCGCAAGGAGCTGCTGGAGGTGCTGCGGGACCGGCGCAGCCTGGTGGTCATGCTCCTCGTGCCGGTCCTGGCCTACCCGCTGCTCACGGCCGCCATGCTGGCGGGGATCAGCATGCAGGTGCGCAAGCTCGCCCGCGAGGAGCACGTGGTGTGGGTCGAGGCCCTCGACCGACTGCCGGCCGGGCTGCGCGAGCTGCTCGAGCGGAGCGGCGACCCGCCGGACTCCCCCGCGCCGGCCGAGCCTGCGGCGGGCCCGC
>CAZMSZ010000137.1:0-15488 GCA_964569055.1 uncultured Planctomycetota bacterium | reverse complement strand
GGGGCCGACGCGGCGGCCTACGAGCGCGCGCTCGCCGAGCGCTCGATCGCGGCCGTGCTCCGCGAGGTGCCCCCGGTCGACGTGGCCGCGCTGGCGGCGCCGCCCGTCACGGTGGAGGTGCTGTTCAACGGGGGGGTCGACGCCTCGCGCTTCGCGCGCGCGCGGGTTGAGGCGGCCGTGGCCGAGTGGCGCGAGGCGCTGGTCTCCGAGCGCCTCGCCGCCGAGGGGATCCCGCGCGCGGCGCTCCGCCCCGTGGAGCTGCGCGCGGTCGACCGGGCCCCCGAGGGGGCGGCCCTCGCACGCGGGATCGCGGTGGCGCTGGTCGTGCTCGCGCTGACCGGCGCGTTCTTCCCGGCGCTCGACCTCGGGACCGGCGAGAAGGAGCGCGGCACGCTCGAGACGCTGCTGCTCGCCCCGGCCGCTCGGGTGTATCTCGCAATGGGCAAGCTGGCGGCGGTCACCACGGTCGCCAGCACCTACGCCCTCCTCAACGTCCTCAGCATCGGGGTGACGTTCACGTCGGCGTCCCTGCTCGCGGGCGGCATGCTGCCCGGGATCGGGGTCGCGCCCGCCTCCCTGGCGGTGCTGCTCGTGGTGCTCCTCCCGCTGGTGGTCCTGTTCTCGGCGCTCTCGCTCGCGATCTCGACCTTCGCCACCTCGTTCAAGGAGGCGCAGGCCTACCTGACGCCGCTGATGCTCGTCGCGCTGGGCCCCGCGATGGCCGTGATGCTGCCCGGGCTGGAGCCCACGCCGGCCCTGTGCCTGGTGCCGGTGCTCGGCGCCACGCTGCTGACCAAGGCGCTGCTCGCGGGCACCGCCAGCGCCTGGGCGGTCCTGCTGGTGGTCGGCTCGAGCGCCGTCTACGCCGCGCTGGGAGTGCGCTGGGTGGGGGCCCTGTTCGAGCGCGAGGAGGTGCTGTGGCGCCCGGCCGCCGCCGAAGGGCTCGACCTGCTCGGGCTGCGCGCGCGCTCCGGCGGGCGCGGCGAGCCGACCCTCGCCCACGCGCTCCTGCTCGGCCTGGCGGTCCTCGTGCTGCTGATCGTGGTCGGGGCGCCGCTGCAGGCGCGCGGCGTCGTCGGCGGGCTGGTGGCCACCCTGATCGGGCTGGTGGCGCTCCCGGCGCTCGCCACCGCGCGGGCGCTGGGCTGCGACCTCCGGGCCACCTTCCGCCTGCGCGCCGCCCCCCCGGCGGCGTTCGCGGCGGCCGCCCTGCTCGCGCTCGGCTGCCTGGTGCTGCAGCTCGACGTGCTCCGGCTGGTGCGCGGGCTGGTGGAGGTCGGCCCGGCCGAGCTCGAGGCGGCGCGCAAGGCGACCGCGCCGCTGGAGGCGCTCCCCTGGCCGGCGCTGCTCCTGCTCCTGGCCGTGCTGCCCGCGGTCTGTGAGGAGCTGCTCGTGCGCGGGTTCGTGCTGAGCGGGCTGCGCAACGGGAGCGGGACGGTGACCGCGGTGGTGGTCAGCGCGCTGATCTTCGCGGCGCTCCACCTCGACCCGGTGCGCTTGCTCCCGACCTTCCTGATGGGGCTGGCGCTCGGCGCGCTCGTGGTCCGCTCGGGGAGCCTCCTCCCGGCGATCGCGCTGCACGCCCTGTACAACGCGGCGGCCCTCGGCCTGGAGCCCTGGCTCGAGGCGCTCGAGCGGACGGGCCTGGTCGTGAGCGGCGGCGAGCTCGACGTCCGCTCGACCTGGCCGCTGCGCGCGATCGGGCTGGGGGCGCTCGGGCTCGGGGTGGCGCTGCTGGTGCACCTCCGGCCCCGATCCGAGCCGGCCGCCGCGGTAGACTGAGCCGCCATGGCGCTCCCCATTACGGTCGTGGTCGACGCCTGCGCCGCCGAGCCCCGGCAGGTCGTGGCGGCCCTGGAGTCGGTGATCGAGCAGGAGGGCGGGGTCGCCCGGGTGATCGTGGTCGGCCCGATCGGCGGGGCGCTGGCCGACGCGCTCGTCCCGTTCGAGGGCGACGCCACGCTGCTCGACGTCGGCGCGGCCCCGCGGAGCGAGGCGCGCAACCGCGCCCTCCGCGACGCCACCACCGAGTACGCCGCGATCGTCGACGGGCACGAGTGGCTGGCCACCGGCGCGCTGGTCCGCCAGGTCGCCGGGCTCGACGGGGAGCCGGCCGCGGTCGCCTCCTACGGCCGCACGGCGGTCCACACCGGCCCCCAGGTCCGCGTGCGCCCCGAGGACGGGCGGGCCGGCGAGGTGCTCGGGCGCGCGGTCAGCGACAAGCACCTGATCTCGGCCGCGGCGGCCCTGGTGTGGCGCCGGGCCGCGCTGCCGGCCGCGCCCCAGGGCCCGTACGCCACCTCCTGGGCGCTGCGCCTCGACCTGACCCTGGCCCTGGCGCGCCGCGGCGCGTTCGCGTTCCACCCCGCGGTGCTCGCCGAGCGGCTCGCCGAGATCGACGACGTGCTCGTCCAGGAGGAGCTGGTCAAGGTCCTGGTCGGGGTGCTCTACGCCCCCGAGCCGCTCGATCCCAGCCTCGAGGCGCGCCTCCGCGTCCGCCTGGCGCGGCACCTGGTCGCGATCGGCAAGCACCACTACCGCGCCGAGGACTACGTCCGCGCGGGCAAGCTGTTCGACGAGGCCGTGCGCGCGGCCCCCGGCTACTTCAAGGGGCGGCGCTACCAGTTCCTGAACTTCGTGCAGAAGACGCTGGCGCGGTAGGAGCGGCCGCGCTCAGGTCACCTTGCGCGCGCGGATCTGGACGAACACCCAGCCCAGGCCGGTCTGGTCGTCGCCTATGAAGTCGACCGCCGCGCGCAGCCAGCTCGCGAGCTGCGCGGCGTCGAGGGGGCCTCCCCCGGCGCCGGCGGCGCGGACCGCCTGCACGGTCTCGAGGATCACCTCCGCGGGCGAGCTGGTCTCGCCGGGCGCGGGGTTGAGGGCGGCGCGGATCACGTTGAGCACGGTCCGGCCTTGGTCCGCCGTGAGCAGGCGCTCGAAGGCGCGGATCGTCTGGGGCACCAGGGGGCTGGCGGGGTCGAGCACCGAGACCAGGAACGGGGTGAGGTCGCGCAGGGCGGCCGGGTCGGGCGGGCTCTGGAGCACGATCACCAGCACCTTGACCAGGGCGCCGAAGATGTCGTCGGGCGCGCTCCGCTGGGGCGTGAGCAGGTCGACCACGCCCTGGTGGATCAGGTCGCGCGAGGGCGCGCCGTCGATCGTGCGGACCAGCGCCAGCAGCGTGACGAGGTCGCGCGCGCCCAGGGCGTCGCGGACGGCCTGCTGGGCCGCGGCCACCTCGGTCGAGCGGTCCTGCGCGTCGGCGGGGAGGGCCTTGGCCAGCGCGGACAGCGCCCGCGCGGCGAGCGGGATCAGGCTGCCGTTGCGGAGCTGCTCCTGGCCGCCGACGGTCACGCGGTCGAGGAACACGGCCGAGGCCGCCTCCAGCAGCGCGTCGAGCTCCGCCCCGCGGCCGGCGGCCAGGATCCGCCGCTCGAACTCGCGCAGCGGCTCGAGCAGGAGGTGGGCCCGGGAGCGGGCCACGGTCCCGCGCGGCCCGGCCAGCGCGGCGTCGTCGTCGACCAGCCGCTCGAGGGCGGCCGCGGTGAGGTCGAGCGCGTTGGCGCCGCTCACCGGATCGGCGACGCCGCGCCCGAGCTCGAGCGCCTCGAGGCAGGCCTCGGCCGCCCCGCTCTCGAGGAGCCGCGCGAGGTCCTCCTCGAACGGGCGGAGCACCTGCTCGTAGTCGCGCTGCAGCCGCACCAGCAGGCGGACGAGGAGCTCGGTCTCGCCGCGGTCCTTGAACGCCTTGGCGATCGGCAGGAAGGCGTCGAGGGCGCCCGAGGTCGCGAGCGCGTCGAGCGCCGCGAGGTCGCGTCTGAGCCCCGAGCAGATCAGGTCGGGGAAGAACCCGGGCAGCGCCATGAGGATGTCGACCAGCGTGTCGACCGTGGCGGGGCTGCGGTCCGCCATGGTGTCGAGCGTGAGGACCGCGAGGTTCTGCCCGAAGAAGCTGCAGCCGTCGGTGCGCGCCAGCAGGTCGAGCAGCTGGTGCACCGCGGAGCGGTTGTCGCTCTGCCCGATCCAGGCCGGCTGCGAGCCGTCGACCGCGATAGAGGCGGCCTCGTCGATCGTGTTGCGGTCGGCGTCGGGCGCGCCCTCGCGCGCCACGCTCCCGTAGCGGAACAGGGGCGCGAACTGATACGGGAAGTCGGGCGCGGTCTGGCGCAGGTCGGCCAGCACGTCGAACAGGTGCCGCGCGGTCGAGACCGCCCCCGAGCTGGGCTGCTCGAGCAGGTCGTCGGTCAGCGGCAGCATGTCGTCCATGAGCTGGACCATGGCCGGGTCGGACAGCCGCAGGCTGCCGAGCCGCCCGTTGCCGGCGGCGCGGGCGCCCGTCTGCAGCGCGCGCGCCATGCTGACGAGCAGCCGCTCGGCCAGGGCCGGGTCGCGCTCGAGCAGCGCCTGCCCGGCGCGCACCATGGGCGGGGCCACGTCCGGCTCGAAGCAGGCCAGCGCGCCCCAGGCCAGGTCGCCCAGCGGGCCGTCGGGGTCGTAGCCGCCGCTCGCGAGCGGCGCGCCGAGGGCGGGCTCCAGGACCGCGAGGCCGCTCCGCTCCGCGTCGCGCGCCAGGAGGTCGCCGACGAGCTGGAGGTGGAGGGCGAGGTTGGTCCGCTTGGCGTCGGCGTACACGTAGAGCGGCGCGCCCGAGGGCGCCGTGGCGCGCCCGGCGACGTCGAACCCGGGGGCGCCCGGCTCGCCGAACGTGGGCAGGTCGAGCGGCGCGCCCTGCGCGTCGACGAAGCGCCCCTGCGCGTCGACGTCGGCCAGGCCGTCGCCGTCGGCGTCCTCGAACGGCGCATACAGGCGGCCGGTGGCCGGGTCGGTGGCGACGCGCGGCAGGCCGCGCGCGTCGACCCGCACGATCCACTCGGGCGCGCCGAAGTCGAACGTCCCGCGGACCGAGGCCTCCTCGGTCATGGCGCGCGAGAGCTCGTCGAGGGCGGCCGCCAGGCGCGGCCCGCCGGCGCCGCTCTGCCCGGCGCGCTGCAGCTGACCCTGGAGGAACGCGAGCAGGTCCTGGACCAGCGTCGGCTCGCCGTTGGGCTGCCCGTTGGCGTCGACCCCGTCGTTCTCCTCGATCAACCGGGCGGTGGCGTGCCACAGCTGCTCGGTCGCGGGGTAGTTGAACATGCGCCCGAGCAGGCGCAGCGCGTCGCGCGTGGGCAGCGCCTCGTGCTGCGGCGCCTGGAGCAGGCGCGCGAGCGCGTCGAGCGCGGCGGGGTCGTTCGCGAGGCGCCCGAGCACGTCGGCCGCGTGGTTGGCGAGGGTGGGGAGCGTGTCGTCGTCGACCAGGGCGAACAGCGCCTCGGCGGTCTGCGAGACGCCCTGGAGGGTGCGGACGTTGGCGATGTCGTTGACCGCGCGCACGAACGGGTCGCGCCGCCCGTCGAGGGCGGCGAGCTGCGCGTCGCGAGCCGCGCCGGCCGGCTGGCTCGCGATCGAGTGGCGGTAGAGCGAGAACGCGAGCTGACCGAGGTCCTGCGCGGCGAGGATCGCGCCGACGGTGCTGGCGCGCCCGCCGCTCCCGCTGGTCGAGATCGAGTCCTGGCACCCCAGGGTCCACAGGCCCTGGGCGAAGGCGAGCAGCCAACAGAGCAGGGCGCTGGTCCGACGACGCATGCGGCGCTTCCCTCCCGGCGAGTGCCGTCCGGGAACAAACGTCGAGCCAGGAGTTACGGACCACAGCGTGTTGTCACCAAAAGAGTTGCGGCTGACGGCAGCCCCCGATTTCGGAGGCTCGTACCCAAAACCCGGAAAGGTGGCGTGCGGCACAAGCACGGTTTGGCGCCGACCCCTGGAGCGTTCGTGGAGCGGTCACTACCGTGGAATTCCAGGGACGGAGCCGCCGTTCCCTTCGCTCGAGGAGTTCGCATGAGGTCCCCCCTGGCCTGGTTCGTCGCCGCCTCCCTGCTCGCGGTCCCCAGCGCCCTCCGCGCGGACGAGGTGCACCTGACCAACGGGCGCGTGCTGGTGGGCAAGGTCGTGTCGCACACCGCCGACCTGCTCACGCTCGAGGTCCAAGGCGGCCGGTTCGCGTTCTCCGCCAAGCAGGTCGCACGGGTCGAGCTCAAGGCCACGCCCGAGGAGCAGTTCGGCGAGCGGGCGCGCGACGTCGACATGTCCGACCCCGCGCAGGTGCAGCGCCTCGCCAAGTGGGCGCGCGACCACGGCCTGAGCGCGCGGGCCGAGCAGCTCGAGAGCATGGTGAAGGGGCTCGAGCTGCAGCGGCGCGTGGACGCGGTCCGCGGCAGCGGGCGCGCGACCGACTACCTGACGATCCTGGCCTGGGCCGGCGAGAGCGGCTACTCGCTCGAGGTGCGCCGCTGGCTGGCCGAGCAGGCCTGCGCCGCCGAGCCGGACCACGAGGAGGCGCGCCGCGCGCTGCGGCGGCTCGAGGACGAGGCGGCCCGCGCCGCGCAGCAGGCGGCCGAGGCCGAGGCCCGCGCGCAGGAGGCGGCGGCCGCCGAGCGCGAGCGGCGCGTGCAGGCGATCGGGCGGATCCGCGCGCAGCGCGCGCGCATGGCGGAGGTCCGCGCCCTCGAGGCCGAGCTGCAGCGCCAGCGCGGCGAGACCGAGGCCCTGCGCGAGCGGCTCGATCAGCTCGAGGACCAGGGCCGCTGGACCCGCCGGCGCCGCCGGGTGGTCGCGCCGCCGAGCTGCGAGGACCCCGGGCTGCAGCCGATCATGCGCCGCCCGCTGCTGAGGCCCGCCCGCCCGCGCGCCAAGGTCAAGGTGGTGCGCCGCTCGCGCGCCGGCACGATCGTGGTCGCGCCGTCGGGCTGCGGGGAGTAGCTCACTCAACCAGAGTAGGCCAGCCCGAACGCGCCCTTGCTGCGCAGGCTGGTGCCGATCAGGGCGGCGTAGGTCAGCTCCGGCAGCTTGCGCGGGTGGAGCGGGTCGAGGTCGAGCACGCCCAGCGCGCGCAGCGCCCCGGCCACGTCCTGCGCGTCGGGCGCGGCGCCGAGCCGCTGCTCGAGCGTCGCGCGGTCGACGAGCGTGCGCGTCCCCTCCAGGACCAGCACGTCGGGCGCGCCCGGATCGAGCGTCGCCCAGACCACGCGCGGCAGCCCGCCCGCCTGCGCCAGCGCCCGCGCCAGCGCGGGCTCGGGGCGGTCGCCCTCGGCCAGGAGCGTGGTCCACCCGCCGCGCGAGCGGAGGGCGACGAACCGGCGCGCGGTGGGCGCGGTGCGGGCGAGCGGCCAGGCCAGCGGGGTGGCCGGGCGCAGGGCGCGGGTCAGCGCGCGCTCCACCTCCTCGTGGGTCCCCTCGAGGTGGAGCCGCGCGCCGAGCAGCGGCGGGAGCGGCGGCGGCTCCGCCGCGGCGAGCGCGGCGTCGCGCTCCTCGCCCGCCAGCGGGCTGGCCTCGAGCAGCGCGCGCGCCTCGGCGCGCGGCCGGGCGCGCGCGACCAGCGCGGCGACCAGCGCCGGGTCGGGGCGCGGCGCGGGGGCCTCGGCGGTGAACGCCAGGAGGTCGGCGAGGAGGGTGTCGGTCCGCAGCCGGAACGCGACGTTCACCGCGAACAGCCGCAGGAACGGCAGCACGCCCTCGGCCTCCAGCTCGGGCGCGAGCGGGGCCAGCGCGGCCGCGGGCGGCTCGGGCGCGCCCGCGCGGAGCACGTCCTCCGCCAGGCGCGCCAGGAACGCCGGCCCGCCCGCGGCGCGGCCGAGCTCGCGCAGGTCCTTGTCGAGGTCGACGTCGTCGAGCGCGAGGCGCGGGCCCGCCACGCTGGCCTCGACGAGGTCGTGCACGTCGGGGAGCCAGCGGTACTTCAGGTAGCGCAGCACCAGCTCGGTCCCCGGCTCGCGCCACAGCGCCGGGTCCCAGCCGCGCGCGGCGCTCATGGCGTCGCCCCGCGCGGGACAGGCGCGTCCGTCGTGCTCGGCTGTTGCATGGGAACCCCCGCGCGACTCATTTCACGCGAACCGCGCGCCGGCCAGAAGCGCGACCGCGAACCGCCGGCGCGTGCGCGGTATCATTCGCGCCATGCTGATTGCGATCAACGGTGTCCGCACGCCGGTCGATGAGGCGCGGCTGTCGGTGCTCGACCGGGGCCTCCTGTTCGGCGACGCGATCTACGAGGTGATCTGCACCCACCAGCGCCGACCGTTCCTGCTCGGCGAGCACCTCGACCGGCTCGAGGCGTCGGGGCGCGCGATCGGGCTGGACGTGGCCGCCATGCGCGGCGACCTCGAGCGCGACATCGCGGCCCTGATCGCCGCGGTGAGCGCGGAGGGAGGCGCGGCGGGCGAGCTCTACATTCGGATCATGATCACGGCCGGCACCAGCTCGGCGCTCGACCTGCTCGAGGCCGACGGGCCGCCGGTGCGGATCGTGCTCGTCAAGCGCCTCGCCCCCTGGGACCCGCGGCTGTTCGAGGAGGGCCTACGCCTCAAGGCGGTGCTTCCCGAGGAGATCGTGGGCCGGATCGCGCCCTGGGTGAAGTCGAACAACCGCCAGGCCAACCTCATGGCGCACCGGATCGCGCGCCGCGCGGGCTACGACGACGGCCTGTTCGTCGACCCCGAGGGGCGGGTGACCGAGGGGCCGAGCTGGAACGTGTTCGCGGTCAAGGACGGCGCGGTGCGCACGCCGCCGCTCGAGGGCGGCCTGCTGCCCGGGATCACCCGCAGCCTGGTGCTGAGGCTGTGCCGCGAGCTGGACCTCCCGGCGCGCGAGGAGCAGGTCACGCTCGAGGCGGCGCGGACGAGCGACGAGCTGTTCATCACCAGCACCACCCGCGGCGTCATGGGCGTGCAGCAGCTCGACGAGGTGCGGCTGCGCTGCCCCGGTCCGATCACGCGGCGGCTGGCCGAGGCGGTCCAGCGCGTGGCCGAGGAGGAGGCCTGAAATGGCGCTCGAGCCCTACCGGGACCAGGCGCCGCGCGTGGCGGAGGGCGCCTTCGTCCACGCGGCGGCGACCCTGATCGGCGACGTCGAGGTCGGCGCCGAGTCCTCGATCTGGCCGGCGGCGGTGCTGCGCGGGGACGACGGCCCGATCCGGATCGGCCGCCAGAGCTCGATCCAGGACGGGAGCGTGGTCCACATGACGACCGGGCTCTCGCGGGTGACCGTGGGCGAGCGCGTGACGGTGGGCCACAAGGTCACGCTCCACGGCTGCACCGTGGAGGACGAGTGCCTGATCGGGATCGGCGCGATCGTGCTCGACAACGCGGTGATCGGGCGCGGCAGCCTGGTCGGCGCCGGCGCGCTGGTCACGGCCGGGACGCAGGTCCCGCCCGGCTCGCTGGTGCTCGGCGCGCCCGCGCGCGTGGTCCGGCCGTGCGGCCCCAAGGAGCAGGCCATGATCGAGCAGGGCTGGCGCGAGTACGTCGAGCGCTGCCGCGAGTACCGCGAGCGCGACGCGAAGTAGCCGACCGCGAGCTGCCTACAGCAGCAGCATCAGCCCCATGACCGCGAACACGGCGGGGCCGCCGAAGGCGAGGTAGCGCCCGAACGCGTCGAGGTGCTCCTGGCCCTTGCGGCGCGTGGCGCGCGCGCGGCCGGTGGTCGCGCGGCGGCGGCCGCTGCTCTTGCGGGTGCGCCCGCGCTTGGAGCGCTTCGCCATGCGCGGGCTCTCCGCGGACTCGTCGACGCGGGTGGGGGTCGGCTCGTTCCAGCCGCGGACCGCGGCGGGCTCGCCCGCGCGGTCGGCCGACTCGGAGATCGAGAGCGAGCACTCGAGCGCCGAGTCCTCGTGGTCGTCCTCGGGCGGGGTGGCGTCGAAGATCACCAGCAGGTCGGCCAGGGCGTTGGCGAACGCCTCGGCGTTGGGGTAGCGCTGCTGCGGGTCGCGGGCCAGCGCCTTGAGCACGACCCGGTCGAGGACCTCGGGGACCTGCCGCAGGGTGGACGGCGCGCGGGGCTCCTCGCGGCGCAGCGCGCGGAAGATCGAGCGCGGCGAGCCGACCCCGTGGGGCGGGATCCCGGTCAGCAGCTCGAACAGCACCGCGCCCAGGCTGTAGACGTCGGCGCGGCCGTCGACCCGGCTGGCCTCGCCGAGGGCCTGCTCGGGCGAAATGTAGGCCGGGGTCCCGAGCCACACGCCGCTCTCGGTGATCCGCGGGTCGATCCCGAGCGCGTCGCGCGCCAGGCCGAAGTCGATGATCACCGGGGTCCCGTCGGGGCGGACCAGGATGTTCGAGGGCTTGAGGTCGCGGTGCACCACCCCGCGCTGGTGAACGTGGTGGGCCGCGCGGGCGGTCCGCTCCATGATCCGCACGGCCTCGACGATCGGCAGCACGCCCTCGCGGTAGAGGCGCTCCGAGAGGGGGGTCCCGTCGACGAGGTCCAGGGTGAAGTAGGGCAGGCCGGCGCTGTGGCCCTGCTCGCGCACGCGGGCCACGCCCTCGTGGTCCATGCGGGCGGTGAGGCGGGCCTCGCGGAGGAAGCGGTTGAGGCGGTTCTGGTAGCTGCCGCCGCGGCCGCCCGGGAGGGGGGTCTTGAGGGCGGCCTCGGTCCCGGTGCGCTCGCGCACCTTGAACACCGCGCCCATGCCGCCTTCGGCCAGGTTGTCGATCACCTGGTGGCCGTCGATCGCGCCGCCGACCCGGACCGCGGCGAACTCCCCGCGGGGGCCCGACGCGACATCACCAGGCTCGGGGGTCCGGAGCTGAACCGTCTCGTAGCGCTGCTGAGTCATGCCGGCCCATTGAGCGAGCGCCGTGCCCCGGCCGATCGTCCCGACGAGCTCAACCCGTGAAACGGTTTACGGACTTCGGTGGATCGCCCCACCAGCGACCGACGCCGTGCGGACACAGCCCCTGAACCCGGTCTGGAACCGCGCTGGAACGAACCGCGCAGCCGTTGTGGGACAAACGGTTACCTGCCCCGCGCGGCTGCCGCCTCGAACGTGCTCCCTCCTCAACTCGTCGCCCGGATGGCCCGATAGAAGGGTCGGAAGGAAAAGGAGACAGCCATGAGGACGCCGAGCCCGACCAACCGCGAGGAGCGTGAGATCCGGACCCAGCGGGCGATCGGCCGCCTGCTCGAGCGCTTCCGCGTGGAGTGGTATCGCGAGCACGGCCAGGGCGATTAGCGCCTCGCTGAAAACCTCCCCGGCCGCTGAGCTCAGCCGCCGCCGCCGACGGTCACCACCGTGGGCGGCGCGGCGCCCGGGTTGCGCGTGGTGAGGTGATACAGGTCGGTGAGCACACCGAACGCGCGCATGTTCCAGTCGCTGGAGGGCGCGGCGCCTTCAGGAGGCGAGGGGATCCAGCTCCAGCGCCCCTCGAGCTCGACGGCCACCACCGCGTCCGCGGGAGGTTCGTCGCCCTGGTGGATCACCAGCGTCCGCCGAGGCTGGCGCGGCACGGAGCGGGTCGCCGGGTGGGGCGCGACGGCGCGCTCCCAGGCGGGGTCGACCCCGCGGCCGACGAACTCGAGCACCTGGAACAGGCTGCGCAGCTTGATCCAGCCCTGGAACGGGTAGTCCCCGCCGGGGCCGCCCGGGCGGACGTCCACCAGCAAGAAGCCCTCGGGGTACTCCTGCGCGCGGGCCTCGAGGGCGGCGCGCTCCTCGTCGGAGCGGAACTGCGGGTCGTAGTTGGCGAGGAGGATCCGGCCGTCGACCTCCCGGGTGAGGAGCGGGCCGCCCGGACCGGGCTCGACGTCGAACCCGAGCTCGAGGAGCTGCGCGAGCCCGTCGAGGCCGGCCGCGGGGTCGGGCACCCAGCGCTCCTGGCGTGGGATCGGACCGACGTCGAGCGCGCCGGCGCTCGCCAGCGCGGAGAGGTGCAGCACGCGCCGCCGGAACTCGGCGAACTCCTCGGGCTCGTCGGGGTCGTTCTCGTAGAACACGCGCCGGCCGTCGGCGCGCTCGAGCACCACGGCCTCGCCGAGCAGGCGCAGCAGCAGCCCCACGCCGACGTCGCGGTGGTGGAGGAACTCGAACGTGCGGTCCTCGATCGGGGCCACCAGCCGGCGGGTGAACGCCTCGCCCTGGAGCGGGACGATCGAGAGGGTCGGCGCCTCGAGCGCGCGGGTGGAGAGGCCGAGCGAGACGTCGCCTGCGCCGCCCGTGGCGCCGCCCACGCCGATCCCGGCCGCCGCGTCGGCCTGGGCCTCGAACTCGAACGTGGCGCTGAGCGCGGTCACCTCCGAGGCGTTGAGCGGCAGGCCGGCGCGCGCGCGGGCAATGTTGAGGAGCAGGAGCTGGGAGCGGACGCGCGCCAGGGTGCGGTCGTAGGCCAGCACGGCCTCTTCGAGCGCGACGGGCGACACGCAGCCGGCGGCGAGGAGCAGCGGGGCGAGGAACGGGATCCTGGCTGAGGGGGCGGGCACGTCGGCCTCTTGGCGCGGGTGGCACCCCGCTCGCGCGCTCGCTCCGCGGGGCGGTGGGGCGGAGGGCTCGTGGTCGGCCAAGGAACGCGCGTGCACGAGGTGGACCGGCGGCCGGTGGCTCGAACCGAGGCGGACCCCGCGCGCCGCGCGCGGCTCGAGGACTGGGGCAAGCTCGTGTTGCGGCTCACGGTGGCGGGGCTGCTCCTGTTCCACGGAGCGGACAAGCTCGTCCACGGTCCGGGCCCGAGCGCGACCTTGCTGGCCGAGCGCGGCCTGCCGGGCGTGCTGGCGCTCGGGGTGTACCTCACCGAGGTGGTGGCGCCGCTCCTGGTCGTGCTCGGCCTGTGGACGCGCCCGGCGGCGCTGCTGAGCGCCGCGGGCGTCCTGTTCGCGTCGGCGGTGGTCAACGGGCGGGACTACCTGTCCCTCGCGCCGACGGGGGCCTGGGCCGCCGAGAGCTTCGTGTTCTACGTACTGGGCGGCCTGGCGGTCGCGCTCCTCGGCGCGGGGCGCTTCGCCGTCCGGGGCGGGCGCTGCCGGTTCGACTGAGCCGCGCGCTCGGCGTCGGAACGAGCCGTGCTCCGCCCCGCACAGGCGAGCGGCTCGGGGCCCCGCGAGCGGGTCGCGGGCATGCCACGGCCGGCGCCTTTCGAGCCGGAGAGGGACATGACGTCGTCGCAGACCAGAGGCGTGGTGGGAGTGGCCGGGATCGGGGTGGTGGCGCTGGCGGCGCTCCTCGCGCAGGCGCAGGAGCCTCAGCGCGCGCAGCCGCGCGGGGGGCAGGACACCGGCGATCCGCTGTTCGACCCGAACGACGCGGTGATCCTGCTCCTCGATCACCAGACAGGCCTGTTCCAGACGGTGGAGGACATTCCGATCGACGCGCTGCGCACCAACACGATCGTGCTCGCCAAGGCTGCGGAGCTCGCCAAGGCGCCGATCCTCACCACGGCCTCGGAGCCCGACGGCCCCAACGGCCCGCTCATCGCCGATCTGAAGGAGGCGGCCCCGAGCGCGAAGTTCATCCGGCGCAAGGGCGAGATCAGCGCCTGGGACAACCCGGACTTCAAGGCCGCCGTCGAGGCGACCGGGCGCAAGACGCTGATCATGGCCGGCGTGTGGACGGGGGTGTGCGTCGCCTTCCCGGCGCTCCAGGCCAAGGCCGAGGGCTACACCGTGTACGCCGTGATCGACGCCTCGGGCGACCTCAGCACGCAGGCCTCGCAGACGGCGCTCGAGCGCATGACCCAGGCCGGGATCATTCCGATCGGCGTGAACGGCGTGCTGTGCGAGTTCCAGCGCACGTGGGCGCGCCCGGACGCCGCCGAGTGGGGCGAGCTGTATCAGGAGCTGAGCCCCGCCTACCGCGCGGTGACCGAGAGCTACCAGCGGGCGCAGCAGGCGGCCGCGCAGCAGCGAGGCAAGTGAGGCCGTGCGGACGGCCCGGTGGTTCGTGGGCGGGGCGGCGCTGGCCGCCCCGCTCGCCGTCGCGCTCGTCGCGGGCGCGCTCGCGATCGCGGCCCCGCAGGGGGAGGCGGCCGACCTGGTCGTGATCGACGCCAAGGTCGCGACGCAGGATCCGGCGCGGCCGTGGGCGAGCGCCTTCGCGGTGGACGAGGGCAAGTTCGTGGCCGTCGGCGAGGACGAGGAGATCCTCGCGCGCTACCGGGGCGAGGGCACGCGCGTGGTCGACGCCGAGGGGCGCACGGTGATCCCCGGCCTGATCGACTCGCACGCCCACGTGATCCGCGGGGGCCGGTTCTACACCCTCGAGCTGCGCTGGGACGGGGTGGGCTCGCTCGAGCGCGGGCTGGAGATGATCCGCGAGCAGGCCGAGCGGACGCCGCCCGGCCAGTGGGTGCGCGTGATCGGCGGCTGGTCGCCCTATCAGTTCCGCGAGCGGCGCATGCCGACGATCGCCGAGCTGAACGAGGCCGCGCCCGACACGCCGACCTTCGTGCTGTTCCTCTACAGCCGCGGCTTCCTCAACCGCGCCGCGGTGGAGGCGCTCGGGCTCGGCGAGGACACCCCGGCCCCGCCCGGCGGGCGCTACGAGCTCGTGGACGGGGGCGCGATCCTGCACGCCGAGCCGAACCCCGCGATCCTGTACGAGACGATCGCCGCGCCGCCGCAGCTCTCGCCCGAGGACCAGGTCAACTCCACGCTGCACTTCTACCGGGAGCTCAACCGCCTGGGCATGACCGGCGCGGTCGACGCGGGTGGAGGCGGGCACGCCTTCCCCGAGGACTACGCGGGCAGCGAGGAGGTGGCGCAGGACGGGGAGATCACGCTGCGGATCTCCTACTACCTGTTCGCGCAGACCGCCGGGGAGGAGGCCGAGGACTTCCGCCGCTGGGCGAGCGAGCACCCCGCCGGCGCGGACGAGGCCGAGGGGCTCGAGCACGGCTTCGACCTCGAGGGCGCCGGCGAGTTCCTGGCCCACAGCGTGGGCGACTGGGAGAACTTCCTGGCCGAGCGCCCCGACGTCGCCGCGCGCGCCGAGCACGGTCAGGACCCGCGCGGTGACCTGCACGAGGTGACCACGATCCTGGTGGAGCACGGCTGGCCGCTCCGCCAGCACGCCACCTACGGCGAGAGCCTGTCCTTGATCCTCGACGTGTTCGAGCAGGTCGCCCGCGAGCAGTGCCGGTTCGCTCCGCGCTGGGCGATCGACCATGCCGAGACGGCGAGCGACGAGGACCTCGCCCGGATCAAGGCGCTGGGCGGCGGGGTCGCGATCCAGGACCGCATGGCCTTCGCCGGCGAATACTTCATGGAGCGCTACGGCGAGGCCGCCGCCCGCGAGGCCCCGCCGATCCGCAAGCTGCTCGAGCTCGGGATCCCGGTCGGCGCCGGCACCGACGGCACCCGCGTCAGCAGCTACAACCCCTGGCCCGCCCTCCAGTGGCTCGTCACCGGCGAGACCGTGGGCGGCACCAAGCTGTGGGCCGAGGGCAACGAGCTCTCCCGCGAGCAGGCCCTGCACCTGTTCACCGTCGGCAGCGCCTGGTTCAGCCAGGAGGAGGAGCTGAAGGGCCGGATCGCCCCCGGCCAGTACGCCGACTTCGCCGTCCTCAGCGCCGACTACTTCACCGTCCCCGAGGACGAGATCGGCGACCTCGTCTCCCTCCTGACCGTGGTCGGTGGGCGCGTGGTCTACGCCGCCGCCCCCTTCGAACGCTTCGCCCCGCCTCCCCTCCCCCCGA
>CAZMSZ010000136.1:0-17562 GCA_964569055.1 uncultured Planctomycetota bacterium | reverse complement strand
CGCCCGCGCTTCGCCGAGGTCCCGGGCCAGGAGGGCGGGGCGGTGCGGATCGTGGCGCGATAGACGAACGGCTCTTCATTTCTAATTTCAAATTTCTAATTTCTTATTTATATTTCTTATTTCCGGGCCACAGGCATCCGGAAATAAGAAATATCAACAGAAAATTAGAAATTTGGAATTAGAAATGAAGGGCCGCTGTCGCTGGTGCGGCCCCCCCGCACCCCCTTACTCCTCTTCCTCCTCCAGATCCCAGCTCCGCCGCGCGCCCACCCACAGGGGGCCGTGCTCCTGGCCGGGGTCGAAGGCGCGGAGGGTGACGTCGAGCTCGGTCGCGCTCGGGTCGCGGTCCTTGAGCACGTCGAGCAGCTCCTGGCGGCCGAGCTCGAGCTGGGGGTCGAAGCTGAGGAGGGTCGTCTCGCCGCGCTCGCCCTCGCCCTCGCCGTCGGCGCGGGCAGCCTCGGCCTTGCGCCGGTAGCCGAGGAGGACCGAGTAGCGCCGGCGCTGGGGGTAGCCGGGCCCCGCGGGGATCGCGGCCCAGTCGAAGCGGTAGCGCTCGCCCAGCCGGCGGATCCGCAGGGGGGTGCGCCACAGCGCGAGCGATTGGACGTGGGCCACCTCGCCCTCGAGGTGGATCGGGCCGCTCTCGACCAGGCTGCCGCCCGGGCCGTGGAGCACGATCGAGGGCGTCTTCGCGGCGCGCGGCACCGCGACCCGATAGCTGCCGTCGGGCGCGAGCTCGGCCTCGCGCACCACCGCGCGCACCGCGTCGACCAGCACCACCTTCTCGACCTCGCCTAGCGCCTGGCCGCGCACCTCGCCGACCGGGGCCTCGCCGCGCACCCAGATCGCCAGCATGACCAGGAGCCCGAGCGAGAGCGCGATCGCCACCCCGACCCGCAGCTCGCGGCGACGCTCGTCCACCTCAGCGCTCCACCGGGGCGGGCGCCCAGCGGACCCGCGCGGGGGCCTCGGCCTCGGACGCCGCGGGCTCCTCGCGCAGCTCGAACGCGCCGCGCAGGCGCTCGCCGCGGAGCGCGGCGCGGTAGGTGGCGTCGCGCGGGCCGCCCGTCACGTCGTCGAGCTCGCCGCGGTCCCAGATCGCGACGCGGCCCCGGCCGCGGGTGAGCTCCCCCTCGTACTCCAGGTAGACCAGGCGGTGGTCGAACGAGCGCGTCCCCTCGGCCGAGCCGTCGGGCGGCGTCGCGAGCTGCACGGTCACCAGCGCGCCGCCCTCCTCGATCATGAGGTCGTAGTGGACCGGGTCCGGCGCCGGCGGGGTGTGACGCTGCACCACGAACCGGCGCCTCACGCCTGACCCGCGGGCGCGGCCAGCCAGGCCTGGTAGCGGCACTCGGGGTGCCGGTCGCACACCACCGAGGGCGCGATCCCCGTCGGCTCGATCCGTAGCTCGTGGCGCTCGCAGCGCGGGCAGAGCGGACGGAGCGAGGGGCGCGCGGCCGCGGCGGGGAGCGCGCCGGCCTCGGCGCGCAGGGCGCGGACCGCCTCGACGAGCAGCTCCGCCGCGCGCTGGATCTCGTCCCAGGTGTTGCCCCGACCGAGCGAGATCCGCAGGGAGGAGCGGCTGCGCTCGACGTCGAGCCCCATGGCCAAGAACGCGGGCGAGGGCGCCGCCGAGCGGTCGTGGCAGGCGGGCCCGGTGGCGAGGAGCAGCTCGGGGACGCGCGCGGCGAGGTCGGCGCCCACCACGCCCAGGAACGAGAGGTTGAGCGTGTTGGGCAGGCGGTCGAGGGGGCGGCCGTTGAGGACCACCCCCGGGAGCGCCTCGGCCAGCAGGACGTGGAGCGCGTCGCGCAGCGCCACGATCCGCTCGCCCGCCTCGGCCATGCGCGCGCGCGCCAGGCGGAGCGCCGCGCCCATGCCCACGATCGCGGCGGTGTTCTCGGTCCCGCTGCGGCGGCCGGCCTCGTGCCCGGCGCCGTGGAGCAGCGGCTCGAGCGGGGTCCCGCGCCGCACGATCAGCGCGCCCGCCCCCTTCGGTCCGTAGAACTTGTGGGCGGCGATCGTCATGAGGTCGGCGCCCAGGAACGGGAACGCGGTCGGGATCTTGCCGGCCGACTGCGCGGCGTCCACGTGCAGGGCCACGCGCCGCCCGGCGAGGACCTCGGCCAGCTCGTCGACCCGGTTGATCGTGCCGACCACGTTCTGGGCGTGCATCAGCGAGACCAGCGCGGTGTCGGGCCGGAGCGCGGCCGCCAGCGCCTCGGGCGAGATCTGCGCGGTGTCGTCCACGGGGACCTCGCTGACCTCGAACCCGAGCGGCTCGAGCGAGCGGGCCGCCGCGGCCACCGAGGGGTGCTCGGCGCCGCCCACGAGGATGTGTCGCCCGCGCTCGCGCAGCGCGAGGGCCGCGCCCTTGATCGCGAGGTTGTTCCCCTCGGTGCCGCCCGAGGTGAACACGACCTCGTCGCGCGCGCAGCCGAACACCTCGGAGAACAGCCGGCGCACCTCCTCGATCGCCTCGCGCGCCTCGCGCCCCTTGCGGTGCGCGCACGACGGGTTGCCGAACCCGCCCTGCAGCCAGGGGAGCATGGCCTCGAGCGCCTCGGGCGCCAGCGGCGTGGTCGCGTTGTGGTCGAGGTAGATCTCCGGCATGGAGCGCCTCCTGTCAGCGCCCCAGGGTAGCGGACGGCGGGGCGAGCGCGGGGGCGAGCGCGCCCGCGCGCTTGAAGCGGCTCGGGGCGGGCGCTAGCTTCGAGCCCATGAGCGACCCCGCCGCTGCGCCGACCCGTCTCCTGGTGGCCGAGGACGACGACCGCTTGCGGATGGTGCTCGAGCGGCTGCTCGCCGCGGCGGGCTACGAGGTGACCGCGACCACCAACGGGCGCGAGGCGCTCGAGGCGGCGCTCGGGGGCGGCCCCTTCGCCCTGCTGATCACCGACATCAACATGCCCGAGATGGGCGGCGAGGAGCTGCTGCGCGAGCTCAAGGCCAAGGGCGTGGCGCTGCCGGTGATCGTGCTCACCGCGCGCAACGACCCCGCGCTCGTGACCGAGTGCTTCAAGCACGACGCCTACCGCTTCCTCAACAAGCCGTTCACCGGCGACGAGCTGCGCGCGGTGGTGCGCGCGGCCCTGGTCGAGGCGGCCGAGCGGCCGGCGGGCGAGGAGGCGCGCGTGGTGGCCGACGGGGCGGGCTGGGTCGAGCTGACCGCCCCCAACCGGCAGGAGTACCTCGACCGGTTCCAGGACTTCACCGACGCGCTGATCGCGACCCGCCTCGACGAGCGCTCCAAGAACGAGCTCAAGATCGCCGTGCAGGAGCTGGGGCAGAACGCGATCGAGTGGGGCAACAAGCTCGACGCGGGCTCGGTGGTCCGGCTCTCCTACAAGCTGGAGGAGGACCGGATCCTGATCCGGATCGCCGACCAGGGCCCCGGCTTCGACCCCGCGCAGGTGCCCGACCCCACGATCGACCCGATCGGGGTGATCGAGGCCCGCGAGGCGCGCGGCAAGCGCCCCGGCGGGTTCGGGATCCACCTCGCCCGGCGGGTCATGGACACCGTCACCTACAACGAGACGGGCAACGTGGTCACGATGGAGAAGCGGTTTCGGAGCTGAAGATAGGAAATATGAAATATCAACAGGGAATCAGAAATTAGGAATGCCAGAATGGCTGTCGCTTGATCGAGACACGCCTTGCGTCGGCTGCGCTGCATCGCAGGGCGCATGGACCGTGCGAGCGCCATCGACCGAGCCGGAGCGCGATTCTCAGCGCAGAGATCGCTGAGGACGCAGAGGTGCGCTGACGTCACCCCTCCGCGATCTTCGCGCCCTCTGCAGACGGCCGGGCGACACAGCCAGGTCGAGGCGGGTGCCCTCGAGCGGCAGCCGTTCTGGCACTTCTAATTTCTCATTCCCTGTTGATATTCCATATTTCCTCTCCCGGTCGACCGCGGTGGCTTGCGGCTGCACGAATCCGTCGCCCAGCCCTCCCCTCAAGATGTCCGCCCACCTCGGCCGAAGAACGGGGAGAAACGGCTCGGGCCGGAGGGAGGGCGTTCGTGGCGAAGACTCGCGGGTATGGGCGGAGCACGCGGACCAAGCGCGGCAAGCGCGGGGGCGGGGCGCGGCCGTGGATGGCCGTGGGCGTGGCCGGGCTGCTCGGCCTGGGCTACGTGGCGCACAAGCGGGCGCGCGCGCAGCCGGAGGGCGAGGCCGCGGCGGCCGCGGAGGCGCCGGCGGCGCCGCTGGCGCTCAGCACGCCCGCGCTGGCGTCGAACCCGCTCCTGCCGGCGCCGGGTGGGGCGGCTCAGGCGGCGGCGGCGAGCAGCGCCCCGGGGGCGGTCCCGCCCGAGCTGCGCACCGCGTTCGCGCGCCTCGGCGAGGCGGGCCTCGGGCCGCTCGTCGACCTGCGCCGGATCGCGGTCGAGTTCGGCGGCGCGCCCGAGGCGGCCCGCGCCCGCGAGGCGCTGGCCCGCGAGGCGGAGCGCGCCCTGGCCCAGGCGCGTCAGCTCGCGGCCAGCGACGTCGAGGGCGCGCTGGTGGCGGCCACCCGGGGCTACGTGGCCACGCTCGACGCCGCGCAGCGGCGCGCGCTCCGCCCCGAGCTGGGCGCGCTGACCGACAAGGCGCTGTTCGCGTTCCGCGGCGAGCGGCCGAGCGCCCTGCTCACGATCGCCACGGTGGCGCCCGGCGGCTCGCTCTCGCGGATCGCCTCGGCCCACGGCACGGAGTACCGCTGCCTGCAGCGGCTCAACCGGCTCGAGACCGATCGGATCCGCGTGGGGCAGAAGCTGGTCGTGCCCAAGGAGAAGGCCAGCGTCCTGATCTTCAAGCAGGACTTCGAGCTGCTCGTCCTCCTGGGCGGCGCGCTGGTCCAGGCGTTCGACGTGGCCACCGGCAAGGACGACCGCACGCCCGAGGCGCGCTTCGTGATCGAGACCAAGCTGATCGAGCCCGACTGGTACTCCCCCGACGGGAAGGTCTACAAGTACGGCGACGAGGGGAACATCCTCGGCACGCGCTGGCTCGGGTTCGCCAACACCCCCGAGCACCAGGGCTTCGGGATCCACGGCACCAAGTTCCCCGAGTCGATCGGGACCGAGGCCTCCATGGGGTGCATTCGCATGCGCAACGAGGACGTGGAGGTCGTCTACGACTACGTGTGCCTGGGCGCCAAGGTGCGGATCGTGCGCTGATCCGCCGCGGCCCGCGCCCTGAACCACGACGCCCCGCGAGCCCGCTCGCGGGGCGTCGACGCGTACGGCGCCCTCGTCGCCCGGGAGCCAGTTGGCCGCGCGCCCGGGATGGGGTACGTTGAGCGCGCCTCCCGGGAGGCGAAAGAGAGTCCGACGTGGCGAAGCGCGAGCTGTTTGTGGGCGCCCTGACCCTGGCGGCGTTGCTGCTGGCCCCCGCGGAGGGGCGCGCGCAGGGCGGGATGCCGCCGATCCCCGACCGCAAGGAGATCGAGAAGCGGATCCGCGAGGCCATGCCCAAGCTGCTCGAGGCGAGCCCCGAGACGGTGGTCGAGGTCAAGGGGATCGTGAAGCTGACCTACAAGGCGATCCCGACCGAGCCCAAGGAGATCGCCAAGCTGCTCGGGAAGGACCTCACCGGCGGGCAGAACGTGCCGCAGCAGCAGATCGACCAGTACATCGGCATGTTCCAGAACGAGATCAACGAGGCGCTCAACGAGCTGATGAAGGACGTGGGCAAGCTCGAAGTCACCCGCGAGATCAAGATCAAGTCCAAGGAGATCCCCCCGGGGGAGCACCGCATCGGGGTGGTGTTCGACGGCGAGCGCCCCGTGGCGCTGCGGGTGTTCGACCCCGAGGATGCGGACGACAAGAAGCTCGAGAAGCCCGTCGACATCCGCCTCAAGACCCGCTCGGTCGACCTGCAGGAGGCGCTCGCGTTCGAGCTCAAGGAGCCCAAGAAGCAGAAGGAAGGCAAGGAGACGTTCGAGATCCGCATGAGCTGCGTCCGGTTCCTCGCCAAGAGCTCCAAGATCAAGGTCAGCAAGAGCGAGGACGAGGAGGACGAGGACGAGGACGAGGAGTAGCTGCGCCGGGGCGCGCCCTTCGGTTGGGGAGCTCGGTCTCCTCAGGTCGGCCGAGAGAGGAAATACGAAATATCAACAGGGAACGGAAAATTAGAAATAAGGAATCGCTCTCGCTGGGCGTGAGCGGCTGGGCGACAGCGGTTCTGGCGTTTCTAATTCCTCATTCCCTGTTGATATTTCATATTCCTCTCTGAGCAGCCCGAGCTAGCCCGATTCCGGGCTCGATTCGGGGCAGTCGCTTTGACCCGCGTCGCGTGTCCGTGCCGTCAGATTGACTCTCCGACTCTGGCGCCACACCTCCTGACCTCGCGGGCCGCGTCGCTGCGCCCGCGTGTTACCTTCGAATGCCCACGCTGGAGGTGCCTCATGTCGACCCCGACCATCACCGTCACGCCCCTCGCCAAGGCCAAGCTCGACGAGTACCTCGCCGAGGAGCCGAGCGACACCGTGGTCCGGATCCTGGTCGAGGACGACGGCAAGTACGGCCTGTCCCTCGACGAGAAGACCCCCCGCGACGTCCCGTTCGAGGCGGTGGGGCTCAACTTCGTGGTCGAGGAGGAGTACGCCGAGGTGATCGACGGGCTGCGGGTCGACTACCTCGAGCAGGGGGTGTCGAGCGGGTTCTCGCTCACGGGCGGCAAGGCCAAGGCGACGGCCCGCACGGTGCGCCGGAGCGAGTCGACCCCCAACCCCGACGCCCGCAAGTTCGTGCTCTCGTTCTCGCTCGGCCGCGCCAGCCAGACCTACACCGAGGCCGAGGGCGCCCCCGAGGGGATCGCCGACGTGCTCCGGCTGGAGGGGGTGGCCTCGGTGTTCCAGCTGCAGGACTTCGTGACCGTGACCAAGACGGCCGAGGCGAGCTGGAGCGAGCTCGAGCCCAAGGTGATGGACGTGCTCAACACCACGCTCCAGGCGCCCGCCGCCGGCGGCGCGGGCGGGAAGGTCGTCGCCGCCTCGGGCGAGCTCAAGGACCGGGTCGAGGCGTTCATCGCCAACGACGTGGCCCCGTTCCTCCAGCAGGACGGCGGCGACATCGAGCTGCTCTCGGTCGACCACGGCGTGGCCAAGGTCCGCCTGGTCGGCGCCTGCGGCACCTGCCCCAGCTCGGTCATGACCCTGCGCATGGGCGTGGAGCGCCGCCTCATGGAGGCGTTCCCCAACGAGCTGACCGGTCTCGAGCTGGCCGACACCGCCGCCGCGCATTAGGCCTGGCCGCAGGACGCTCGCGCCTCGTAAACATCGGGGTTAGCGCATCGCGAACAGGGCGGCAAAGGCCGCCCTCCTCTCGCCGTCTCCCCGGCCCGGCCGGGTCGAGCCCTCGGCCGCTGGGCCGGTGCTAGATTGCCGCGAATGGCGATCACGGCGGCAGAGCAGGCCGTCCTGCAGGCGGGCCTCGAGCGCGGTTACCTGACTCGCGCGCAGGTCGAGGAGGCGCTCGAGCTCCACGAGCTGTCCGCGCAGCTCGGGCAGCCGCAGGCGATCCTCGCGATCGTGTCGGCGCGCTTCCTCACCCCGCCGCAGCGGCTCGAGCTGTTCGAGGTGTTCCAGCGCCACCAGGCCGCGCCGGCCGCCGCGGCGCCCCCGCCCCCCGGCGCCGCGCTCCCCGCGCTCCCGCCCACCCCCTCGTCCGAGCCGGCGCGGGTCGCCGACTTCGAGGTGGTCCGCGAGCTCGGGCGCGGCGGCGTGGGCGCGGTCTACGAGGCGCGCTCGCCGCGGTTCAGCGAGCCGGTCGCGCTCAAGGCGCTGCTCGAGCAGGCCGACGAGCCGACGCTCAAGCGGTTCCAGGCCGAGGCCCGCGCGGCCGGGCGGCTGCGCCACGAGAACATCGTCCGCGTGCTCGAGCACGGGCAGGCGCCCGACGGGCGCTGGTACCTCGCCATGGAGCTGATCGAGGGCGAGTCGATCGACGCGCGGATCGAGCGCGACGGACCGCTCCCGCCCCGGGAGGCGGCGCACCTGGCGCTCGAGCTGGCGGACGCGCTCGGCTACGCCCACGAGGCCGGCGTGCTGCACCGCGACCTCAAGCCGCACAACGTGCTGATCGACCGCGCCGGCACGGTCCGGCTGACCGACTTCGGGCTGGCCAAGGTCCTCTCCGAGTCCAAGAGCCAGGCCCTGACGCGCACGGGCGACATCCTCGGGACCCCGGTCTACATGTCGCCCGAGCAGGCGCGCGGCGAGCGCGGCGCGATCGGGCCGGCGACCGACGTCTACGGGCTGGGCGCCGCGCTGTATCACATGCTCACCGGTCGCACCCCGGTCGAGGGCGACTCGCTCACCGCCGTGCTGCTCCACATCGCGCAGCGGCCGCCGCGGCCGCTGCGGAGCGTGCGCCCCGAGGTCCCGCCCGAGCTCGAGGCGATCGTGGCGCGCTGCCTGGAGAAGGAGCCCGGCGACCGCTACCCCGACGCGTTCGCGCTGGCCCGCGCGCTGAACGCGTTCCTCGGCCAGCGCGGCGGCCCGGCAGGCCCAGGCGGCCTCGCCCCGCGCCTGGTCCTGGGCGGGGCGGCGGGGCTGCTGGCCCTGCTCGGGCTCGTGTTCGTCATGACGAGCGGCGAGCAGCGCGCGCCGACCGCAGAGGCGGCGGCCCCGCGCGAGATCGGACCGAGCGAGGTCGCCCCCGCGCGACCGCCGGAGACCGCGTCCGATCCTCCCGCCGGCCGGCCGCCGGCGAGCGACGCGCCCGAGCGGCCCCGCGACCCGGAGCCCCGCCCGCCCGCGCGCGACCGCGAGGGCCCGCAGCCGCCCGGGCGAGGGCGGGGCGAGATCGCGTACGCGCCGAGCTGGGCCGAGGCGCTGGCGGAGGCCGAGGCCCGCAACGTGCCCCTGGTGCTGATCACGGTCGACGAGGGCCTGCCCGGCCCGCCGCGCGAGCTGCGGGGGAGCGCCGTGGCCGCGCTGCTCTCGGAGCGGGCCGTGGCGGTCGCGAGCTGCGCGGACGAGCACGTCGGCGGTCCCCCGGGCCCACGCGGTCCCGGCCGACCCGCGGAGCCGGACCCTGGCCGCGGCGGGTGCCGCGTGTTCCCGGGGCTCGCCTGCGCGGACCACGTCGCGGTCGCGAGCGAGCTCGCGGCGGGGCCGCTGGCGCCCCCGCGCCGGCGCCGCTTCCCGCCGCGCGCCGCGGTGTGCACCCCCAGCGGCGAGCTCGAGACCGAGCTCGAGGGTCGGGCGCTCTCCCCCGACGCGCTCGAGCAGGCGGTCGCGCGCCTGCAGGGCCGCCTCGGCCCGCCGCGCGACGCGCGCTCGCGCTGAACGCCCGCGAGCGAGCCCGCGCCGCAGGGGGCCCGGCAGCGCTGGCTCGCGGATGAACGTTTCGCTATCCTCCCCCCGCTCGGGGGCTGCTCGAAGGGGGTGCGGTGGCGATCGCGCGGGTCGTGCTGCTGGCCGTGCTCTGCCTCCTCGCGGCGCCGGCCTCGGCGCAGCAGGACGCCCCGCCCGATCCGCCGCGCCGGCTCGAGGCGGTGGTGGTCGGGACCGCCGTCAAGCTCTCCTGGCGCGAGAGCGCCGGCGCGGCGAGCTACGCGATCGAACGCGCCCAGGACGAGGGCGAGTTCACCCGGCTGGGCGTGGCGCCCGAAGGCGCCGCGTACGAGGACGCGGGCGTGCTGGCGGGCGCCCGCTACCGCTACCGGGTCCTGGCCCTGGACGCGGCGGGCCGCGCCTCGGCCCCCACCGAGCCGCTCGAGGTGGTGACGCTCCGCCCGCCGAGCCCCGTGCGCGCGACGCTGCGCCCGGTCGAGGGCGCGGGCGGGGCGGTCGAGGTCGAGGTCCGCTGGCGCGACCCCGCGCCGGCGCGGACCGACGAGTTCCGCCTGGAGCGGCGCCCGCTCGGCGCGAGCGAGGCCGCCTTCGAGCGACTGGAGACCCTCAAGAAGCGCAAGCTCGAGCCGGTCGAGCCGGGGGTCTACGCCTTCGTCGACGCGCAGGTCGACCCGGCCACGACCTACGACTATCGGGTGATCGCCGCGGCGGGCTCGGTCGAGTCGCCGCCCTCGCCCCCCGCGAGCACGCCCGCGCTGGCCGCCCCCGCCGCGCCGCGCGACCTCGTGGCCGGCGCGTTCGCTCCGGGCCGGATCGCGCTGCGCTGGCGCGACGCCTCGCGCGACGAGCTGGGCTTCCGGGTCGAGCGGCGCCGGCCCGGCGCCGAGGAGTGGCGCGAGCTCGCCGCCCTGGGGCCCAACGCCTCGAGCGCGCTGGACGAGGTGGCGCCGGGCGAGGCCTACGAGTACCGCGTGCTCGCGTTCAACGAGCGCGGCGCCTCGCCGCCGAGCGCGGCGGTGGGGGCGCGCACGCCGACCCGCGCGCCCGCGCCGCTCGGGGCGGCCGGCGCCTCGGGGATCCACGCCGGCCCCACCGCCGTCCCCGACCGGCGCCGGACGCGCCCCAAGCTGGTGGACGAGCACTTCGCCGCGGTGCCCGACCGCTGGCGGCTGGCGTTCCCCGAGTGGCGCCGCGGCGGCGAGGCGGAGGAGGGCCCCTACGAGGAGGGCAGCCTCCTCAACCCGTACACCCAGAACGTGCTCAAGGGCGACTACCCGATCCTGGGCAACGACATCTTCTTGGTCGTCGAGGCCCAGAGCGACACGCTGGTCGAGGGGCGCTCGTTCCCCTTCCCGAGCGGCGTCAGCACGGCCGAGCCGCGCAGCCGCGAGTTCTTCGGCGACTTCGACCAGCTCCTCGTCAACCAGAGCTTCGTGCTCTCGGCCGAGCTGTTCCAGGGGGACACCGCGTTCCGCCCCAAGGACGCCGCCGCCAAGGTGACCCTGGTCGGGAACGTCAACGTGCTCGCCGCGCGCGAGAACAACCTCGTCGACATCGACCCGCGCGAGGGGGAGGACCGCCTCGACGGCCACCTCGGGATCCAGGAGGCGCTGATCGACAAGCACCTGCTCGACCTCGGCGCGAGCTTCGACTTCGTGACCCTGATCGCGGGCGTGCAGCGCTTCCAGAGCGACTTCCGCGGCTTCCTGTTCGCGGACAACAACCTGGGCGCGCGGCTGCAGACCAACTACCTCTCCAACCGCCTGCAGCTCAACCTGGCCTGGTTCCACCCGCTCGAGAAGGACACCAACAGCGGCCTCAACCGGTACGAGCTGCGCGACCAGCACGTGTTCGTGGCCAACCTGTACGTCCAGGACGCGCTGGCGGGCCTGGGGCGCGCCCTGTTGGGCCACGAGCTGCTCGGCTACACGCTGCTCCTCAGCTACCACCTCAACCTCGACCAGCCCGACGTCCGCTACGACCAGAACGATTTCCTGGTCCGCCCCGCCAAGATCGGCTTCGCCTCGGACGCCGCCGGCGAGCTGCGGACCAAGGAGGTCCGCGTCCACTACCTCGGCCTGGGCGGCGAGGGGCACGTGGGCCCGCTCAACATCTCGCACCAGTACTACCTCGCGATCGGCGAGGAGAGCTTCAGCGAGGTCGCCGGCCGCGAGCAGAACGTGCTGGCCCACTTCGCCGCGCTCGAGCTGTCGGTCGACGTGGACTGGCTGCGGTTCAAGGCGTCGTACCTGTACGCCTCGGGCGACCGCAACCCGCAAGACGCGGTCGCGACCGGGTTCTCGGCGATCTTCGACAACCCGTTCTTCGCGGGCTCGGGGTTCAGCTACTTCAACCGGCAGAACGTGCCGCTGGTCCAGACCGGCGTGCAGCTGACCAACCGCCTCAGCCTGCTGACCGACATGCGCTCGAGCAAGCTGGAGGGCACCTCCAACTTCGTGAACCCGGGCCTGCACCTGTTCAACGTCGGCGCCAGCGCCCGGCTCACGCCCCACCTGTTCGCCGACTTCAACGTCAACTTCCTGTACTTCGACCACACCGAGGTGCTCGAGCAGGTGCTCGTGCAGGACCGGATCCGCAAGGAGATCGGGGTCGACCTCAACCTCGGCGTGCAGTACCGACCGTTCCTCACCGACAACGTGATCTTCACCGCGGGCGTCGGCGCGCTCGTGCCGGGGAACGGGTTCAAGGACGTCTACACCAGCCAGACGCTCTACTCGGGCTTCCTGGCCATGACCCTGACCTACTGAGGAGGGGCGCGCGTGCGACTGGTCTGGCCTCGCCTGCTCCGCCGCGCCGCCCTGGGCGCGCTCGTGATCGGCCTCACCCTGGGCGCGCTGGCGGCGTGTCACACCCTGATCGCGCCGGCCTCCAGGCGCTTCCCGGGCGACATCGAGACCCTGCGCCGGATCACGCTCACCTCGCCCGGCGCGGGGGACGTGCTGATCTGGAGCGAGGACCCAAGCGCGCCCGGCGGCGCGCGCTACCTGCCGCGCCCCGCGGCGGACTACCCGCTCGAGACCCGCACGCTCGGCTGCATCTCCTGCCACGTGGGGCAGAAGGAGCCCCACGCCGACGACCTCAGCTTCAACCTCGAGCGCGCGATCGGCTGCACCGACTGCCACGGCGGGGTGGGCTGGGTCACGACCCGCAGCGCCGCGGCGCTCGCCCCCGAGCTGAAGCGCTTCTTGGGCGAGGTGCTCGGGCAGGAGCCGAGCGAGGAGGAGCTCTCGGCCCGCCTGGCGCGCTTCACGCAGGTCGCCAGCGACGACGAGGCGCGCCGCGCGGCCCACGTCCACGAGCCCGCGCCGGCCAACCGCGCGCTCTGGTCGCGTCGGCGCGGCGGGGCGGAGCTCTCCTCGGGGAATCCGGAGGCCGCGTTCGCGGCCGCCCTGGCCGACTCCTGGGAGTGGGTCCGGTTCGTGAACCCGGGCGACCTGCGGGTCGCCTCGATCTCGTGCGGGACGGCCGGCTGCCACGGTGCGGTCGAGCCCCAGCGGGGCGGCGACCTCGTGCTCAAGGTCCAGAAGAGCATGATGACGACCGGGCCCATGCTGTGGGGCGCCGCGCTCTACAACAACGGCGCCTACCCCGAGAAGGCCGCGCGGTTCGGCGAGAGCTACGGGCCGCACGGCGAGGTGCAGCGCGTGCTCGGGCAGCTCCCCGAGGATCCGCACGCGCGCGCCGAGGCCCGGCTCGGCCGGGGCGAGCTCGAGGCGCTCGACCCGCTGCCGCGGTTCGAGGTCGGCCAGCCTGCCAACGTCCTGCGCGTGTTCGAGCGCGGGCAGCGCCGCCCGATCGGGATCGGGCTGCCCGAGCCGGGCACCCCCGGCGGGCCGCTGCTCGAGGAGCCCGGCCGCCCGAGCAACCGCCTCAGCCAGCGCGGGCTCGGCACGCTCAACCGGACCGACCCCGTGTGGCTGAACCTGCAGCGCACCCGGCTCATGGACCCCACGCTCAACATGATGGGGACCAACGACCAGCCGGGCGACTACCGCGCCAGCGGCTGCACCGCCTGCCACATGGTCTACGCCAACGACCGCGACCCGCTCAACGCGCTGCGCGCCGGGAGCTGGGGCGAGCGGGCGGAGGACCGGCGCTACGCCCCGTTCGCGCACCACATGGGGCCGTATCGCTACGGCGAGGAGGAGCAGGGCGGGATCCGGGTCGAGGTGCCGGGCGGCCGCGACGCGGGCGACCTCGACTCGACGCTCCCGGCGGACGAGCCCGGCCACCCGATCCGCCACGAGCTGACGGTGCGGATCCCCTCCACGCAGTGCGTGGTGTGCCACATGCACCCCGGGACCGCGGTCGAGAACAGCTACCTCGGCTACATGTGGTGGGACCTCGAGACCGACGCCCACGCCCTGTGGCCGCGCGAGCAGGTCCGCCCCTCGCCCGAGCTGGAGCTGGCCGCGACCACCCACAACCCCGAGGGCTCGACCGCCAAGCGGATCCCGCCGCTGCCGGCCGACCTCGACCCGGCCACGCGCGCGCGCCTCCTGGCGGAGGCCGGCTCGGAGGAGGCGGCGCGCGAGCTCTACTACCGCCGCGAGCAGCTCGGCGAGGTGGTCGGCTCGCCCGAGCTGAACGCGCGCCTCGACAACATGCAGCTCGGCGACTTCAAGGGGCACGGCTTCTTGTTCCGCGCCGTGTGGAGCCGCGACGCCGAGGGCGAGCTGCTGCGCGCGCGCGGCGAGGTGATGGTGGAGACGCCCGAGGGCCCGCTGTGGGTGATCGCGGGCGAGGCGGCCCCGCTCGCCGAGGGCGCCGCGCCCGATCCGAGCCGGCTGCGGCTCGTGGTGGAGGGGCAGGAGCGCACGGTCGAGCTGCCGCCGGCGCTCCAGGCCGAGCTGGAGGGAGCCGCGCCCGGGGCGCGGGTGACGCTCCTCTGCCGGCGCGAGGGGCCGCGCGCGATCGCGCAGGAGCGCGTGGTCGACCTGGTGTGGGGCCGCCTGCTCGCGCCCGAGGGCGCGGCGGCCGCGGCCAGCACCTCACCGGCGGCGGAGCAGGCCGAGCTGCCGGCGGTCCCCGCCGACGCGGCGGCGCTGCGCGTGCAGCGCCCGGGCGGCGAGGTGGTCGAGTGCGCGCTGCCTCCGCCGGGCGAGGGGCTGGACGGCCTGCGCCGCGCGGCGCTCCTGGCCCGCCTGGGCGGCCTCCGGCCGGGGGCCGAGGTGATCCTGCTCACGGAGGGCGCGGCCGCGGGCCACGCGATCCGCCACGCGGCCACGCAGCGCCTGACGCTCGAGCCGGGCGACCCCGACTGGGAGGAGCGCTGGCGCCTGGGCGTGCACCTCCAGGACGTGCACCTCGAGCGGGGCATGCACTGCGTGGACTGCCACTTCAGCGTCGACAACCACGGCGACGGCAAGCTGTACGGCGAGCTGCGCGCCGCCACCGCGATCAAGTGCGAGGACTGCCACGGCACGATCGACGCGCTGGCGTCGCTGCGGACCAGCGGGAACGCCGGCGGGCAGGACCTGACCGCGCTCAAGGTGCGCGGCGCCGGCGGCTCGCCGATCGCGCGCTTCGAGTGGCGCTACCCCGCCCGGCTCGACAAGAGGTCGGGCGAGTGGCAGTGGAAGGACTGGGACCCGACCAAGGAGCGGACGGCGTATCGCGCGCCCGAGGCCAAGCTGTTCCAGCGTTCGCTGCTCTACCCCGACCTCGAGTGGGAGGTCCCGCAGGTGCTCCACTCGATCGACCCCGAGCAGGACGCGCTGAGCGCGGAGGGGAAGGTCAGCTACCGCGGGCGCTCGCGCTACAACCCGCTGGCGGCGGTGGCCAAGACGGTGCGGACCGACGGGAGCTGGGGGCGCGCGCCGCGCCGCCGCTGGGGCGGGCCCGAGGTGGCCTGCGAGCGCGAGCCCATGGCGCACGGCCCGGCCATGGAGTGCTACGCCTGCCACACCTCGTGGATGACGAGCTGCTTCGGCTGCCACCTCGACATGAAGGCGAACTGGCGCCGGCCCGCGCTCCACAACGAGGGCCTGTTGCCGGCCCGCAAGTCGCCGTTCCTCTCGGCGGGGCCCACCGCCACGCCGCCGTTCGCGAAGGGGCACCCCGAGGAGCACCAGCGCAACTGGGCGAGCTACTCGTTCCAGACCCTGCGCACCGACTTCTTCATGCTCGGGCGCGACGGCGACGTGTCGGGCGGCAAGGTCGTCCCGGTGCGCTCGGCCTGCGCGGTGACGGTCGGGTCGCAGAACCAGAACCGCGAGAACGTGTACTCGCAGCAGCAGACGGTCTCGGCCGAGGGCTTCAGCGGGACGGCGTTCAGCCCGCACTTCCCGCACACCGTCCGGGCCACCGAGACGCGCTCGTGCGCCGACTGCCACGTCTCGCAGGCGGACGACAACAACGCGCGCCTGGCGCAGGCCCTGCTGCTCGGGAGCAACGCCGTCAACTTCGTGGGGCGCTACGCCTACGTCGCCGCCGGCGCGGGCGGGTTCGACGCGGTGGTGGTGACCGAGAAGGGCGAGCCGCAGGCCGTGATCGGGAGCGTGCTCCACGGCGCGGCCTGGCCCGAGGAGCACGCGGCCCACGAGGCGCGCGAGCGGCGCCTGCTCGAGGGCTACCACCACACCGCCAACACCGTGCTCGGTGTGTCGGTCCCGTTCGGCGACGACGAGGTGCGCTCGGTGCAGCTGCGCGGGGAGTACCTGTACACCGCCAACGGCCCCGGCGGGCTGCGGGTGTACGACGTGGCCCAGATCGACCAGAAGGGCTTCTCCGCGCGGATCGTCTCGGCGCCGGTCTCGCCGCTCGGCCAGTGGCTGGCGGTCGACACCGAGGACGCCACCGCGGTGCGCGCCCCCTCGACCCTGGCCGTGGACCCGACCCGCAACCCCGACCGGCTCGACCGGCCGCAGAACCGCGAGCAGAAGGTCCACCCGCTGTACGGCTACCTGTACGTGACCGACCGGGTGGAGGGCCTGATCCTGGTCGGCGCGGCCACGCTCCTCGACGGCGACCCCGCCAACAACTTCCTCGAGCGCGCGGTGACGTTCAATCCGGACGGCCTGCTCACGGGCGCGCAGGACTGCGTGGTGGCCGGGCGGCACGTGTACGTGGCCTGCGACGCGGGGGTGGTGGTGGTCGACGTCGACCAGCCGCTGGCCCCGCGCGTGGTGGCCCGCAGCGCGCCGGGCGCGGTGGTCGGCCCGCGCGGCCTCGAGGTCCAGCTCCGCTACGCGTTCGTGGCCGACCGCGAGGGCGTGAAGGTGCTCGACGTGACCGCGCTCCTCCTGGGCGAGGCCCCGCCCGAGGGGGAGGAGCACGTGCTCCCGCTCGCCGGCAGCTTCGTCGACCCCGCGCGCTTGCCCGAGGCGCGCGCGATCACCGTCAGCCGCGCCTACGGCTACGTGGCCGCCGGCCCGGCCGGCCTGGTCGTGCTCGACCTGACCCGCCCGCGCCAGCCGACGTTCGTGCTCGGCGACGACCTCGGCGGCCGCCTCTCCGCCAACGACGTGGAGATCGGCGCGACCAACGCCAGCCTCTACGCCTACGTCGCCTCGGGCAGCGCCGGCGAGGACGAGGCGGAGGACGGCCTGTTCGTGTTCCAGCTCACCGGCAACGTCACCCCCGAGGACCCCTACGCCAGCGGCCGCGCCCTCGGGAGCAACCCGCGCCCCGACCCGCGCTGGATCGCGTTCTACCCCACCAGCGCCCCGGCCCTGGCCGTGTCCGACGGGGTCGACCGCGACCGCGCCGTCGACGAGAGCGGCAACCAGCAGGCCGTGTTCGGCCGAATCGGCAGCCGCCCGTTCACCCACGAGGAGATGAAGCGCCTCCTGACCCTCACCACCGGCGACCAAGCCGGCCAGCCCTTCGCGGTCCCCGTCCTGCGCGACCGCCCCGCGCACCTCAGCGACGAGGAGCGCCTGCTGCGGCGCGCGGAGATCGAGGAGGCCTTCAGCCGCTCGCCGTTCCGCAAGCTCGAGCCCACCGAAGACGAGCCGGCGGTGGCCTGGCCGGAGCGGGAGAAGAAGGGGAAGAAGAAGCGGTAGGCGGCAGGGCCGAGTCCGAGACGCTGTCGCGTCAGGCTACCGTCGGGGACGAAGCTGAGAACCGCCAAGAAGAGCTGTCGCTCGCGAGGTCGGCTCCCCGGCGTAAGAATCGACCGCCAAGAGCGCCAAGAGCGCCAAGGGAGAGCTGTCGCTGCGAGGAACCCGCCTCGGACCAAGCAGCCTGCGAAGGAGCTGTCGCTCGAGCGATGGCTCCTTGGTCTGATTCCGACTCCGATTCCGAGTCCGATTCCGA
>CAZMSZ010000135.1:0-17602 GCA_964569055.1 uncultured Planctomycetota bacterium | reverse complement strand
GGCGGCGGCCAGCGGCCGGGGGCGGGGCTGTGGGTCAGCTCGCCCAGCGCGTCGAGGCGGCGCAGCACGTCGCGTTCGCGCAGGAGCGCCTGTCGCGCCTCGGGCTCGAGCTCGAGCGCGTCGGCCACGAGGTCGACCAGCGCCCCGATCGCGATCGCGCCGGGGAGCTCGCCCTCGAGCAGGCGCAGCGCGGCGACCAGGCGAGTCATGTGGCGGACGCGCTGGGCGGGGAAGCCCTGGGCCAGCGCCGCGAGTCGACGCGCCCCCTCGGCCGCCTGGTCGGGGGGGAGCGGGAGGTCGGGCTGGAGCTCCACCGTGGCCACGCGGTACGGGTCCGGCGGCCGCTCGGCCACGATCCGCGCGCGGCGCAGCCCGACCACCACGATGTTGAGCCGCCCGTCGGCGAGCTCCTCCTCCATGGCGATCCGGCCCACGCACACCGCGGGGTCCAGCGCGGGGGCGCCTTCGTATTCCGCCTCGTAGCCGGGCAGCAGCAGGGCGGGCGCGAGCAGCCGCTCGCCCGCGGCTGCGTCGTGGACCAGCGCGCGGTAGCGCGGCTCGAACACGTGCAGCGGCAGCAGCCCTCCGGGGAGCAGCACGGCCCCGGGCAGCGGGAACAGCGGGACCGCGCCCGAGAAGGCCGCCTCGTCGAAGCTCAGGTCGATGACGCTCACCCGCCCGCGCGCTCCGCGCAGCGGAAGCCGAGGTTGTTGCGGCGCGCGTGCAGCGGCTCGAACCCGCGCTTGGCGCAGCGGAGCGAGTGGGCGGCGTTGGTCCACGACCCGCCGCGCTTGACGGCCTGGGCGCGCGGCCCGGTGACCTCGAGCAGCGGGTCGTCGCTCCCGAGCAGCTCGTAGGCGCCCGCCTCGTAGCCGTCGAGGCACCACTCCCACACGTTGCCGGCGAGGTCGAACGCGCCCTCACCGCTCGCGCCGTCGGGGAGCCGCCCGACCGGCTGCGGTCCGCCCGCCTCGCGTCCGAACCACGCCCGCCGCGGCGAGGGCGGCTCCTCGCCCCACGGGTAGGTCCCGCCGTGCGGGCCGCGCGCCGCGCGCTCCCACTCCGCCTCGGTGGGGAGCCGCGCGCCGGCCCAGGCCGCGTAGGCGCAGGCGTCGAACCAGTCGACCCCGACCACGGGGTGCTCGTCGCTCGGGCAGAGCGCGTCGAACGCGGCGGTCCCCCAGCCCTGCGGGCGGTGGTCCTTGCCGTTGGGGTACAGCGCGCGCAGCAGCGGGAGCTCGGGCGCGTCCCCTTCCCGGACGGCGGCGAGGAACGCGCGGAACTGCCCGACCGTGACCGGCGTCCGGTCGATCCGGAACGCGCTCAGGCGGACGCGCCGCGGCGGGCGCTCGTCGGAGGCCTCCTCGCCGCCCTGCACGAACGACCCGCCCGGGATCAGCACGCCATAGGCGCCGTCCTGCGGACGCCGGGTCAGCGGGCGCTCGGCGGGCGCGAACACGCTCACCCGCTCGGTGGCGCGCCGCCCCGCGGTGGTGGGCGGCGCCTGCGGCCGCGGGGTGGGCGCCTCGATCCGCGGGAACCGACCGGAGTCGGAGAGCGGGCCCGTGCGGGTCTCGGTCACCTCGGGACGCGCGGGCGTGGTCGGCTCGCGCCGCTCCTCGCCGAGCGGCGACAGGCGGCCGGTCGCGGGCCGGGTCGCGCCGCCGCCGGGCGCCCCCGGCGCGAGGATCCGCGGCTGCGGCCGCGGGAGGCGCAGGACCGCGTCGATCGCCTCGGCGAGCGCCGCCGCGCTCGGGCGCTGCTCGACGTCCTTGGCGAGGGCGAGGTGCACCACGCGCTCGACCGCCTCGGCGACGTATGGCGCGTGCTCGCGCAGCGGGACGGGGGGCGCCTCGCAGATCGCGTCCATGAGCGCCCGCTCGCTGCGGAAGCGCGCGCCGGCGCGCTCGAAGTAGCGCGCGCCCGCGATCGCCTCGTACAGCACGGCCCCCATGCTGTAGACGTCCGAGCGCCCGTCCACGTCGGCGCCGTCGATCTGCTCGGGGGACATGTAGACCAGGGTGCCCGGGTGCGTGCCGACCTGGGTGAGGGCGGTCACCGCCTCGTCGCGCCGCGCGGTGACTACGCCGAAGTCGGCGATCTTCACCCGCTCCTTGTGATCGAACAGCAGGTTGCCCGGCTTGATGTCGCGGTGCACGAGCCCCTCCTCGTGCGCGGCCTCGAGCCCGAGCAGGGCCTGGCGTCCGACCTCGAGCGCGGACGGCGGGTCGAGCCGCCGCCCCGGGGCGGCGTTCATGCGGTCGAGGAGCGTCCCCCCCTCGAGGTACTCCATGACGATGAACAGCGAGTCGCCGTACTCGATCAGGTCGTGGACCGTGACGATGTGCGGGTGCGACAGCGCGCCCGCGGCCTGGGCCTCGCGCACGAAGCGACGCCGGAGCATCTCGTCGTGGGCGTACTCGTGGCGCAGCTCCTTGACGGCGACGCGGCGCTCCATGACGCGGTCGTGCGCGGTGTAGACCGCGCCCATCCCGCCGAACCCGATCCGCTCGAGCAGCTGGTAGCGGTCGTGCACGAAGCGGACGCCGGTCAGCTCCCCGCGTTCGCCGCTCAAGCCCGCCTCCTGCCGACGCCTGGCGCCGTTCCGCGGCGCGCCCGCGCTTCGACTATAGCCGCTCGGGCCCGCCGAGCCGAACGCTCGCGGGCGCTGGGCTCCTCGATGACCGCCCTCGACTCGTTCGAACGAGCGCGGAAGGCTACCGGTCGGCCGAGCAGGCCTCCTCGGGCGCGCGGCCTCGGAGCACCCGGCGGGGGCGCGCGATCGTCCGCAGCCGCTCGAGGTGCACCGGCGCGCGCGGCCCGGCCGCGAGCACGTCGACCGCGAGCGCCTCGCGCGGGAGCCGCCGCGCCGCGCGGAGGAGCGCGGTGGGGGCGCGCACCAGGAGGGCGCGCCAGCCCGGGGCCGAGGCCAGGAGCGCGTCGTCGCCGATCCGGATCAGCCGCACGCCGCGCGGACGAGGCGCGGGCGCGCCCCGCCAGCGCACGCGCGGGGCGCTGGTCGCGTGGGCGGCCGCCGCGAGCCAGCGGCTCCACCGCGCCGGGGGGTCCCCGACGGCCGCGGTCGTGCCTCCAGCGCCGACCAGGAGCGCGCGCCCGCCGCGCCGCAGCAGCACGCGCTGCTCGCCCGGCGCCGGCGCTCGCCAGCCCAGCGAAGCCGGCGCGCCCGGCGGCCGCGGCAGGACGGCGGCCGCCGCGACGAGGAGCCCCGCCGCGAGGAGCGCCCGCCAGCGCGGTCCCCGCCGCTCGGCGCGCACGGCGGCCAGGGCGAGGAGCCCGATCGCCACCCAAGGCGTCACCGCGGCGGGCGGCACCATCCGAGCAGGCGGCAGCGCGGCCGCGCCCCAGCGGACGACCTCCAGGAGGAGGCCGGTGACCTGATCGGTCAGGGCGAGCAGCGGCGCCCCGGCTGCCGGGGCCACGATCCCCAGGGCGAGTCCGGCCAGCCCGGCCGCGAGGAGCACGCCGCTGAGCGCGACCACCGCCGGGCCGGTGGGGAGCGCCGCGAGCGGCACCACGCCGAGCAGGACCGCCACGAGGCCCGCGCTGGCCGCGAACGGGATCGCGCAGCCGGCGACCCAGCCGGCGCGGCGCGCGCCGAGGGGCGCCGCGATCAGGGCCATCGCGGCCACGGTCCCGAACGAGAGCAGGCAGCCGAGGTCGCCGGGCGCGAGCGGGTCGAGGGCGAGCACCACGGCGAGCCCGGCGGCGAGCCGATTCCAGCCGTCGCCGCGGGCGGGGCCGAGCAGCGCGATCACGCCCGCCGCCGTGGCGCGGAGGGTCGGCGCGGCCGGGCCCACCAGCGCCAGGAACGCGATCACGAGCGCGCCGGCGGCGAGGCGCTGGGCGCGCGAGCCGAGCCCGACCGCGCGCAGCGCCGCCAGGGCGAGCGCGGCCACCAGGCCCACGTGCAGCCCCGAGATCGAGAGGACGTGCGTCGCGCCCGCGGCGTCGAAGGCCGCGGCGTCCTCGGGCGGGAGCGGCGCGCGCTCCCCGAGCAGCGCCGCCCCGGCGATCGCGCGGCGCGCGCCGCGCAGCGCCCCGTCCAGCCGAGCGCGCAGCGCGGCGTGGCAGCTCGCGCGCAGCGCGCCCAGCCCGCGACCTGCCTCGCGCTCCACCACCCGCGCGGCGACGAACCGCCAGCTCGCGCCGAGGCGGGCCATGCGGCTCCACGAGTCCCAGCTCCCTGGGTCCACCGCGACGGTCGGCGGCGCGAACCGTCCGAGCGCGATCAAGCGCGCACCGGGCCGCAGCGCGCCCTCGTTCTCGCCGGTGCCCTCGAGCCACACGCGGTGCGGGCCGCTCGCGACCAGCCACGAGCGCCGCGGCCCGGGCCCCCAGGCCAGCTCGCTCAGGACCGTCCCCTCGAGGCGGCAGGGGCCGGGCCATGGTGCGCTCGGCTGCGGGCGGGACGGCAGCGCGCGCCGCTCCAGGGCGGCGGCGAGCCCCACCAGGCAGCCCGCCGCGAGCAGCGTCAGCCCCACGAGCGCCTTGGAGGCGCGTCGCTCGGGCTGGCTCGCGCCGGCGCGGCGAAGCGCGAGGGTGAGCAGGGCGAGGGCGGGGACGAGGAGCCCGACCCAGGCCGCGACGGGCAGGAGCCCACCCAAGGAGGCCCCGGCGATCGCGGCCAAGGCCAGCGGCACCGCGGGCCGGCGCGCCGGGACGCGCGGGATCTGCGAGGTCAGCGAGGTCATGGGGGTGTCTACGGCGTTGGCTGGGTGGAAACGGGGCTGACAACGCCGTTGCCCCGCCCGAGGCGACAGGCAGCCTAGTCAAACCCGAACGAAAGGCAAACGAATTGCCGGTAACGCGCTGGTCGCGTGGCGTTTGCGGCGGCGGGGCGCGCGCGGCGCGGCTGCGGCGGGCGGCCGGTCCTCGCTTTGTTTGACAGGCCCGCAGCGCCGCGAGGTGCGGCGCCTTTCAACAATAGACTCCCCGGTGCTGGTAGGCGCCCGAGGCACTTCGCCTCGGGCGTCTGCCTTTGGTTTCTTCGGCTGGTTTTGTGGTGTGAGCCAGGTGTTGGGGAGGGCGCCGAAGAAACCAAGTGGGGCGCCTTGGGGGTGGGAGAGCGGGGATGCGGTCAATGTTTAGTCGGGGCAGACCGCTTGGACCGTTGGGCCGGGCGAATGAGCTGTGAAGGCGGACCGCTTGGACCGTTGAGCCGGGCGAATGAGATGTGAAGGCGACCGCTTGGACGCGCTGACCCGGGCGAATGAGAGAGGTCAAGGCGCCCGCTTGGACCGTTGAGTCGGGCGAATGAGAGATGTGAGGGCGTCCGCTTGGACGCGCTGCCCCGGGCGAAGAGAGAGGTGGCGGCATCCGCTTGGACGCGCTGCCCCGGGCGAAGAGAGAGGTGAAGGCCAGCGCTTGGACGCGGGCCTCGGGCGAAGAGTGAGGTGAAGGCGCCCGCTTGGACGCGCGCCCCGGGCGTGGACGCGACGGCCTCGGGCGAAGAGAGAGGTGAGGGCGTCCGCTTGGACGCGCTGCCCCGGGCGAAGAGAGAGGTGAAGGCGAGCGTTTGGACGCGGCCCCGGGCGAAGAGAGATAGGAAGTCGCCCGCTTGGACGCGCTGCCCCGGGCGAAGAGAGATATGAAGTCCGCTTGGACGCGCTGCGCCGGGCGCGAGAGATACGAAGGCGCCCGCTTATGCCCCGGGCGAATGAGAGGCATGAAGGCGGCCGCCTGGACGCGCCGGCCCGGGCGATGCGGCTGGGTGCAGTTGCGCGGGTTCGCGTCGAGAGCGCCTGCCTTCCTCCAAGCATTGTCCGGTGCGGACGCTCGGCTCTGGCCGAGCCGACCCAGGTGCCGCGCGGCCGAAGTCCCGTCTCGCCGAGACGCCACGGCACAGGACCCGCTTGGCGGGTAGGAGCGGCACGTCGGCGTCCGCCCGTCCACCCAAGAGGGACTTCGCCCGCGCGGCACCTAGCCGAAGATCATCCAGATGAGGATGGCGATGAGCGACAGCACCACCAGCACGACGGCTCCGAAGCCGGCTAGGAGGAGGGGGCTGAGGTTGCCGGGGAGCTTGCTGCCGGTCTTGGTGCGCTGGGCCGGGCCGGGTTTGCCGTCGGCGCCGCGGGGGGGCCAGATCGTGGGCTCGCCGGCTTCGATCGGGAGGCCTCGGTCCAGGGCTTCGAGGTCGCGGAGCAGGGCGTCGATGTCGGGGTAGCGGCGGTCGCGGTCCTTCTCGAGCATGCGGCCCAGCACGCGGCGGTGCGGGTCGGGGAGCTCGGGGAAGTGCGCCTCGGGGGGCTTGAGCTGGTCGTGGGCCTTGGCGGAGAGGATCTCGAGCGCGCTGAAGCCGCGGAACGGCTGCACGCCCGTGAGCAGGTAGTAGAAGGTCACGCCGAGCGAGTAGATGTCGACGCGGCCGTCGATCTCCTTCACGCGGCCGATCTCGGGGGCCATGTACAGCGGGGTGCCGATCATGGCGCCGTCGGCGGTGAGCTTCATCTCGCTGTTGAGGTCCTTGGCGAGCCCGAAGTCGGTCACCTTCACCACGCCGTTGGTGGTGACGAGGATGTTCTCGGCCTTGATGTCGCGGTGGATCACGCCCGAGGCGTGGGCGGCCTTGAGCCCCTGGGCGACCTGCAGCGTGAGCTTGACCGCGTCCTGCGGGGTGTGACGGCCCTGGCTCGAGATCCGCTCCTCGAGGTTCTGGCCGTCGATGTACTGCATGATGATGAAGTTGAGCCCGTCGTCGGTCGTGCCCACGTCCTGGACCGACACGATGTTCGGGTGCTCGAGCTTGGCGGCGGCGCGCGCCTCGCGGAAGAAGCGCTCCACGGTGCGGGGGTTGGCGGCCGAGTCGGGCGGCAGGATCTTGACCACGACGTCCTTGCGCAGCGACTCGTGGTGCGCGAGGTAGATCGCGCCCATTCCGCCGGCGCCGATCTTGGCGCTGATCCGGCAGCCGGCGATCACCTGTCCGATCAGCGCGTCGCCGCCCTCGGGCGGGGGCGTGTGCACCGCGGTGGCGCTGTTGGCCGAGAAGCGCGCGCTGCCGCTCATGGCGCCGATCGCCGTGGGGGCGGCGGCGGCCCCCGGGCCGCGACCCATCCAGCTCCCCTGGGTGGAGCCCTGCGTGGAGCCGGGGCCCATCATGCCGGGGAGCGGGGGGCCGCCCGGCATGGACCCGGTCGACTTGATCGAGTTGATCCGCTGCTGATACGCGAGGATCTCGTTGACCTGCTCGCGCGACAGCACGCCCTTGTCGAGCAGGATCTCGCCGAGCGGCTTGTTCGGCTCCTGCGTGCGCTGGTAGTGGAGGGCCCGGTTCAACAGGTCGCGGGAGACCAGGCGCCAGTTGAGCGCGATCTTCCCGAACAACAGGTCGGACCGGGGGTCAGCCATGCCTAGCGACTATAGCCCGGCTTGGGAGCGCCTGCACGGGGCGCAGACGGTCTCCATTCGGCCGTTCTCGCTCCCTCACGTCTCCGCCGCGCGGCGCTCGTGGCCGCTGTCCGTCAGGGTGAGCTGGCGCTTCACCGCCAGGATCTCCGCGAACGACCCCTGGAGCGCGTGGACCAGGGCCGGGTCGAAGTGCCGGCCGGCCTCCTGGGCCACGATCCGCAGGGCCTGCTCGACGCCGACGCCGGGGCGGTAGCTGCGGACCGTGGTCAGGGCGTCGAACACGTCCGCCACGGCCGTGACCCGGGCGGGCAGCGGGATCGCATCCTCGGCGATCCCGTCGGGGTAGCCGCCCCCGTCCCAGCGCTCGTGGTGGGCGCGCGCGATCACCGACGCCGTCGCGAGCAGCGGCGTCTTCGCGCTGGCGAGCAGCTCGGCCCCGCGCGCGCAGTGCTCCTTGGTGCGCTCGAACTCGGCGTCGGTGAGCTTGCCCGGCTTGTAGAGGATCTCGGGGGGGATCCCGACCTTGCCAATGTCGTGGAGCGCGGCGGCCAGGGCGACCTCGTCGGCGCGGGCGGGCGGCAGGCCGGCCGCCTCGGCGAGGACGCGGACGTAGCCCGTGACGCGGCGCACGTGGAGCGCGGCCTCGGGGTCTGGGAGCTCGGCCGCCGCGGCGAAGGTGAACACCAGCTCGCGTCGCTCCGCTTCGAGCGCGGCGCACGCGCGCTTGTGGCCCAGGGCCGCGGCCGCCTGCACGGCGAGCACGTCGATCAGGCCCTCGCTCGCCGACGCCAGCCCGCGCGGGCGCGAGTGGGCCAGCAGGAGCGCGCCGCGGAGGCCTTCCGCGCCGCGCCCCTGCAGCGGGATCGCCAGGAGCGCGCGGCTGACCGTCCCGAGCGCGGCGTCGAGCGGGTGGTCGGAGGCGCGCGACGAGCCGGGCTCCCCGGTCTCGGCCACGCTGACGACCTCGCCCAGGGCGGCTCGCCCGAGCAGCGTGCCCTGGAGCGGGAAGCTCCGCTGCCCCGCTGCGACCAGCCGCGCCGGATCCAGCCGGTCGTCCTGCGCCAGCACCAGGCGGAGGCTCTGGTCCTCCACCTCGAACAGGTACGCCCCCTCCGCTCCGGCGAGGCGCTTGGCCTGGGTGACCAGCGCCCCGAACAGCGACGCCTGGTCGCCCGCGGCCGCCAGGGTGCGAGTCGCGGCCCCGAGCGCGCGAACGCGCTCGAGGAGGGCCCGCTCCTGCTGCGCTGGCTCCATGCCGCCTGCCGGCTCCGCCCGTCGAACGACGGCTCAGCGCCCGAACTTGCCGTCGAACACGAAGAAGAACACCACCAAGAACGTGCCCACGAGGATGCCCGTCGTCAGCAGCGCCACGATGAGCGCCAGCTTGATCTTGGACCTGGTGTCGTCCACGGGCCGCGCCTGGAGCTCGTCGGGGAGCCGGAGCGTGCCCGCCGCGGCCGCCTCGGTCGACATCGACGGGACGAAGGGGTTGGCGGCCGGCGCGCCCTGAGCCACCGCGGGCTCGGGCTCGGGTTCGGGCGCGCGGGCGGGGCGCGGCGGCGCAGCGACGGCGGCCGGCGCGGCGGCCGCCGCGTGCGCGGGCGCTGCTGGAGCCGCCGCGGGCGCCGCGGGGCGCGCCGGCTCCGCGGGCGGCGCGACCTCACCCGACGAGCGCGAGCCCCACGCGGCGGGCGCCGCCGGCGCCGCCGCCGCCGCGGGGGCGGCGGCTTCGGCGCGGCCGCTCCCGCTGCCGCTCGACGGACCACCCTCCTCGGGCGCGATCGCGGGCCGCTGCGCTTGATCGAGCTCGGCGCGGTTGGACTGGAACAGCTGCTCGATCCGCTCGGCCAGCTCGCGCGCCGTCGCCGGCCGCTGATCCGGCAGCTTGGCCAGGCACGAGAGCACCAGCTCGTCCACGACCTTGGGGAGCGACGGGTTGTGGGCCGAGGGCGCGACCGGCTGCTCGCGCATCAGCTTGATGATCGTCTCCATGGGCGTGCGCCCCTTGAAGGGCGCCTTGCCGGTCAACAGCCAGTAGGCCGTGCCGCCCAGGCTGTAGACGTCGCTCCGCGTGCTGACGTTGCCGAACGCCCCGCCGGGCTGCGCCTGCTCGGGCGGCATGAAGTTGACCGTGCCCATGATCGTGCCGGGCGCGGTCAGCTGCACGTCGGACTGCTCGTCCTTGATCAGGCTGAAGTCCATGAGGACGGGATGCCCGCCGCGGCGCAGGCACACGTTCGCCGGCTTGAGGTCGCGGTGGATCAGCCCCTTCTGGTGGATGTACTCGAGCGCGTCGCACAGGCGCTGCACGACCTTGAGCGACTGCGCCGGCGTGAGCGGCCGGGTCTGGGCGAGCTGTCGCAGGTTCATTCCATCTTGGATCCAGTCCATGATGATGAAGAACCGGCCGCCCTCCTGGCCCACGTTGTAGATCTTGATGATGTTCGGGTGGGAGAGCTGCGCCAGCGCGCGCCCCTCCCGCATGAATCGCTCGCGGTTCATGCCCTGGGCCATGGCCTTGGGCGAGAGGACCTTGACCGCCACGGGGATCCCGAGGCGCTCGTAATGCCCGCGGTAGACGTGCGCGAGCAGCCCCTTCGAGACGCGCTGCTGGATGCGCGCCCCCCCCAGGGCCTGACCGACAAGCGGGTCGTCCGACATCGTGCTCCCCACCCCAGCGGCGCGCCCGCGCGACGGTGCGCGCGGTCGTCAATGACCTTAACCAGAACGGTCGCGCCGAACCAGTGCACCCGCGCAGTTTCCGGGGTCGGCTGCAGCCTGGCCCCGCCCCTGCGCTATGCTGTCCGCCCATGTCCGAGGCGAGCCGCCGGGCGCCCGGCGAGGTCCTGAACGACCGATACGAGGTCCTCCGCCTGGTCGGGCAGGGCGGCATGGGCGCGGTCTACCTCGTGCGCGACCGCCAGGAGGGACGGGAGGTCGCGCTCAAGAGCTTCCCGCCCGCGGCGCGGCGGATCGAGGACCTCGCCCACTTCGAGCACGAGTTCCTCACGCTCTCCCGGCTCGGCCACCCCAACGTGGCCCGGGTCTACGACTTCGGCGTGATCGAGGGGACGCAGGACGTGTTCTTCACGTCCGAGTTCATAGACGGCCGCGAGCTGGGCGAGGTCAGCGAGGGCTCGTCCGAGGCCGACCTGGCCGACCTGATCGTGCAGGTGTGCCGCGGCCTGGAGTACGTGCACTCGCGCGAGATCGTGCACTACGACGTCAAGCCGACCAACGTGCTGGTGACCCGCGCCCCCGGCGGCGAGCCGCTCGTGAAGCTGATCGACTTCGGGCTGGCCGCCGAGCGGGTGGACGACGCGCTCGGGGTGATCAAGGGCACCGTCTCCTATCTCGCCCCCGAGCTGGCCCGCCAGCTCCCGGTCGACCACCGGGCCGACCTGTATTCGCTCGGCGTCACGATCTTCCAGTGCGTCACGGGGAAGCTGCCGTTCAGCGGGGAGACCAACCTCGACGTGGTGCGGCGGGTGGTGAGCGAGGAGCCGCCCGACCCGCAGGCGCTCCGCCCCGACCTCTCCGACGGGCTGCGCCTCCTGATCCTGCGCCTCCTCGCCAAGGACCCGGGCGCGCGCTACCAGGACGCCAACGAGGTGATCCGCGCGCTCGGCAAGCTGTACGGGCGCGACTACGCGGTCGAGCCGCACGAGGCGGCGCTCAACTTCGTGTTCTCGGGCGGGTTCACCGGCCGGACTCGCGAGCTGGGCGCGTTGACCGGCGAGTTCGAGCGGATCTTCTCCTGGCGCGAGGCGGACGACCCGCTGGCGAGCCTCCCGCCGCCGACGGCGACGACCCGCGCCCGGCGGACGCAGCGGATCGACGACTCGAGCAGCGGCTCGGCCACCGGGTTCGTGCTCGACCTCGGCTCCGACGAGCTCGACCCGTTCGACCTGCGCGCCCTGGGGCTCAACGGTCTGGACGACTCGGGCGAGGCCCCGCGCCCCGGCGCGCTCCCGTTCCCCGAGGACAGCGCCGAGCTCGACGCGGCGCTGACGGCCGACCGCGCGGACGCGCCCGCGCCCGCCGACTCCGAGGCGCCGCTCCACCACGTGGTGCTGGTCTCGGGCGAGCGCGGGCTGGGCAAGTCGCGCCTGCTGCGCGAGCTCAAGACCTACGCCCAGCTCCGCCGAGTCGCGGTCGTGGAGGGGCACGCCGGGCAGGGGACCTACGCCGCCTTCGTGGAGGTGTTCCGCGACCTGCTCGGCCTGTGGCCGGGCGAGGAGGGCGCCCCGCTCCAGCCGCGCCAGCGCGACCCCCTGCGGCGGCGGCTGGTGCAGCGCTACGGGGCCGAGCTGGTGCGCCTGATCCCCGAGCTCGACGCCTCGTTCCTGCCGGTCGCGCCGCGCGCGGCGCTCGACCCCGCCGAGGAGGAGCTGCGCCTGCTCGACGCCCTGGCGCAGTTCTTGATCGGCTACAGCCGCAGCCGCCCGCTGATGGTGTTGCTGCACGACCTCGACCAGGCCGACCTCGAGACGCTCGAGCTGCTGCGCTGGCTGTGCCGCAACCTGTCGCTGGCCGAGTCGGCCCGCGCGCTCTCGCGTCGCGGCGGCGCGCCGCAGCCGCCGCTGCGGCTGCTGGTCGTGGGGACGTATCGCGCCACGGAGGCGGCCGATGGCCCGCAGGGGGGCGTCCTCGACGAGCTCTCCGCCGAGCGCGTGGTGGAGCGCCTGCCCCTGGCCCCGCTCGAGGAGCCGGAGGTCTACGCCCTGCTCGAGTCGATGCTCGGCGCCGGCTCGGACCCGCGCACGCTCGCGCGGCGGATCTACCGCGAGACCAAGGGGAACCCGTTCTTCATCGTCGAGCTGATGCGGAGCCTGGTCGAGTCGGGGACGCTGAAGCGGCGCGACGGGCGCTGGGAGATCGACTGGGAGCAGGCCGACGCCCACGGGCTGCCCGACACGGTCGCCAAGGTGCTGCTCGCCCGCGCGGGGCGGACCACGCCCGAGGAGCGCGAGCCGCTCGAGGTGCTGGCGGTGCTCGGCCGCGGCGCCACGGTGCACGAGCTGGCGGCGCTCATGGAGCAGGGGGCCCGCGAGCTGGTGGCGCGCCTCAGCGCGCTCGAGCGGCGGCAGGTGCTGTTCTCCGAGCTGCGCGGCGACGCGCGCCGCTACGACTTCGTGCACGACATCGCGCGCGACGCGATCTACCGCGAGATGGACCCGGCCCGGCGCGTGGCCCTCCACCAGCGCAGCGGCGAGCACCTCGAGCGGCGGGCGGAGCTCGCCGCGGGGACGGTCGAGGCGGCCGAGCTGGTGCGCCACTTCGAGGCGGCGGGCGACCGCAAGCGTGCGCTGGCCTACGGGATCCGCGCGGCGGACGAGGCGCGCGCCGTGCACGCCAACCACAAGGCGATCGGGTTCTACACCGGCGCGCTGGCGCTCCTCCCCGCGGGCTCGGGCCGCTGGCGCGACCTGCTCCAGCGCACGGCCGACCTGCTCGCCCTCACGGGCGACTACGAGCAGGCGGCCGCGGCCTACCGGCGGCTGCTCGCGCCCGAGCTGGCCGGCGCGCTGACCCCCGTCGAGCGGGTGCGCGCCACGCGGCGGCTGGGGCAGGTGCTCGAGCGGCGGGGCGACCTCGACGGGGCGCTGGAGGCGCTCTCGCAGGGCGCGTTCGCGGCGGGGCGCGACGGGCTCGAGCGCGAGGCGGCCGCGCTGTTCGCGGCGACGGCCTCGGTCTACCTCGAGACCGGCCACTACCAGGACGCGATCGCCTGGTGCGAGGTCGGCCTGGCCCAGACCGTCGGCCTGAGCGAGGGCGAGGAGGCGGCGCAGGTGCGCACCGTGCTCGGCCGCAGCCGCCTGGCGCTGGGCGCGCTGCGCGAGGCGGAGCGCGAGTTCGAGCGCTGCCTCGCGATCCGCCGCCGCATGGGCGACGAGCACGGGACCGCGCAGGCGCTGGGCGACCTGGGCCTGGTCGCGCTCGAGAGCGGGCAGCTCGACGAGGCGGTCAGCCGGTTCGAGCGGGCGCTCGAGCGCGAGACGGCGCTGGGCCACGTGGGCGGGGTGGCCGCGGCGGCGCGGCGGCTGGCGCAGGCCTGCCTGCGCCGCTGCGAGTACGAGCGCGCGGCCGCGCTGCTGCGGCGGGCCCTCGCGATCCACCAGAAGACCGGCGACCGGGTGGAGGTGGCGCGCACCAGCCTCCAGCTCGGGCGCACGCACCTGGCGCTGGGCGAGTACGAGGAGACCCGCGCCGAGCTGACGCGGGCGTTCGAGGCGAGCGAGGCGCTCGGGCTGCGCGCCGAGGCCGCGCGGGCGCTCGCGGCCGAGGCGCGCATGCACCTCCAGCTCGGCGACGCCCGGACCGCCGCGGCGCGGGCGACCGAGGCCCTGCGCCGGGCGTCCCTCCATGGAGACGTGCCGCGCGCCCGCGCGGCGGCCCTGGAGTGCCTCGGGCGCGCCCTGCAGCTCGAGGGCGAGCTCGACCAGGCCGAGGAGCTGCTGACCGAGGCGCAGGCGCTGTTCCGCAAGCAGGAGGACGCCGCCGGGGTGATGCGCACCGCGCTCGCCTTCCTGCGGATCCTGCTGGCGCGCGGCGCGCACGAGCTGGCGCGCGGGACGCTGGCCGAGCTGAGCGAGCCCGCCGCCGAGCAGGCCCTCGCCGACACCGAGCGCGGGCAGCTGTGGCTGGCCCGGGTGGACGTGGCGGTCGCCTGCCAGGACGAGCTCTCGAGCCGCGAGCTCGGCCTGCTCGAGCGCGCCGCCGCGCTGGCGGAGCGGACGCAGGACCGCGAGCTGGCCTGGCGCGTGGCCGCGGCCCGCGGGCGCGTGCTCGACCGGCTGGGCAACGAGGAGGGCGCGCTCGAGTCGTTCGTGGAGGCCATGACGGGGATCCGCCGCCTGCTGGAGACGATCCCGCGCGAGCGGCGCCCCGGCTACCTCGAGCAGCCCGACTGCCTGGCCTGCAAGCGCGACTTCACGCGGCTCCGCGCCCGCGTGGCCGAGCGCTGAGCGTGGGCGGCGACCCGCGGCTCGACGACGGCCACGTCCCTCCGCCGCGCAGCGAGGAGGCGGGCGACCTCGTCGGGGTGCGCCTGCACGGCCGCTACGAGGTGCTGTCGGAGCTCGGCTGGGGCTCGCTGGGCCGGGTCTACCTGGCGCGCGACCTCTTGCGGCGGGGCGAGGAGGTCGCGCTCAAGGTGATCCGGCGCGACCGCCTCACGCCCGACGCGGTGCGGTTCCTCAAGCGCGAGTTCCGCGCGCTGGCGGGCCTGCACCACCCGCACGTGGCGCGGGTCTACGACCTCGACGTGGTGCCCGGGCGCGGCGAGCTGTTCTTCACGCTCGAGCACCTGCCGGGGCGGACGCTGGTGGCCTTCACCCGCGCGGCGGGCTGGGAGGCGGCGCTCGAGCCGTGCGTGCAGGCCCTGCGGGCGCTGGCGTTCGTGCACGCGCGCGGGTTGATCCACATGGACGTCAAGCCGCAGAACCTGCTCGTGCTCGAGGGGGCCGCCGGCCCCGAGGTGCGGCTGCTCGACTTCCACCTCGCCCGCGAGCGCGACGACCCCGACGACCGCGCCATGCGCGGCACGATCGCCTACATGGCGCCCGAGGTGATCCGCGGCGAGCCGGTCGACCCGCGCGCCGACCTGTACGGCCTGGGCGCGGTCCTGTACGAGGCGCTCACCGGCGCGCCGCCCTTCCACGGCGGGCGCGGCCCGCTCGACGTGCTGCGGGCCCACGTCGGCGAGCCGGTGCCCACCTTCGCCCAGCGCGGCCTGGCCCCGGGCGAGGTGCCCTCGGCGCTCGAGGCGATCGTGCGCCGGCTCCTCGCCAAGACGCCCGGCGAGCGGTTCGCCTCGGCCAACGAGGTGATCCGCGCGCTGGGGGCCGCGCTGGGGCGGCGCTTCGCCGTCGAGGCCGACGAGACGCTCGAGAGCTACCTGCGCAGCGCGCGGCTGGTCGGCCGCCGCCGCCAGGTCGAGGCGGTGCTCGAGGCCGCCCCCGCGCCCAGCGCGCCGCCGCCCGGCCCCGCCGACTCGCACCCGGGCGACGAGGGGCCGCGCGCGTTCTGCGTGGTGGGCGAGCCGGGCGTCGGCAAGAGCCGCCTGCTCGCGACGCTCAAGGTCTCGCTCCAGCTCGAGGGGCTGCCCTGCCTGCTGCTGCGCCCGCACGGCCCCGACGACCCGCCGTACGCGCCGTTCCGCGAGGCGCTGGCCGAGCTGCTCCGCCGCGGCGGGCGCGAGGCGCTGCTGGCGCGGCTCGCCGGGCAAGACGCGCCCGCGCCCGACGCGCCGCCGCCCGCCTCGCTCGACCCGGCTCGCCTGGCCGAGGAGGCCGACGAGCTGGCGGCGGCCCTCCCGCCGCGCGTGCGCCCCACCGCGGCCCTGGCCCGGCTGCTGCGCGAGCTGGCGGCCGAGGCCCCGTTCGCGCTCGCGCTCGACGACCTGCACCGCTGCGACGAGCCCTCGCGCGAGCTGGTGCGCGCGCTGGCGGCCGACCCCGGGCGCGCGCTGTTGATCGTGGCCTCGCCCGCGCCCGACCGCGCGCTCAGCGCGGCGGGCGCGCTCACGCTCGAGCTCGACCGCCTGACCCGGGCCGACACCCGCGCGCTGCTCGAGGCGGTGTTCAGCGGCGGCCCCGTCCCCGAGCCGTTCGTGGCCAAGCTGTGGGAGGCGACCGGCGGCAACCCGCGCCTGATCGAGGAGGCGCTGCAGGGGCTGACCGAGGGCGACGCGGTCGCGGTGCGCGAGGGCGTGCTCGCGGTGCGCGAGGAGGCGGCGGCGGCGCTGCTCCCGGGGGTCGAGACCGGGGCGCTCGTCACCGAGCGGGTGGCGCGCCTCGACGGCCCCGCGGCCGAGCTGCTGGGCGCGCTGGCGACCGCCCCGCGCGGGCGCCGGCTGCCGTTCGCGGCGGCCACGGCCGGGCTGAGCCCGCAGGCGACCAGCGCGGCGCTGCGCGAGCTCGAGCGGCGCGGGCTGGTGACCCGGCGCGAGGAGGCGCCCGGCGAGGGCGACCTCGCGCCGTGGCTGGAGGTGGAGCACGCGCCGCTGGCGGAGGCGGCCCGCGCGCGGCTGGGCGCGGCCCGCGTGCGCGAGCTCCACGCGCGCGCCACGCGCATGCTCGAGAGCCGCCACCCGGCCACGCTGGAGCGCGGCGCGCACGCCGGCTCGGACCGGGCCGAGGAGCTCCTGTGGCACGCCGAGCAGGCGGGCGAGCTCGGGGCTGCCCTGCGCCACGCCACCGAGGCCGCCGCGGCGGCCCGCGAGCGGCGCGAGCCGGCGCGGGCCCGGCGCCTGTACGAGCGCGCGCTCGAGCTGCGTGAGGGGCTGGGGGCGGCGGCCCCGGCGCGCCCCTCGCACCTCGAGCTCACGCTGCGGCTCGCCGAGGCGCTCGCCACGATCGGCGAGGGCGAGCGCGCCCTCGCGCTGCTCGCGCCGCTCGACCGCCCCTTCCCGCGCAGCGCCGAGGGGCTGCGGCTGCGCGGCGCGATCCGCAAGGACCGCGGCGAGCTCGGGCCCGCGCTGGCGGACCTCGAGGCGGCGGTCCGCTGCGCGCAGGAGGCCGAGGCGGCCGGCGAGGAGGGCGCGGGCCTGGAGCGGGCGCGCTGCCTGGGCGAGCGGGCGAGCGTCCGGCTGTGGAGCGGGAGCTACGCGCAGGCGCGCGCCGACGGCGAGGCGGCGCTGGCCCTGCTCGGGGCCGCCGGCGACGTGGCCACGCGCGTGCGCGTGCTCGACGAGCTGTTCCACGCCTGCCGGTTCTTGGGCGACGAGCCCGCGGCCACCGCCTTCCTGCGCGACGGCCTGGCGCTGCGCGCGAGCGACCCGCGCGCCGCGCGCGAGGGCGGCGCGCCGCCCGAGGCCCTCCCCGGCGAGCGCGCGCTGGCGGGGCGGCGCGGCCCGCTCCTGGGCGACGCGTCGGGCGCGCACGTGGCGCGCACGATCGAGGAGGCGGCCCTCGAGCGCGCCGCCCGCGCCGACGAGCTGCGCGCCCACTACCAGCGGCGGGCCGCGCTGCTCGAGGCGGCGGGCGACGTCACCGGGGCAGGCTACGCGACGCTCAACCTCGCGCACCTGCGTCGCGCGAGCGGCCGCCTCGGCCGCGCGCTCGAGGGCTACGCCGCGGCCGCGGCGCGCTTCGCGCGGGCCGGCTGCCAGGTGGGCGAGGCGCTGGTCGCGCTCAGTCGCGCCCGCCTCCTGGCCGCCGCCGGGGCGGCCGATCCTGCCCGCGCCGCCGCCGCCGCGGCCGAGGCCCTGGCGGCCGCGCTGGGGGTG
>CAZMSZ010000134.1:8324-18032 GCA_964569055.1 uncultured Planctomycetota bacterium | reverse complement strand
CGCGGCCTTCAGGCGCTCGACCGCGCGGTGGCGCTGGGAGGGCTGCGCGGGCCCTACACGCTCCAGGCCGCGATCGCCGCCTGCCACGCGCGGGCGCGCGAGGCGGAGCGCACGGACTGGCGCCAGATCGCGGCCCTGTACGGGCTGCTGGTCGAGCTCACCGGCTCGCCCGTGGTCGAGCTCAACCGCGCGGTCGCGGTCGGCATGGCGGAGGGTCCGGCCGCGGGGCTCGAGCTGGTGGACCGGCTGGTCGCGAGCAAGAGCCTGGAGCGCTATCCGCTCCTCCCGAGCGCGCGCGGCGACCTGCTGCTCAAGCTGGGCCGGCGCGAGGAGGCCCGCCGCGAGCTGGAGCGCGCGGCCGCCATGACCGAGAACGAGCCCATGCGCGCGGCGCTCCTGGCGCGCGCCGCGGAGGCGGCGCGCTGAAGGCCGTTGCGATCGGGCGCCCGGGCCCGTAGCGTTCGGGGCCAGGAGGGCTCATGGGCGACACGGGCGAGGGCAAGAAGAAGAGCAGCACGGGGAAGATCTTGGTGATCGTGCTCGCCGGGTGCGGCGCGCTCGCGCTCGCCGGCCTGGGCGTGGGCGCGGCGATCATGGTGCCGGCGCTGAACCGGGCCAGGCAGCGCGCCAACGAGGTCAGGTGCGCCAACAACCTGCGGCAGCTGATGCTCGGCGCGATCCAGTACGCCGACGACGAGCGGTGCTACCCCCACGACCCCACCGACCCGACCGGGCGCAAGGCGCTCGATCTGATCGTGGCCAAGGGGTACGTCGACAACCCCGAGACGTTCGCCTGCCCGTTCGACGGGCCGGGGGCGTCCTCGTACGAGGGGCTGCCGGTGCTGCTCAGCGCGAACGCCCGCGGGAGCCGGCCGCTCCTGTGGGACGCGCACGAGCACCCCGACGGCCGGCGCAACGTGGCCTTCGCCAACGCGATGGTGCGGGCCGTCGACGCGGCGGAGTTCGAGCAGCTGCTCGCCGAGGCGAAGAAGCCCGAGACCACGCGGTAGCGCTCACGCCGCCTCGCGGAACAGGTCCAAGAACCTGTCCTCGTACTCCTTGAACACCCCGTGCTGGTCGAGGAGGGCCTTGAGCTGGAGCGCCTTGCCGCGGTCGCGGCCGGCCTGGCCGAACAGGGTCTCGATCTGGGTGACCACGCCCGGCTCGAGCCGCTTGCGCGGCGGGGGCGCCTCGGCGTCCTCGCCTTCCTCCCCGCCCTCGGCCTCCTCCTCGCCCTCCTCCCCGCCCATGAGCACGCTGAGGTCGAGGTCGAGCTCGTCCTCCGCCTCGTCGCCGCGCGAGTCGGGCCCTTCGCCGCCGGTGAGGCGGTCGAGGACGCTCCCCTCGCCGGCGCCCTGGGCGCGCGCCTCCTCCTCGAGCCGGCCGAGCAGCTCGACCAGGCGCTCCTCCACCAGCTCCGCCTGGAGGTCGAGGCGGGCCAGGTCGAGCTCGATCCCGCTCAGGTTGGAGAACACGCGCAGCACGGCGGCGGCGGCCTTGGGCTGGGGGATCGCGCTGGCGTAGAACGGCACCTCCCCGAGCAGGCACACCCCCGGGATCCCCTGCGCCTTGCCGGCGGCGAGCAGCACCCCGTTGAGCCCGGTGATCGCGCCCTCGCGCAGGAGCTGGACCTCCTGCTGGCGGACCTCGCCCAGCAGGGCGGCGTCGGTGGCGGCGGCGAACACGCGGGCGCGCGCGCGCGGGTCGCTGGGGGTCGCCATGGCGGCGAACGTGATCGCGCGGCGCGCGCCGCGCCGGACCGCCTCGCTGATCAGCGACTCGCACAGCGCGAACCCGCGCACCTGCGGCTGGGCCTCGGCCAGGCACACCAGCAGGTCGGGGCCGTCGGGGTTCTGCCAGGCGTAGAGCGTGCTCTGCGGGTACTGGGCGGGCTGCAGCAGGCCGCGCCGGACCTCGACCTGCTGCACGTCGAAGTACTCCCGGGCGGAGACCTGACCGACCGGCTGGGCGCCGAGCTCGTGGACCAGGTACGTCCCGGCGAGCACCGCGACGCTCCCCATGCCCGGCCAGGCGGCCACGAACCACGGCGGGCGATCGGCCATTGGGCACCTCTCCGCTCGGGAAAGGAGCAACCTGCCTGCCGGTCGCGCGCCGGCCGCTCGCCCGGCGTGCGGCGGGGCGTGGGTCAGCCGCGGCGCGGGCGCTCGTCCCGCGCGTCTCGGGCTGGGTCAGCGCTCCGCGAGGCTCAGCCGGTCGCGAGCAGGTACACGATCGCCGCGAGCCCGAGCACGATCACCAGGGCCAGGCCGGCGATCGCGAGGAGCATCCAGGGCGGCGGGCCGGCGCCGGCGGGGGCGGAGGCGCCGCCGGCGCGCGGACGCCCCTGGCGCGCGGTGCTGCCGGCGGGGCCGCCGACCGGGGTGGGCAGCTTGGCCTGCACGGGCTCGCCGCGCAACGAGCGCTCGATGTCCTCGGCCATGGCGAGCGCGGTGGGGTAGCGCTCCTCGCGGTCCTTGGCCAGGGCCATCAGGCACACCCGCTCGATCGGCTCGGGCACCGTCGGGTCGTGCTCGCGCGGCGGCTTGGGGTCCTCCTCGAGCACCTTGCGGTAGACCTCGTAGGGGTTGCGCCCCACGAACGGGAGCTTGCCGGCCAGGATCTGGTAGAGCATGACGCCCAGGCCGTACACGTCGCAGCGGCGGTCGACCGCGTGCCCCTTGCCCGCCACCTGCTCGGGCGAGAGGAACAGGGGCGTGCCGACCATGGCGCCCTCGGCGGTGAGCTTGAAGCTGCTGTCGAGGTTCTTGGCCAGCCCGAAGTCGGTCAGGATCGGATAGCGATCGGGCTCGCGCACGATGATGTTGGCCGGCTTGAGGTCGCGGTGGATCACCGCCTTCTCGTGGGCGTAGTGCACCGCGTGGCAGGTCTTGGCCACGATCTCGAGCAGCTGCTCGCGCGGGAAGCTGCGCTGCTTGATGTGGTGCTGGAGGTCGTGCCCCTCCACGAGGTCCATCGTGAAGTAGGGGATGTTCTCGAAGATCCCGATGTCGTGGATCTTCACGATCCCGGGGTGGTCCAGGCGCATGGCGCTCTGGGCCTCCTGGATGAACCGGCGGAGCTGCTTCTCGTTGGCGTTCTCGACGTTGATCAGCGCCTTGAGCGCGTAGACCCGGCCGGTGTCGCTGGAGCGGGCCCGGTAGATCACGCCCATGCCGCCCGCGGCGATCTCGCCGAGCACGCGGTAGGGCCCGAAGTCGAACTCGGTGGCGCTGTCGGGGACCCCGAGCAGGCGGCGGATCCCGGTGTCCTTGCGCTCGCGCCCGAGCGCGCCCGGGCCGGGCGGCGGGACCGGCGGGCCGGTCTCCGACCCCGAGAACCGGGCGCTCTGCGGCCGCGCCTGCGGGGCGGGCGTGACCGGCTCGGCGATCACGTCGTAGCCCGGGTCCTCGACCACGCTCGAGATCGAGTCCCAGGTCCGCTCGGCCGCCGCGATCTCCTCGGGGCTGTGCTGGGCCGGCAGCTGCGACCACTGCACGTTCTGGGCGGAGGGCTGCGCCACCGGGATCCGGTCGGTGGTGACGCCCTGGGGCAAGCGCTGGCGCTCCGCCTGCTCCCTGAGCAGGGCCTCGCGCACGTTGTGGTAGCGGCCGGTGGCGGTGATGTCGGGGGGCGCCTGCTCGAGCGCCTGCTGCCGCCCTTGCTGGGCGAGGTGCGCCTGCACGCGCTGGGCGACCTGCCGGTAGGTGTCGGCGGTGATCACCCGCCGCCCGATCATGACCTGCGCCAGGGTGAAGGGGCGCCCCTCCTGCGCCAGCCGGCGCTGGTCGGCCACGCAGGCCAGGAGCTGGTCGCGGCCGACGAGCTGGAAGGCCAGGCAGGCGCGCCCGAAGAGGACGTCGACCTCGGAGGGGACGCTCCGCGCGGGAGTGTTGGCCTCGTGGGACGCCACTCGTCCGGCCCTTCTGCTGTGACCCCTTGCTTCCTGACGGCGCGAGGCGCGGGCCGGGCAGCGAAGGCGGACGATAGACGACGTCGCCCGAGGGTGTCAAGCAGCGTAGCTCCACGTCGGCGCCTCCACGTGCCCGGATCCTCCGCGACCCTCCTCGGTGAAGGCGGAGCCGGTGAAGGCCAGGGCTCGCTGGCCGGTGGGGAGCCGTGCGGGTAACCTCGGCGCATGAGCTACGAGGAGCCCGAGGTGCGCTTCCCGGCGCCCGACTTCGTGCGCGCCGGGCCGCCCGTCGCGGTGCGGGACCTCCACCGCCAGGCGCGCGAGAAGTGGGCGCGGGTGGTCGTGGTGTGCCCGCGCCAGCGCGAGGGGGCGCAGGAGCTGCGCTACGACTTCGTGCGCAAGGGGCCGTTCACGCTGCCGCTCGCGGTGCGGCGCGAGGGGGTCGACCTCGGCAGCAAGGACGCCTGGGGCTTCTTCACCCACCCCTACGCGGTGTTCCCGCCCGACGCCGCTTTCTACAACGTGTCCGGAGCGGCCTGCCTGGGGGCCCGCCTGTTCGTGCGCGCCCCCGAGGGGGTGCGGCTGTACGACGAGGTCGGCGCGAACCTCGAGGGCGCGGAGCGGGTGGTCGACGACTTCGCGGGCGCCCTCGGCGTGCTGCGCCAGCGCGCGCTGAGCGAGGGGGACGCGCGCCACCCGCTGGCGCCCGACCTGCTCGAGACCGACACCGAGCTGCTGCTGCTGTTCCACCTGTTCACGAGCCTGCTCAAGTCGAGCACGCCGCTGCGGGTGCTGGCCGAGCTGTACCGCATGCTGCAGCGGCCGACGCTGCGCAACTTCGCCTGGGACCTGTTCGACGAGCGCGAGCAGACGCTGATGCAGGCGGTCACCGAGGGGGACGAAGGAGAGCTGACCCGCTCGCCGATCCGGTTCCGGGTGGACGAGAGCGACTTCACCAAGATCACCGACGTGACCGACGCGCGCGGGCGGCAGGCGATCCTGGAGCTGCTCCAAGAGTGGGAGGCGTTCGAGGCGCAGCACCGCGATCGGCTGGCCGAGCTGGCCCTCGGGATCGAGGAGCAGGAGGGCAAGCTCGAGGCGATCAAGGCCCGGGTGCGCGAGCTGCAGCAGGCGCCCGAGCGGCGGGGCTTCACCGCGCTGTTCTCGCGCGACAAGACCAGGGCCCTGCGCGAGCTCAAGGCGGAGGCGGTGGTGGTGATCCGCGCCAGGCGGGAGCTGGAGGACGCCTTCGCCGAGATCCCCGGCTACGAGCGCGTGCGCGGCCTCTCGGAGCGGGTGAAGGGGTTCGAGAAGCTGATCGCCTCGGTCTACGGGCTGGCCCGCGACATGGGCGACTACAACGTCAGCCGGGCCGAGATCAGCGCGCTCCAGAGCCTGGTGTGGGACCGCGTGCTCGCGCCCGACGAGGAGACGAGCAAGAGCGGCTGGCGGGCCTACGACCTGCGCCTGCGGGCGGAGCTGCTGCCCAAGGTGCTCATGACCCACGCGATCTCGGCCTACGTGCTGCGCCGCCCCGAGGCGCTGCGCGGGCAGGCCTCGCGCCGCAACCTCGAGCGGGTGAACCTCCTGGCGCGGCGGCTGATCGAGTACTTCCGCGCGGTGCGCTACGGGAGCAAGAGCACCTTCGGCGAGGAGTTCGACGCGACCTGGGGGCAGGTGATCGCGATCGAGGAGCGCCTGTAGGGCTACTCCCCGTCGTCGCTGTCGAGGCCCAGCGGCGGGGTGGTCTGCAGCATGGACTGCGTCGAGCGCAGCCCGACCTTGACGCGCTGGCGCCAGGCCTCGAGCACGTGACGGTCGCTGGGCGTGTTGAGGCGCACCAGGTCGGGCACGATGATGTCCTCGAGCGCGCGGCGCGCGGCCTCGGCCGTCTCGAAGCGGTCGTTCGGCGACTTGGCGAGCAGGCGGCGGATGATCCCCGGCAGGTCCTGCGGGATCTCCTCGCGCCCCTCGAACACGATCGGCCGCACGTCGTCCTTGAGGTGGCTGACCACGTACGCGGTCGGGCCGCGGCCGCGCGGGGCGAACGGGTACTCGCCCGTGATGATCTCGCACAGCAGCACGCCGAACGAGTACAGGTCGGAGCGCGGCTCGGCGGGCTCCTCGCGGATCTCCTCGGGCGCCATGTAGCGGGTGGAGCGGATGAAGAACCCCGTCGAGCTGGGGTGCTCCTTGCTCGAGCCCTGCGACAGGCTCTCGCCCATGTAGGCGATCCGCGACAGGTCGAACAGCCGCAGGCGGGTCTTGCCGCCGACCGCGGGGACCAGGATCCGCTCCGGATCGAACGCGCGCAGGATGATCCCGTTGCGGTGCAGCGCGCAGATCGCGTCGAGGAGCTGCAGGCCGAGGTCCATGAGGTCGGAGACCGGCACGTCGCGCCCGCGCGCCATGATCGCGCGCAGGTTCGGCCCGTCCGACCACTCCTGCGCCAGGTAGGCGTAGCCGCCCTTGACCCCGGCGTCGAACAGGCGGAGCACCGCGGCGTGGTTGGAGCGGGCCGCCGCCTGGGCCTCGCGGCGCAGGCTGTTGGGGATCCCGTCGGAGCTGGTGGGGTCGGGCGTCGTGATCTTGAGGAAGCAGGGCTGCTCCATGAGCGTGTGGACGGCCCGGTAGATGTGCGCGACCGACGTGCGGCCGAGGTAGCGGACCACCACGAACCGACCGGCCACGGTCGTGCCGAACAGGCCGAGCGGGTCGTTGGGGTCGACGCCGTTGCTCTCGCCGCTCTTGGCCTCGCCGCTCCTGGAGTCGCTCTTGGTCGGTTGGGGCATGGCCATGAGCCCCCGACCTTACCCCCGGCGCTGGGCGAACGCCAGGGAGCCCAGCAGCAGGAGCGCACCGAGCGCGAGCGCCACGATACCGAGGACCTGCATGCCCTGGCTGGCGCCCCGCAGCTCGGACACCAGCGCCGCGTGGCTGGGCTGGGTCGAGATCACGAACAGCTCGTCCGCGCCCTCCTGGAGCACCCCGTCCTCGACCGTGCCGAGCGCCGTCAGCGGCGTGTCGAGCGGGATCCCCTCCAGCTCGTACCACTGCTGCTCGTCGACGGTCCGCACGCCCAGGGTGCGCGCCCCCTTCCAGCTCGCGTCGACGCTCGGGCGCACGGTCAGGGGGCCGAGGCGGAACTCGGGCGCCTGGATCTGGGCGGGGTGGCGGGTGGTCTCGGTGCTCGTCCGCCTGCGCCCCCGCCGCCCGCGCCGGCTGACCTGCTCCTCGGTGACGCGCGTCTCCTTCAGATACACGCAGGGGATCTCGGCCTCGTCGGTGCGCGCCACGGGCGGCTCGGCCAGCTCGGCGCGGACGGCCTCCACGCACACCAGCCCGCTCGCCGCCGCCGCCTCCTCGGGCGAGAGCACCCGCGCGCCGGCGACCGCCGCCGCCTCGCGCTTGGCGGCGACGCTGCCGGTCAGGCACAGGCCGCCGCACAGGATCTGGAGCAGCGCGAACGCCCCGATCGCGCAGGAGAACAGGCGTCCGCGGCTCGGCGCGCTCGCGGCGGGCGCGGGGGCAGGGCTCGGCGCCGCGGCGCCCGCGGCGCCCAGCCGCTGAGGCGGTGAGTAGGTGGTCACCCCGAGCTTGCGGATCTCCATGGTCCCCGCCGCGAGCTGCTCGAGCCGCTCGCGCAGGGCCGCCTCGAGGGTCTCGCGGCGCGCGCCGCTCCCGAGCGCGTCGTGGCTGGCCGCGAAGGCCGCCTCCGCCAGCGCGCGCACCCGCGCCGCGTCGGTGTCGGCCGGCGCCTCCACGGTGAGGTAGCCCTCGGCCCGCGCGCCCTCGCCGCTGTGCGCCACCCAGGCCACGTCGATCTGCTGGCGCCCGTCGAGCGGGCTGCCGCAGTACTCGCAGCTCGAAGCGCCAGCGGCGTTGGAGCCGCCGCAGGAGGTACATACGGCCATGGACGCGATCCTCCGACGCCCCCCCGGCGTGGCGCCGCGCAGATCCTACGCCGCGCGTCGGAGGACGGACAAGCGCGCCGCGCCGGCGCCCGCGGGAGGCCGACCCGCGCTACGCCTCGGGCCTGACCCTCCCTGAAGCGCTCGGCCCTTCGAGGTCGTCCGTGAGCCGCAGCGCCGCACCTCGCGCGGTCCTCGGTCGAGGGCGCGGTCGACCTCTGCCCGGCTCAGTCGCCGACGCGCTCGGTCGCCGCGCCGTGCACGGTCGAGTCGTAGGTCTCGGCGGTGGCCTTGGGCTCGTCGAGCTTGCTCACGAACACCTGGTTCACGTTCACCGCGTAGAACGTGCGCACGCTCCCGTCGGGCAGGCGCCAGCGCCCGAGGCGGACGGAGTAGGTCCCGTCGGGGGCGTCCTTGTCGAGCGGTGCCTCGCCGGGCTGGATCGGCACCCCGCTCCAGGTGTCCGGCCAGTCCCACATGGGCGCGAACCAGCCGCCGCCCTGCCGGTCGTCGTAGCGCGGGATCTGCCAGTAGTCGATGTAGGGCCCGGGGATCGCCATCAGCCGATCGACCCGGCCGTTGATCCGGTCCGGCGGCCGCGAGCCGGTCCCGTCGTACAGCCAGCGCGTGCCGTCCTCGAGCTGGACCTCGGCCTGGCCGTGGAAGTTCCACACGCTGGTCGAGCGGCTCGACTTGTAGTAGCGCCGCAGCGGACGGCCGCTGCGCGCGCCGACCGCGGTGCGCTCGATGTAATAGACCTCCGCGCGGATCCCGACGGTGCCGAGGACGTCGCAGATCAAGCTCGCCTGCTGGTTGCACCGCCCGCCGGTGTGCGTCGGGTTGTCGAGGACCCACCAGCCGAAGTTGTTGGCGTAGTAGCGGTAGTCGGCGTAGGGCTTGGGGTCGTCCGCGCTCGGGTAGTAGACGTAGGACTGGGCGCGGTGCCCCCGGAAGACGTAGCCCTCGAGGTCGTCGTAGTTGAGCGGCGGCGGCGTCCCCTTCGGGTAGTGCGGCACCGGCGGGGCCCACTCGCCGTCCGGGCCGTAGTCGACCCAGGCGACGTGGTTGCGGTAGTTGTTGTCGATCTTGTAGGCGATCGACTCGGGCCCCCCGCCGACGTTCTGCGAGGCGCCCTCGGCCCACGCGCAGGCGAGCTCCATGTGGAGCTTGGTCCGCAGCGGCAGCCCCTGGCGCGAGCTCGGCGCGTAGCGCGGCATGGGGTTGTCGACCGGAGCGCGGTAGAGCGTGTACACGCGCAGGGGCGTGGTCCCGATCGCGACCGCCACCCCTTCGGGGTCGACCTCGCCCTCGGGGAGGGGCTGGAGCGTCCAGGCGAGGTCGAGCGCGTTGACCGCGACCGAGTCGGTGAGCGGGCCCTCGCTCGCGAGCACCACGCTCGCGCCGGTCCCCTGCAGCCGGACCTCGCCCGCCAGGCGCAGGTCGCCCTGCGTGCCCACCAGGCGCGCGCGGGTCGGACGCGTGAGCGCCGCCCCCAGCTCGAGCACGACCTGCAGCCGCAGCGGGCGGTCCTTGAGGATCGCCGCCGGCTCCCAGGTGTGCGTGCCCGCCGCCGCGCCGCGCGCGCGCGCGAAGTGCGGCGGGGGAGCGTCCTCGAGCGCGATCGTGTCGGCCACGGTGACCTCGATCGGCTCGGCCGTGACCACGGTCAGCTCGCTCGGCGCGGAGGTCTCGTCGCCGCCGCGCGTGGCGCGGATCACCACCTTGCCGGGGCCCTCCAGCCGCACGAACGTGCCCGCCTCGTTGGACGTGATCGCGGCCGCGCCCTCGAGCACCTCCAGCCCGGCGTCGCTCGGGCGGAACCGCACCGGGACGAGCTGCCCGACGAGGTAGGTGCCGCCGTCGGGGAACAGGAGCCGAGGCGCGCCG
>CAZMSZ010000134.1:0-8224 GCA_964569055.1 uncultured Planctomycetota bacterium | reverse complement strand
GCGACGTCGGCGTCCTCGGTGCTGGCCGGCTCCTCCTCCTCGAGGTCGCCCGAGCGCTCCCCCGTCTCGTAGAGCACGGTGGTGGCGCCGTCGGGGCCGGGGACCCGCACCCGCCCGGCCATGCTGGCCCCGCGGTCGTAGACCCAGTAGGTCCCCGTGTAGCGCTCGGGCGACACGGCGTCCCCGCCGAACAGCGCGTCGAGGCGGTTCGCCGCGCCGGCGACCCGGCGCAGCTCGACCTGCAGCCGGACGCGGTGGGTCCAGGCCGTGCTCCCCTCCCGGGCCGGTCGGGTGCGCACCTGATCCACGGTCGCGCTGCCCGCCAGGGCGGGCCCCTCCTCCCCGCTGGCGGTGAACGTCCAGGCGCGCGCGATCTCGTAGTTGCCGTCGGCCGTGCGGCGCAGCAGGACCTGCGTCTCGGCGCGATCGCCGAACCAGCCCCCGCTCAGGGTGTAGACCCCCGAGACGTCGACCTCGTCTTGGGCCCGCGCCACCCCGGCCACCCCGGCCACCCCGGCGGCGGCGAACAGGCTGAGCGCGATCAGGAACCCAGACGAGAGCCGGGACGCGCGGTTCGGGGTCGCGGTTCGCACGAGCAGCCTCCGGAGAGCTAGCGGTGGCGGGCGGGCAGGGCGGGGGGGCTCTCGAAGGTAAACCGGCCCCCCGGTCCAGCCAAGCACTTTCACGCGGCGGCCTCCGCCACGCTCGCCTCGGCCCACAGCGAGCGGGAGCGCAGCCCGCGCTCGAGGAAGCTGAACTGCTCGACGATCACGACGAGGTCCTCGCCCTCGCGCCGCAGGTAGCCCTCGACCAGGAGCGCCCTCCCGCGCTCGCAGTACTTGGCGATGGTCTCTCCCCGCCGCCCGAAGGCGTGCGCCTCGATGCAGGCCACCTCGGGCTCGGTGGTGCCCCAGCGGGGCTGCTGCACGTCCAGGGTCAGCACGACGAGCGCCTCGCCCCCGGCGGTGCGACGGACGATGGGATCCTCGGCGAGCCGGCCCGCCACGACGACACGGTTGATCACGATCTGCCTCCTTCTCTCGAGCACGTGTTCGAGAGGACCCCGTTCGGGTCCCGTCAGCGCCGCGCGCGCCCGGAGCGCACGTCGCGGCTGGGTTTGGTCACGCCGGCCTCGCGCCGGCGAGCCGAACGATACCCGAACGCACCGACAGCCCGCGGCCCCTCGCCGCAAGCGCCGTCGAATCGCCGGGTTGCGGCGCCGGTCCAGGGGACACCAACCCGGAGGGACGGCATGAGCGAGCGGCGCGAGGTGGTGCGTGGGATCGGCAGGGCAAGCGCGGCGGTGTGGGCGGCGACAGCGGCCCTGGCGGCGGGCTGCGCGAGCGAGCGCGCCTCGGAGCACGTCCGGCGCGCCCCCCAAGCCGCCCTCCGCGCAGACCTGCGGGAGGCGCAGCGCGTCTCCTACGAGCGGAGCCAGACCCCGCGCGTGGAGCTCCTGGCCGCGGCGGCCTTCGACGGGCGCGCTGGCGAGCTCGCGGCCCGCGAGCACGGGACCGAGAGCTACCGCGACTACGGCGTGCGGCCCACCGTCCCGACCGGGCTCGACATGCTCTCCACGTTCTCGATCGACGTCGACACGGCTTCGTACACGATCGCGCGGCGCAAGCTGCGCGACGGGGTGCTCCCGCCCGCGGCGGCGGTGCGGGTGGAGGAGTTCGTCAACTACTTCCGTCAGGGCTACCCCTCGCCGCGCGAGGGCGAGTTCGCCGTGCTGAGCGAGGCCGCGCCCTCGCCGTTCCGGCCCGGCAAGGTGCTGCTGCGCGTCGGCCTGCAGGGGCGGCGCCTCGACGGCGACGCCCGCAAGCGGAGCAACCTGGTGTTCTTGGTGGACACCTCGGGCTCCATGGCCTGGCAGGACAAGCTGGGCCTCGTCAAGCGGAGCCTGGCGCTGCTCGTCGAGAAGCTGCGGCCCGACGACGTGGTCTCGATCTGCACCTACGCGGGCAGCGTGGAGCTGGTGCTGCCGCCCACCCCGGTCGCCGAGCGCGACCGGATCCAGCGCGCGCTGGCGGGCCTGCGCGCGGGCGGGGGCACGGCCATGGGCTCGGGGATCGAGCTCGCCTATCGGCTGGCGGCCGCGCAGGCGGGCCCGGGCGTGAACACCCGCGTGTTCGTGTGCTCGGACGGCGACGCCAACGTGGGCCCGACCTCCCACGAGGAGATCCTGGCCCTGATCGAGCAGCACCGCGCGCGGGGCGTGACCCTGGGCACCCTCGGGTTCGGGGTCGGCAACTACAAGGACACCCTGATGGAGCAGCTCGCCGACCGCGGCGACGGCAGCTACGCCTACGTGGACACGATCGAGGAGGCGCAGCGGCTGTTCGGCGAGGAGCTGGTGCAGAACCTCGAGGTGCTCGCCCGCGACGTCAAGCTGCAGGTCGCGTTCTACCCGCGGCGCGTGGCCAGCTACCGGCTGCTCGGCTACGAGAACCGCGCGATCCACGACGACGACTTCCGCGACGACCGGGTCGACGCCGGCGAGGTCGGCGCCGGCCACACCGTGACGGCCCTGTACGAGCTCGAGCTGGTGCCGGGCTCGAGCGGCCCGCTGGGTGAGGTCGGCCTGCGCTACAAGCCCGGCCCGCGCCCGCTCGAGGGCCCCGACCCCGCGCACGAGGAGACGTTCTCGCTCACGGCCGCCGTGGCGCCGACCTTCGAGGCCGCCTCGCAGCGGTTCCGCCTCACCGCCTGCGCGGCGGAGCTGGCCGAGGTGCTGCGCAAGAGCCCCTACACCCGCACCCGCCTGGCGGACCTGCCGCGCTGGGTGGAGGCCTCGCTCGACCCGCGCGGGGACGATCGCGAGCACGACCTGCTCGACCTCACCCGCCGCGCCGCCGCGCTGGAGCGCGCGGGGACCTGAGCGCCTACTCGTCCACCAGACGGTAGCCGACGCCCTGCTCGGTGAGGATGTAGCGCGGCCGCGCCGGGTCGGCCTCGAGCTTGCGTCGGAGGTTCGCCACGAACACGCGCACGTAGCGGGGGTCGTCGGCCTGGCCCGGCCCCCACACCTCGCGCAGGAGCATGGAGTGGGTGAGCACCTTGCCGGCGTGGCGGGCGAGGGTGGTGAGCAGGCGGTATTCGATCGGGGTCAGGTGGACCGGCTGCCCGGCCAGGGACACGCGCCGGGCGGCGAGGTCGAGCTCGAGGTCGCCGACCACGAACCGGGGCGCCTCGCCGCCGGCCGCGGCGCGGGCGCGGTTGCGGAGGGCGACGCGCAGGCGGGCCAGCAGCTCGCCCACCCCGAACGGCTTGGTCAGGTAGTCGTCGGCGCCGCGGTCGAGGGCGGCGATCTTGTCGCGCTCGCGCCCGCGGGCGGAGAGCACGATCACCGGCGCGTGCGACCACTCCCGCAGGCGGTCGAGCACCTCGAGCCCGTCGAGGTCGGGGAGCCCGAGGTCGAGGATCACGAGGTCGGGCGGCGCCTCGGCCGCGCGCGCCAGCGCGGCGGCGCCGGTCTCGACCTCGCACACCCGATAGGCCTGATCGTGCAGCGAGGCGCGCAGGAAGCTGCGGATCGGGCGCTCGTCCTCCACCACGAGCACCAGCGGGCGGTCGTCGGTCACGAGCTGAGCGCCCCCCGCGCCAGGGGCGCGTCGTCGTCCACCGCCTGGAGCTCGGGCGGCTGCTCCTGCGGCGGGAATCGCACGCAGAAGCGGGCGCCGCCGCCGGGGCGCGGCTCGACCGCGATGCTCCCGCCGTGCAGCTCGGCGATCGCGCGGCAGATCGCGAGCCCCAGCCCGACCCCGCGGCTCCCCGCCCCGGCGCCCCGGAAGAACGGCTCGAACAGCCGCTCGCGCGAGCCCGCGTCCAGCCCGGGGCCGCGGTCGGCCACCACCAGCGAGACGCCCTCGGCCCCGGCGCGGGCCGAGACCTCGATCTCGCTCCCGGGCGGGGTGTAGCGGGCGGCGTTCTCGAGCAGGTTGATCAGGAGCTGCTCCACCAGCACCCCGTCCACCGCCACGAGCGGCAGGTCGGGCGGGATGTCGGTGCGCACCTCGTGCTCGCGCAACAGCCGCGCGATCCGCGTCAGGGCCGAGCCCACGAGGTCTTCGACGAGGTGCCACTCGCGGCTGGGCTCGATCCCGCCCGTGGCGAGCCGGGTCATTTGCAGCAGGTCCTCGACCAGCCGCCCGAGCCGGTCCGCCTCGTCGTAGATCGTGGTCAGGAGCTCACGGGCGACGGCCTCGGGCAGGGCGCCGCGGGCCTCGAGCAGGCTGCTGCTCGCGCCGGCGATCGAGGCCAGGGGCGTGCGAATGTCGTGGGAGACCGAGCTCAGCAGCGCGCTGCGGAGGCGCTCGGTCTCGGCCTGGGCCTGCGCGCGGTGGATCCCCTCGGTCAGCCGCTCCCGCTGGAGCGCCAGCGCCAGCTGGTCTGCGATCGCCTCGAGCAGGCGGCGCTCCTCGGGCGAGGGGCCCGGCGCCCCGGCCGCGGGCGGCCGCACCACGAGCGCCCCGAGCGCCGCGTCGCGGGTCAGCAGCGGGAGGGCGAGCGCGACGCCGCCCTGCTCGTGGCGCGACTCGAGCGGCCGGCGCTCCTCGCGGGCGCGCCGCGCGAGCGCGTTCAGCGGCGCGGCGGGGTGCTCCCCCTCGATCACGGCGGTCGGCTCGAGCGCCAGCAGCTCGCGCACGAGCTGCTCGGCCACGCGCACGACCGACGCCGTGCCCGGGGCGGCGGACAGCTCGCGGCTGATGCGATACAGCGCGTCGGTCTGCCGCTCGCGCAGCCGCGCCGCCTCGCGCTGCTCGCGCAGCCGCGCCGTCAGCGTGCTCACCAGCAGCGCGACCGCGAGCAGCACGCCGAACGTGACGAGGTACTGGCTGTCGTGGACGTGCAGGGTGTAGCGGGGCGCGGTGAAGAAGAAGTTGAACAGGCCGACCGCGGCGAACGAGCCGAGCACCGCCGGGCCGCGCCCGCAGGAGGCGGCGATCAGCGCGACCGCCAGCAGGTAGGTCGCGACCTGGTGCGCGTCCGCGAGCGAGAGCGAGCGCCAGCCCCAGGCGACCGCCGTGGCGCCGGTCAAGATCGCGGCGGCGAGCGCGTAGCGCCGGGCCGCCGAGCGGACGCCGCTCGCGTGGGAGGCGAGGAGGGAGGGACGGTCGAGGACGTGCATGCGTCCCGATCAGCGTACCCGAAGGTGAGCGGCGGCCTCGCTCCATGGCGCAGGGCCCGTGTGAAGGAAGCTCCGTCGGACGTCAAGGAAGTGCAGCGATGACCGCGCGGGAGGGGCGCGGTACGGTCGGGGAACACGCCAGGGTCGTCGCGCCCCGCACGAGGCGGCGCGGACCCCGCACTTCCCCCGCTTGCGACGAGCCCGCCTGGCGCAGCGGGCGCCGCGAGGGCTCCCGAATGGGTCTGCGCCTCCCCCGCCTCGAGGTCGACCTGCGCGCCGTGCTCGGCGTGACCGGGATCGTCCTCATGATCGTGGGCGCCGCGCAGCTCGTCCCGGTCCTGCTGGCGCTGACGCTCGGCGGGCCGGCCACGCGGCTCCTGGTGGGGGCGCTCGGGACCCTGCTCGCGGGCGGGCTGCTGGCGCCGCTGCGCGGGGTCGCGCGCAAGTGGACGCGGCGCGAGTCGCTCGTGATCGTGGTGTTCGGGTGGCTGGCGGCGGCGCTCGCCGCGGCCGTCCCCTACGTGGCCGGCGGGGCGGCGGGGCCGCTCGACGCGCTGTTCGAGAGCGTCAGCGGGCTCACCACGACCGGCGCCTCGATCTTCGTCGACGTGGACGGGCTCGCGACCGCGCCCGGGGCAGGGGCGCTCGGCAGCCCGCTGCCGCTCCACTTCTGGCGCTGCTTCACCCACTGGGTCGGCGGAGCCGGGATCGTGCTCGTGGTCGTGCTCCTCGCGCCGCTGCTCCCCGACTCCGAGGCGCTGCGTCGCACGCAGCGCACCGAGGCCAGCTTCCTGACCGTGCGCTTCCGCGGCAGCACCCGGGCGACGCTCCGCGGGCTGATCGTGGTGTACGTCGGGTTGACGGCCGCGCAGACGGTCGCGCTCGCGGCGCTGGGGATGGAGCCCTTCGACGCGCTGCTGCACGCGTTCTCGAGCGTCGCGACCGGCGGCTTCTCGACACACACCACCAGCATGGCGACCTGGGACGGGGCGAGGTTCCAGGTCGTGACGATCGCGTTCATGGCGCTCGGCGCGCTCAACTTCGCGGTGCTCGGGCGCGCCGTCGAGGAGGTGCGCGCCCTCGTGGCGGCGGAGCGGGCCGAGCACGGGCGCGCCCGCGCGCTCGGGCGGGGCCTGGCGCGGGCGCCCGCGACGATCGCGCGCGCGGTCTGGCGCAACGCCGAGACCCGGGCCTACCTGATCCTGCTGCTCGGCGGCAGCGCGTTCATGATCGCCTCGCTGCTCGGCAGCGGCGTCGCGCGCTATCGCGGGGCGAGCGGGCTCGGCGCGGCCGCGCTCGACGGCGCCTTCAACGTGACCTCGGTCTCGACCACCACCGGGTTCGCGACGGAGGACTTCGTGCGCTGGCCGTGGGCCGCGCAGACGGTGCTCATCGGCTTGATGCTCGTCGGCGGCTGCAGCGGCTCGACCGCCGGCGGGCTCAAGATGCGCCGGATCCTGATCGTGCTGGCCTTCCTTCGCCGCGAGCTCCGCCGCCTGGCCCACCCGCGGGCGGTGATCCCGCTGCGCCTCGGGGAGGAGGTGGTGAGCGAGCTCGAGCTGCAGGAGGCGCTCGGGTTCGTGGCGATCTTCTTCGTCCTGATCGGTGGGGGAACGCTGGTGGTGACGGCGACGGGGGTGGACCTGCTCACCGGCGCGAGCGCCACGGCGAGCTGCTTCACGAGCACCGGCCCGGCCCTCGGCGCGGCCGGGCCCGCCGCCAACTACCAGGGCTTCGCGCCCGCCGCCAAGCTGCTGTTCGTGGCGGCCATGCTGCTCGGGCGCCTAGAGCTGTACCCCGTGCTCGCCCTGCTCGCGCCCTCATTCTGGCTGCGCCCCACGCGCCTGCGGCGCTAGCGGGCTGTCAGCGAGCGATCGACCTCGTACCCGTTCGTACCCGTGCTCGTGCTCGTACGAGCACGAACGAGCACGAGCACGAATGCGACTCAGGGGCTGATGCAATCTCCCCAGACTGCCCGCTAATGTCGCGGCGCGCGCAGCAGCCCGAGCACCACGCCCACGCCGAGGAGCGCGGCGACCGTGGTCGAGCCCGAGGCGCTCAGGAGGGGGAGCGGGGTGCCCGAGACGGGCGCGAGGCGCAGGTTGACGGCGGCGTGCAGGAGGGTGGGGAAGGCGAGCGAGGCGGCCACGCCCCAGGCCACGGCGGTGGTCTCGCGCGGCGCGTCGTGCCGGCTGGGGGCGGTCGCCACCGCGAGCGCCAGCAGGAGCAGCGACGCGACCGCCGCGCCCGCGCCGAGCCAGCCGAGCTCCTCGAGGGTGACCGCCAGCAGGTAGTCGCTCGGGGCGGTCGAGAGCAGGGCCTTGTCGCCGCCGCGCCCCAGCCCGAGCCCGAGCGGGCTGGCGCCGGTCACGATCGCCTGCAGGCCGCGCGTGTCGGCGGTGAGGGCGGGCTCGAGGAAGCTGGCCACGCGCCAGCGCACGTAGGGGAAGGCGAGGGCGAGCGGGCCGCAGGCGGCGAGGAGCGCGAGCAGGCGGGCGGCGAGCGGGCGGGCCGCGGGGCCGAGCCCGAGCACGGTGCCGAGGGCGGCCGCGATCAACGCGGCCAGATGGCCGAAGTTGGGCTGGAGCAGGCACACCCCGCCGGCGAGCGCCAGCAGGCCCCACAGCGGCCAGGCGCGACGCGGTCGCCCCAGCGGATCGGGCCGCAGGGCGACCGCGAGCGCGAGCGGGGCCCACGCGATCAGGAGCGCGGTCGGCTCGAACCGCAGGCTCCAAAGCGCCACCTCGCGGCGGGCGCCGCCGGCGCGCAGGCCCAGCGCGGGGGTGAGGGTGGCGGCGCACAGGAGGAGGAGCGCCGCGAGCCCGGGGAGGGCCAGGCGGCGCAGCGTGCGCGGGCCGCAGGCGCGGGCGGCGAGCAGCGCCAGGAGCCCGACCGCGGCCCCGGCCGCCTGGCGCGCGACCCAGGCGTCGGGAGCGCGCCCGAAGCGGCGCGCGGCGGGGGTGTCGGCGGCGGAGGCCACGAGCAGCAGCCCGAGCGCCGCCAGCGCCGCGGCGCCGAGCGCGATCCCGATGGGGAGCGGGGAGGCGGCGGGCGCCTCCTCGCCGTACGTGCCGACGCCCGGCCGAAGAGCAC
>CAZMSZ010000133.1:15307-18092 GCA_964569055.1 uncultured Planctomycetota bacterium | reverse complement strand
AGAGCTCCTCGGGTAGGATTCGAACCTACAACCAAGTGGTTAACAGCCACCTACTCTACCATTGAGCTACCGAGGAAAGTTGAGCCCTTGCGGGCTCGGTGTTTCGTCTGGTCAGGCTGCGAGGCGGAGGATAGGCGAAGAAGTGGTTACTTCTTCTTGCCCTTCTTGTCCTCCTCCTCCTCGGGACCCTTCTTCTTCTTCTTCTTGCCGAGCTTGACGACGGTGACGCGGACCTTGGGGAGGCCGAAGATCTGGCTCTCGTCCGTCCAGCGGCCGTCTTCCTTCAGCTTCAGCAGGCGCTCCCAACGGGTGTAGACGTTGCGCGTGCGCGCCATACCCTTGGAGAGCTTCAGGCTCTTGTGAACGGACACGGGGCGATCCTCCGGCGGTCAGGCGGACGAGTTTACTCGCGTTCGGGCCCGGGTCAACCGTCAAGCGGGACGGGGACGCGATGGGCCGATGGGGGTGGGCTGGCTGGCCCGGTGGGTTGGCTGGGCTGGGCTGGGCGGGCTACGCCTCGCCGGCTGGGGCTCGGGGGGGGACGCGGTGGATCACCAGGGCGCCGGGGTGGACGCCCAGGGAGGCCGCGACGGGGTTGCACTTCACGCGCAGGAGGAAGAACACCTCCTTGCTCGAGGCGGTGAACGTCTCGTAGTAGGCCGAGCCCTTGGCGATCACCACGTCGGAGGCTTCCAGGGCCGCGGTCAGCTCCTTGCCTCGGGTGGCGGCCAGGCGGCCGGGCTTGAGCTCGAACAGGTCGGGGGGCTCCTCGGCGCTGGCTTGGCCGGAGGGGCCCTCGGCGCCTGGGGTCGGCTCGGGGCGGTCGGCGGGGAGCTCGGCCTGGGTGGAGGGGGGCTGGGGCTCCTCGTCCTCCGTCGTCTCCTCGATCGTGACTGGGCCCTCGGGGCCTAGCCCGGCCGTGAGGGCGTCCTCGAGGGTGGCGTCGTGGAGGAGGCCGCCGCCGCGGACCCCGACGCGGACGCGCTTGCCTTGGGCCTCGAGCTGCTTGATCAGGAGGCGGTCGAAGTGGGCCTCCCCCGCATTGTCCAGGAGATACAGGACCGACTCGGCGCCCTCGAGGGCCTCGCGGAGCTGGGCCGGGTCGCCCAGGGCGAACCCGCTCTTGAGGGCCTGTTCGAACGCCTCCTCGGGGTCCTTCTTGGAGAAGCGGGCGAAGATCTGCTCGTCGACCAGGTTGGCGGCGGTCGCGGCGGTCACGGCCAGGGCGAAGCGCTCCTCGGAGTCCTCGAGCGCGGCCAGGCGGTCGCGGAAGGCGCGGGCCAGGGCGGCGAAGTGCTCGTGGGTCTGCTGGCGGAGGGTGAAGTAGGGATCCGCCACCTTGAGGGTGTCGCGGGCCGCCTTGAAGGCGTCCTCCAGGATCTCGGCTGGGCTGGTGTCCCAGTCGGCCATGGGGAGGGCCTGCAGGACGCTCGCCAGCACCTTGCGCTGGCTCCACTCGTCCTCGGAGGCCGCGCGCGCCACCTGGAGGGCCTGGTGCAGCACGCAGGGAATGCAGTCGGGCCGGGGCTTCAGAGAGACCTCGCTCCGGAGGTGCGAGACCTTGGCCCCAGGCTGGCCCGGGGGGGTCCGCTCCGAATCCGTGACTATCCGCCATAAGGCGCGGCCCTTCAACACCGCGGGCAGCGCGGGGGGCCGGGAGGGGCCGCCCGAGGCTCGCGGGCTCCAGAAGCGCGCGGGGCGGCGGGCCTGGTGGCTCGCCGCCCCGGCGGGTGGTCGCTTGGGCTTTGGGCTCAGCGCACGTTGCGGAAGTAGGCCGACTCGAAGGGCCGCCCGCCGCCGAGCGGGTCGGGGGTCTGCTTGACGAGGTCGAGCACCGTGTCGTCGCGCTGGGCGAAGCCGCGGATCCGCACCTCACCCCCCTTGGCCTCCGCCTTGACCCCCTCGCGCCCGAAGATCGGCGAGCGGGGCTGCTCGTTCAGCCAGCGGGCCAGCTCCACCGCGTTGGAGGAGCTGGTGGTGCACACCACCAGCATGTACTTCTCCTCCACCTGGGGCGCGCTGGCGGGGAGGGCCACGGCCTGGCCCGGGGCGCTGGCCGCGGCGCTCGTGGCCGCGCCGCCCTCGGGGCGGAACCCGCCGGGCACGGTCTGGGGGACGATCGGGCCGCCCTGGCCCTGCGGGGCGGCGGCGGTCTGGGGGTGGGGCTGCTGGGCCTGGGGCGCGAGCGGGGTCTGGGGCTGGCCCTCGGGCTGGACCGCCGCCGCCTGGGCGGGCGCCTGCTCGCGGATCACCACCGCCACCTCACCGGGACCCTGCGGGTCCGCGCCCGCCGGCTCGGCCGAGGTGCGGCCAAACAGGAACGCCGCCACCAGGAGCGCCGTCGTCAGGATCGCCCCCACGACCACCGTGTCCTGGCGCACGACCAGCGTCTTGACCTCGGGCTCGGGCGGCTCGTCGCCCAGCCCCTCCACGAACCCATCGTCGACCAGGACCAGCGCCTCGCCGTCGAGCTCGAACAGCTCCTCCTCGCCGGGCTTGCTGCTCGAGGAGCTGGCCGGCGCGAGCGGGTTCAGGCGCGGCTGGCGCCAGGTCGAGGCGGCCGAGGAGCTCGCGCTCGCGCTCGGGCGCGTGCTCGGGGGCGGGGTGCGGGTCGCCGCCCCGCTGGGGGTCCCGCCCGCGGCCCCTCCGCCGTAGCGCGCCGGGCGCGTGTGGCGCGACATGATCTCGAACAGCTCGTCGTTCTTGCGGAAGATCCCCATGGCGCCCTCCCCGAGCGTGGTGCTCGCCGTTTGCTCTATCGGCGCGCAGGGGGGGCTGGCTTCAG
>CAZMSZ010000133.1:10510-15207 GCA_964569055.1 uncultured Planctomycetota bacterium | reverse complement strand
CCCGGCGCGCGGCGGGCGGCGAGCTCGGCGCCGACCTTGAGGGCCTCCACGAAGGCGGCCGGGTCGGCGCGGCCTTGGCCGGCAATGTCGAAGGCCGTGCCGTGGTCGGGGGAGGTGCGCACGATCGGGAGGCCGAGCGTGACGTTGGTCGCGCTGCCGAAGGCGGCCAGCTTGACCGGGATCAGGCCCTGGTCGTGGTAGATCGCGACCACCGCGTCGATCCCCGAGCCGGGGCGGGCGGCCCACGCGAACAGGGTGTCGGCCGGGTGCGGGCCGGTGACCTCGAGGCCCTGGGCGCGGGCTCGCGTCACGGCCGGGGTGAGGATCGTGGCCTCCTCGTCGCCGAACCGGCCGCCGTCGCTGGCGTGGGGGTTGAGCGCGGCCAGGGCCAGGCGGGGCTTGGCCACGCCCAACCACAGCAGGCCCTCGTGGGCGATCCGGCAGGTCTCGGCGATCGCCTCGGCGCTGAGGCGGCCGGGCACCTCGCGCAGGGGGACGTGGGTCGTGCAGAGCACCACCCGTAGGGGGCCGCCCTGGAGCATCATGCGGACCTCGGCGCCAAACAGCGCGCCGAGGAGCTCGGTGTGGCCGGGCCAGGGCTCGCCTGCCAGGCCGATCGCCTCCTTGTTGAGGGGCGCGGTCACCAGCGCCTCGGCCTCGCCCGCCTCCACCAGGCGCGCCGCGACGCGCACCGCCTCCACCGCGGCCTTGCCGGCCTCGGCGCTCGGGCGGCCGGCGAACAGTTGGTCCACCGGGCAGGCCACCTCGGGCGGGGCGTGGATCCGCTTGGGCTCGGGGAGCGCGAGCCGCTCGGCCGCCTCCTCGATCAGGGCCTGGTCGCCCACCACGATCGTCTCGTACTGCGCCGCCACCTCGGGGCGGGCGAGCGCCTTGAGCACCACCTCGGGGCCGATCCCCGCGGGGTCCCCGAGCGAGATCGCGAGGCGCGGGCGCGCCGCGGGGCGCGCGCCGGACGAGCTCTTCTTGGCCATGACGCTACTGCGGGCCCGTGGGGCCGAGGTCGCGCTCGATCTGCTCGGCGATCAGGTGCCCGACGCGCTGCGCCCAGGCCCAGCCCGCCTGCGAGCGCTCGAACAGCGCTCGGTAGCGGTAGCCCTGCTGGTCCGAGCAGGCGGCCACGATCCCGGTCGCGATCGGTGAGGCCAGCGCGGGCGGGAAGATCAGCCCCGCCCAGCCCATGCCGATCGCCACCCCGTAGCCGGCCGAGGTGTAGCGCAGGAGGTGCTCGTCGCGCCGCACGAACGGCGCCGCCTCGAGGCCGGTGCGCACCCGGCGCAGGTGGCCGGTGGTCGTCACGTCGAAGTCCCACTGCAGCCCCGCCCAGTGGGGCGCGAACGCCAAGAAGCCCGGGAACGCGATCAGCGCGTTGTACCAGCGGGCGTCGGTCTCCACCTCGTAGGCGAGCTCCACGACGTAGTCGAGGTCGTGGGGGCGCGCGCCCGGCTCGACCTCGCGCACCTCCGCGAAGTTGAGGTCGTGGCCGAGCGCGGTCATGACCATGCGGTGCAGCGACGCGTAGCGGTCGGCGTCGCTGAACGAGTCGCTCACCACCCCCAGCCGCACCGGCACCGGGAGGGCCGGCCGGACCACCGCCGGGCTCGAACCCTCGGGCGAGAACGTGATCGGCGAGGCGCAGCCGGACGCGAGCGCCAGCAGGACCCCCACCGCGGCGAGTGAGCGCATGGACCCCTCCCTGGGGCAGTCTGCAGACGGCTCGCGAGTCGCACAAGGGCTCATGGGGAGCGGCGGTGGGCACCGGTTCGGAGAGGGGCCGGCACCTCGGGCCGGAAGCCCGGCGGTATCCTGACCCCGTGCACGCCGCGCCCCCGCTCGACGCCGCGGCTCCCCCGCCGCTCCCGCGCGCCTTCCTCGCCGCCTCGCTGGTGCTCGCCGTGGCGCTCGTGGCGCTCACCGTCCACTTCCAGGCGAGCGCGCTGCTGGCCGGGGCCGAGGCCGCCGCGGCGAAGGGGCGCGACCCCGCGCGCCTGCTCGCCAAGGCCCACGACGTCCAGCGCGCCGCGCCGCTCGCGGTGCTGGCGCTGGCTCCGCTCCTGACGGCGATCGCGGGCGCGTTCCACCCGGGCCTGGTCGCGGCGCTCCGCTACGCGTCGAGCGGCGGGCTGGCGCTGATCGGGGCGGCGCTCGCCGCCTGGCCGGTGCTGGTGCTCGGGCTCCCGGCCCAGCTCACCGCGCGCGGGTTCGACCCCTACGCGCTCGCGATCGTGGCCGCGGGCGGGGCGGCCGCCACGCTGGCGGGCGCGGGGCTGTGGCGCTACGGCCTGGGCGGGAGCGCGCTCCTCTTGTGGCTCGCGCTGTGGATCCCGTTCGACCTGCGCTGGTACCGGCGCGGGCTGTTCCCCGAGGCGAGCGGGTTCGACCCGGCGGCGCAGTGGGGCTACGAGGCGGCCGCCCTGGTCGTGACCGCGCTCGGCCTCCTGGCGTTCGGGGTGGCCGGGCGGGTCGACGTGGGCGCCCGCCCGCCCGAGCGGCGGGATCTCCTCCCGGCGGCGCTGCTGGCGCTCCTGTTCGGGGCGGTCGCGCTGCCGCTCGGGCTGTGGACCGAGTTCCTGCGCTGGACCCCGCCGCGGCACGGCCTGCTCGGGTTCCTGGGCGCGAGCGCGGCGATCGCGCTCACGATCGCGCTCCCCGAGGAGCTGTTCTTCCGCGGGATCCTCGACCGCGGCCTCAAGGAGCAGAGCGGCCGGCCGCTGGCCTCGCTCGCGCTCTCCTCGCTCGCGTTCGGGCTCATGCACTGGAACAACCGCGACGCGCTCGAAGGCCGGCTCGAATACCTCGTGCTGGCCACCCTGGCCGGCGTGATCTACGGGCTCGCCTACCGCGCCACCGGCGCGCTGTGGGCGCCGGTGCTCGTCCACGCGCTGGTGGACGTGGTGTGGGCCACGTTCCTGGGCGGCGGGTAGGGGCGCGGCGCGTGACCCTGCTCGAGCGCGCGCGCAGGCACCTCCTGCCCGGCGACGTGGTGGCCGCGGTCATGGCGCTGCTGCTCGTGCTCGGCGGGCTCCTGTTCTATCCGGTCTACTACGCGCTCTATCCGATCGAAGGGCTGCGGGCGGTGTGGCGGGCGGACCGCACGCTGACCGACCGCCTGCGCGGCTCGGGGCCCCCGCTGTGGTCCGACGAGCGAGGGGTCGCGCTGCCGGCCGGCTACCCGCAGGACCTGGGCGGGGCCAACCTGTCGCAGAGCATGGAGTGGCGCGAGAACCGGCTCGGGCGCTTCTACCGCCCCGACGATCCGACGGCGGACCGCAGCGGCTGGGTGCAACTGGCGCCGCACCCCGACGAGCGCCGCCCGAGCCTGCCCGACGTGCCACGCGACACGTGGGGGAACCCGTGGTGGCTCACGGTCTCCTGGCGGGATCGCACCTGGGGCGTGCGCTCGGCCGGCCCCGACGGCGTGATCGACACGGGCGACGACCTGCAGGTCTTCGCCTGGAACCTCGACGGCTTCTCGTTCACGTGGCCGTTGCGCTACGACGCCCTGCTCTACCTCGCCGCCGCGCTCGGCGCCTGGGCGTATGGGCTGTGGCGCGCGCGCGGGCTCGGGCCGCTCCCCTGGGGGTGGGAGGTCGCGCGGGCCGCGTTCCTGGTGAGCCCCGTGTTCTTGATCGGCTGGACGGTGTTCTCGGAGACCGGCCTGCCCGACCTGCTCGGCCCGCTCGGCGCGCTGCAGCTCGCGCCGCTCCCGCTGGCCGCGTCCCTCACGATCAGCCTGTGCCTGGCCGGCTGGATCGTGTGGCGGCGCGTCGCCGCGGAGTCCGACGAGCCCGCCTGAGCGCGCGCCGCACGCCGGCGCGGCGGTGCCGGGGCTGTCGGACCGGCTCGCTAGCATGGCCGAACAAAACCCAACCCGCGCGACGCGCGTGGTCGGGGGTTCGGAGGGCGGGTGAGCCAAGACGCACACGCGCCGGGCGGCGTCGGGCCGGACGCCGCCCGCGAGGGCACGGGCGAGGCCGACGACCGCGACAGCCCCTGGAAGGAGGCACTCGACCGGTTCCTCGAGCCGTTCGCGCGCCTCCTGTTCCCGGCCGTCCACGCCGCGATCGACTGGTCGCGCGGCTACGAGGCGCTCGACGCCGAGCTGCAGCGGGTGGTGCGCGACGCGGAGACCGGGCGGCGGCTGGCGGACAAGCTGTTTCGGGTGTGGCTGCGCGACGGGGTCGAAGCCCGCCTGCTGATCCACGTCGAGGTCCAGGGGCAGGTCGACCCCACCCTGCCCGAGCGGGTGTTCGTGTACGGCTATCGGATCCGCGACCGCTACGGCCCGCCGGTCGTGAGCCTGGTGGTGCTCGCCGACGACCGCCCCGACTGGCACCCGCGCGCGTTCGAGGAGGGGCTGCTGGGCTGCCGCACGGTGCGCAGCTTCCCCACCGCCAAGCTCCTCGACTGGGAGGCTCGCGACGAGGAGCTCGCCGCCGACCGCAACCCGATCGCCGTGGTGGTGCGCGCGCACCTCGCCTCGCTGCGCACTCGGAAGGACGCGCAGGCGCGGCTACACTGGAAGTGGATCCTGGTTCGAGGGCTGTACGAGCGGAGCTACTCTCGGGAGGAGGTCCTCGAGCTGTTGCGGTTGATCGACTGGCTGCTCGCGCTGCCCGCCGAGCTCGAACAGGAGCTGGACCGGCGGATCGACCGCCTCGAGAAGGAGAAGCACGTGG
>CAZMSZ010000133.1:0-10410 GCA_964569055.1 uncultured Planctomycetota bacterium | reverse complement strand
GGTCGGGAGGAAGGTCGGAAGGAAGGTGAGGCGCTGGGCTTCCGGCGTGCGATCGCCCGCGTGCTCGCGAGGCGATTCGGGGCCGTGCCGCCCGAGCTCACCGCGCGCCTGGACGCGGTTCAGGACCTGGATCTCCTCGATGCTCTGGCCGACCAAGCAGCAACGGTGGCCGACCCCGACGAGCTCCTCGCGCTCATGCCGCCGGCGACCGACGCTCCGGCCTGAGCCGACCAGGAGCTGGACCGCCCGGATCGACCGGCTCGAGAGGGAGAAGCACGTGGCCTACAAAATGCGGTTCGAACGCGTCGCCGAAGAGCGCGGTCGGGAGGAAGGTCGGAAGGAAGGTCGGAAGGAAGGTGAGGCGCTGGGCTTCCGGCGTGAGATCGCCCGCGTGCTCGCGAGGCGATTCGGGGCCGTGCCGCCGGAGCTCGCCGCGCGCCTGGAGGCGATCCAGGACCTGGATCTCCTCGACGCTCTGGCCGACCGAGCAGCAACGGTGGCAGATCCCGACGAGCTCCTCGCGCTCATGCCGCCCGCGACCGACGCACCGGCCTGAGCAGAAGCATCAAACAGAGAACTAGGAGTTAGAAACCAGGAACGCCAGGCAAGGGCAAGGGGCAAGCCCCTCGCTCAGTGCGGGCCCTCGCTGACGATGTTCCGGTTCCACGACGGGATCTCCACCTCGAGGTCCTCGCTCCCGTCGGGGATCGCCTGGCAGGCTAGCCGCGAGACGTCGGTCAGGCCCGGCGCGAGGTCGAGCATGTCCTCCTCCTCCTCGCTGGAGGGGTTGAGCGTGTCGAACCCCTTGCGCACGATCACGTGGCAGGTCGAGCAGGCGCACACCCCGCCGCAGGCGTGGTCCATGGGGATCCCCGCGGCGAGGGCGGTCCGCAGCAGGCTGCCCTGGCGGCCGTCGTGCCCCTCGGGGAGGTCGGCGGGGTCGACCCGGACCTCCTTGGTCTCGCCGCCGGTGGTGCGGAAGCGGATCGTGTAGGGCGCGCTGGGGAGGCGCGCCTCGGCCTGCTTGATGTAGGGGTTCTCGCCGCCCATTACCGGACCCTGACCTCCTCGACCCGCTTGCCCTTGAGCGCCTGCTGGATCGCGCGGTCGAGCACCAGCTGGGCCAGCGGCTCGGCCGCCTCGTTGAGCCGGTCCAGGCCGGCCTTGATCGCCTCGTTCTCGCCCTGGTCGAGCAGCGCCTCGAGCGCGTCGGCCGCCTCGCGCACGGCCTGGGCCTGCGCGGGGGCGAGGCCGTCGCCCGCCAGCTCGAGCTGCTTGCGGGCGGCGCGCCCGACGGTGCGCGACTCGTTGACGAGGTCGATCCGCTGGTGGCGGCGCACGTCGTCGATCGCGTGCTCGATCGAGTCGCTCATGATCTGGTCGACCTCGTCCTCGGTCAGGCCGTGGACCGGGGTCACCTCGATCTCCGCCTCGGCGCCCGAGCGGTGCTCGTGGGCCATGACCCGCAGGATCCCGTCGGCGTCGATCAGGAACGTGACCTCGAGCTTGGGCATGCCCGCCGGCATGGGCGGGATCTTGAGCTTGAAGCGGGCGAGCGAGCGGCAGTCCTGCACCAGCTCGCGCTCGCCCTGCAGCACGTGGAGGTCGATCGCGGTGACGTTGTCCTCGGGCGTGGTGAACTCCTCGCGCGCCTGGGCCGGGATCGCGGTGTTGGCCAGGACCAGCTTGTTGACCCCGCCCCCGTAGGTCTCGAGCCCCAGCGCCAGCGGCGTCACGTCGAGCAGGAGCAGGTCGCTGCTGCCGCCCGCCAGCAGGTCCGCCTGGAGGGCGGCCCCGAGCGCGACCACCTCGTCGGGGTCGAGCTCGGTGTGGGGCGTTCGGCCGAAGAACCCGCCCACCCGCTCGCGCACGTAGGGGATCCGGGTCGAGCCGCCCACCAGCACCACCTCGTTCACGTCGGCGGCGCTCAGGCCGGCGTCGCGGAGCGCCTTGGCGCACAGCGCGAGCGTGCGCTGGACCAGCGGCTCGATCGCCTTCTGCAGCTCGGGGCGGGTCAGCTCGAGCTCGAGGTTGACCCCGTGGGTGGGGTCCTGCACGCGGAGGGTCGTCCGCTCGGTGCTGGAGAGCTCCTTCTTGGCCTGCTCGGCCGCGGCGCGCAGGCGGGCGCGCAGCCGGGGGCCGAGGGCCTGGTGCTCGACGTCGAGCCCGCGCTCGGCCAGGGCCGCGAGCGCGCTCTCGACCAGGATCGCGTCCACGTCGTCGCCGCCGAGGAGCGTGTCGCCGGCGGTGGCGAGCACGCGGAACGTGCCCGCCTGGACCCGCAACAGCGAGAGGTCGAACGTCCCGCCGCCGAGGTCGAACACGGCGATCACGCCCTCGGCCTCCTTGCCGCCCAGGCCGTAGGCCAGCGAGGCGGCGGTGGGCTCGTTGATGATCCGCAGCACCTCCAGCCCGGCCATGCGGCCCGCGTCGCGGGTGGCCTGGCGCTGCGCGTCGTCGAAGTAGGCCGGGACGGTCACGACCGCCTTGGTCACCTCGCGCCCCAGGCCGGCCTCGGCCCGCCGCTTGAGCTCGCGCAGGACCTGCGCCGAGACCTCCTGCGGGGTCACGGTCCGCTCGCCGATCGCGAGCTTGACCAGCTTGCGCCCCTCCTCCACCAGCGGGGCCTGGAAGTGGCGCCGGGCCTGGGGCGAGAGGTCCTCGAGCCCCTGGCCCATGAGCCGCTTGACCGAGATCACGGTCCGCTCGGGGGCGAGCGGGGCCCGCTCGAGGGCGGCCTCGCCCACCAGCACCCCGCCGTCGTCGAAGTACGAGACGGTCGAGGGCAGCGCCACCGCGCGCCCCTCGCCGTCCTGCGCCAGCTCGGGCCGCCCGTCCTTCACGATCGCCAGGAGGCTGTTGGTCGTCCCGAGGTCGATCCCGACCACGAGGTCGCGCTCGTGCTCGCTCATGTGTCCCTCCACGTTGGGGCCGTGCGAAGGGCGGACCAGGCGCCCGCCGCGGCCGCGGGAGCTCAGGCCGCCAGGGCGGCCGAGAGCTCCTCCTCCAGGGTGGCCCAGTAGCGGACCACGTTGAGCTGCTCGCGGAGCTCGGCGAGGTGCTCGGGCCGCGGGAAGCCCTCGCTCGCGAACAGCGCGCGCACGCGCTCCATGCAGCCCGCCCGCTCGGCGCGGGCCTCCGCGCGGCCGACCTCCAGGCGCGGGCGGTCGCCCCGCGCCTTGGCCTCCTCGAGCTCCTCGCGCAGCTCGAGCTGCTCCATGAGGAACCCGGGCGGGGTGCGCTTGTCCTGCTCGGCGGTGGGGCCGCCCCACACGGCCAGCAGGTGCTCCGCCCGCAGCCGCTCGTCCTTGAGCGCCGCGTAGGCCTGGTTGAGCGCCGAGCTGAGGATCAGCGCCCGCGCCTGGACCTGCGGCCCCTTGCCGATCCGCCGGTCGGGGTGCAGCCGGCGCGAGAGGTCGAGGTAGCGGCGCTCGAGGTCGGCGAGGTCGAGCTCGAACCGGGGCGGGAGCCCGAACCGCCCGAAGTGGGTCAGCCCGGGCGGGTCGCGCAGCAGCGTCCCGCACACGTGGCACAGATACGGGAGCTCGAGGTGCGCGTCGCAGGCCGCCTCCGGGCAGGTGCCCGGGCGCGTCTCGTCGATCGTGTGCAGCCTGCGCGACGCCACCTTCACACCGAGAAGCTGGTCCCGCAGCCGCAGATCCCCTTGGCGTTGGGGTTGGTGTAGGTGAACGCGTGGCCGAACTGCTGCTCGGCCCAGTCGATCTCGGTCCCGTCCAGGAACAGGAGCGACTTCTTGTCGACGAGGATCCGCGCCCCGTTGGAGACGAACACCTTGTCGTGGCGGCCGGGCATGTCGAACTTGCGCGGGCTCTTCTCGAGGTCGACCACGTACTCGAACCCCGAGCAGCCCCCGCCCTTGATCGCGAAGCGCAGCCCCGCGGTCTCGGGGAGGCCGCGCTCCTGGAGGATCTCGCGCACCTTCTCGGCCGCGCGCTCGGTCAGCTGGATCGCCATGACGCCACCCGCCTCCGCCGGTCTAGCTCTGGGCCGCCCCGGGGGCCGCCGCCGGCTTGCTCGCCGACTGCTTCGCCTTGTAGTCCTGGATCGCGGCCTTGATCGCGTCCTCGGCCAGGACCGAGCAGTGGATCTTGACCGGCGGGAGCGAGAGCTCCTCCACGATCTGGGTGTTCTTGATCTTCAGGGCCTCTTCCACCGTCTTGCCCTTGACCCACTCGGTCGCCAGCGACGAGCTCGCGATCGCCGAGCCGCAGCCGAACGTCTTGAAGCGGGCGTCGGCGATCACGCCGTCCTGCACCTTGAGCTGCAGGCGCATGACGTCGCCGCACTCGGGCGCGCCGACCACGCCGGTCCCGACCGTGGGGTCGGCCTTGTCGAGGCTGCCCACGTTGCGCGGGTTGTTGAAGTGGTCGACGACCTTCTCGCTGTAGGCCATGTGGTGCTCCTCTCCGGCGGCCCTAGTGGGCCTGCCACTGGATCGACTTGATGTCGATCCCCTCCTGCGCCATTTCGTAGAGCGGGCTCATCTCCCGCAGCTTCTTGACCGCGCTCACCGTCTTCGCGAGCGCGAACTCGACCTCCGCGTCGGTCGTGAACCGCCCGAGGCCGAACCGGATCGAGGTATGGGCCAGGTCGTCCCCGACCCCCAGCGCCTTGAGCACGTAGCTCGGCTCGAGGCTGGCCGAGGTGCAGGCCGAGCCCGACGAGACCGCCAGGTCCTTCATGGCCATCATGAGCCCCTCGCCCTCGACGAACTCGAACGAGACGTTGAGGTTGCCGGGCAGGCGCTGCGTGGGGTGCCCGTTGAGGTGGATGAAGTCGAGCTGCGTCTTGAGCCCCTCCCAGAACCGCTCGCGCATGGCGATCAGGCGCGCGGCCTCGCTGTCGAGCTCGGCCGCGGCCAGCTCGCTGGCCTTGCCCAGCCCCACGATCGAGGGGACGTCCAGGGTGCCCGAGCGCATGCCGCGCTCGTGCCCGCCGCCGTGGATCACCGGCGACAGCCGGACGCGCGGGCTGCGGCGCCGCACGTACAGCGCGCCGATCCCCTTGGGGCCGTACAGCTTGTGGCCCGAGATCGCCATCACGTCGATCTTCATGGCCTCCACGTCGAGCGGGACCTTGCCGGCCGCCTGCGCCGCGTCGGTGAAGAACAGCGCCTTCTTCTCGCGGCAGATCGCGCCGATCTCGGCCAGCGGCTGCACCACGCCGATCTCGTTGTTGGCCGCCATGATGGCCACGACCACGGTCTGGTCGGTGATCGCCTCGCGCAGCGCGTCGAGGTCGACCAGGCCGTCGGGGCGCGGGTCGAGGTAGGTCACGGTCGCGCGGCCGCTCGCCTCGAGGTACTTGCAGGTGTCGAGCACCGCCTTGTGCTCGGTCTTGACCGTCACGATGTGGTTGCCGCGCGAGGTGTACATCTCCACCGCGCCCTTGAGCGCGATGTTGTCGCTCTCGGTGGCGCCGCTGGTGAAGATGATCTCCTTGGGGCTGGCGCCGATCAGCGCCGCCACGCGGGCGCGCGCGTCCTCGACCGCCTGCTCGGCCACCCAGCCGTAGGCGTGGTTGCGGCTGGCCGCGTTGCCGAACTTCTCGGTGAAGTAGGGCAGCATGGCCTCGAGGACCCGCGGGTCCATGGGCGTGGTCGCCTGGTAGTCGAGGTAGACGGGCGTCTTCATGCGTCGTTGCTCCTGAGCGGGACGGACAGGCCGACCTCGCTCGACCGCGCGACCGGCAACGCCTCGCCCGAGCGGCCCGCGCCCTGCGCGAGGTCGGCGATCGAGTGCCCGTAGAGCACGTCGCGGATCTTGAGGTGGATCTTGAACACGTTGTTCTTCACGGGGCACACCCGCGACACGGTGCACTGCAGGTGGTCGCGAGGCTGCTGGCCGATGCAGGTCGCGAGCTGCAGCGGCCCCTCGAGCAGCTCGACCACCCGCCCCACCGAGATCGCGCGCGGCGAGTCGGCCAGCTCGTAGCCGCCCTTGGTGCCGCGCACCGAGCGGACGAGCTCGCCCCTGGCGAGCGCCTTGAGGCAGTTGGCCATGAGCGTGTGCGAGAGGTGGTAGGCCCCAGCCAGCTCCCGGGCGCTGAACCGCTCACCGGGATGGATGGTGAGGTGCGTCAGCGCCACGAGCGCGTAGTCGACCTTCTTGGTGATCTGCAGCACGGCCCACTCTGACCGGCCCCGGTGGGGGCTGGCCCCGAACACGTCCGAATATAGGACGGCCGCGGTACGGTATCAAGGCTCAAAGAGGAGCAGATCGGTCCGAATTAGCCCACATTCGGAACGGACCGATCAAGAGCAGCGATACCAGCTAGTTATGGCGTGCGGCCGAGCTCGGCGATATCGATCACGGGCTGGGGCGCCTCGGCGAGGTCGGTGTCGCCGAGGTAGCGCAGCGCCGTGCGGGCGTGGCGGCGGGCGGTGGGCAGGTCGCGGGCCCGCAGCGCCTGCTGGCAGAGGACCGCGAACGCCTCGGCCTGGGCGCGGGCGAGCTCGCGCAGCCGCTCGGGGGGGTCGCTCTCGCCCCGCTTGCGGGCCCGCTCGAGGGCGAGGTGCACCGCGGGCAGGTCGAAGTCCTCGGGCAGCAGCACCCCCTGGGGGAAGTCGTCGGGGTGGCGCAGCTCGCGGTTGGTCCACCGCCCGAGCCGGTCGCCGAGGTCGCGCCCGGGGGCGAGGTTGTCGCTCGCCAGCTTGGGGCGCCCCTTCCAGCCGAGCACCTGCTTGCGCCCCCCGAACGCGCTGCCCACGATCCGGCTGCGCGCGTCGAGCGTGCCGCTCACGACGTCGTGGTTCGACCAGAACGCGCACGACTCGACGTCGATCGCGCCGCCCTTCAGGCCGAGCGCGACCCAGCAGTCGAGGAACGCGCTCTCGCGCAGCTTCACCTCGCCGTCCTCGGCGCTGATCCCGGTCTGGCAGCCCGCGAACACCGCGGTGCCCACGCTGGCCGTCGACGACTCGAGCCCGAGGCCGACCTGCGAGCCGGCGAAGTGGACGTCCTCGACCACCACGTCGGGGCAGTCCTTCACGAAGATCCCGCCGCCGGTGTAGCCGGCCACCGTCAGCCCGCGCAGCTCGACCCGCTCGAGCTTCTCGAGCGAGAGCGAGCGCAGGGTGTCGGTGTCGAGCTGGAGGCGCGTCTTGTGCGGGCCCTCCCCCTCGAGCACGAAGCTCTTGGCGCCCGCGAGCACCACGTCGTGCTCGAGCACGTACACGCCGTCCTTCAGGCGGACGACGACCTCGCCGAGGTCCTCCTCCCCGTCGAGCGAGCTCAGGCCGTCGTGCTCGCGCTCCTCGGCCGGGCCCCACTCGGCGGTGGGCGTGCGGACCTCGTCCTCGGGCGTGTCGGGGCTGACCACCCCGCGGGCGGCGTTGGCCCAGGTGGTCGGGACGCGCGGGGGGTGCTGGCAGCCGCAGAGCGCCAGGAGCGCGAGGGCGAGCGAGGGGAGGGTCGGGAGCCGGGTCACGCGGAGGCCTCCGGCCGGCAGGCGGGGGGCGCCAGCGGCGGGTGGTGGATGAACTGGACCATGTTGCCCGCGGGGTCCTGCGCGTAGCAGGAGCGGGCGCCGTCGCGGTGCGTCTTGGGCTCGCGCAGGAGCGGGACCCCGTGCGCGCGCAGGTGCGCCGCCCAGGCGTCGACCGCCTCGGCGGTGGGGAGCGCGAAGCCGATGTGGTCGAGGGCGCCCGGGGCGGGGCCGACCTCGCCGCGGTGGAGGGCGAGGTTGTCGCGCCCGCCCGTCAGGTAGACGTTGTCGGGGTCGGGCCGCCACTCCACGCGCAGCCCGACCACGTCGCGGTAGAACGCGAGGGCGGCCTCGACGTCGGGCACGTTGAGCGCGACGTGCCACAGGCCGAGCAGAGGGGGGCGATCCACGGGGCCTCCGGCCGACAGGGCGCGGTGGAGGAGCGGGGCCGGCGCGCCGCGCGGCGCGCCTGGCGAGCGGGGCGGGATCCTAGCACGAGGCGCGCAGGGGCGGCCGACGCGGCACGAGCAGCGCGTGCGCGCGCCCGAGCCTCGCGCTCGCGCTCGCGCGCCCTTGCCTTAGAATCCGGCCCTTCGCCACAGACCTCGAACCTTGGAGCGCCGATGACCGCCGCCCCGACCGCCGCCCCCAGCGAGACGCTGCTCGAGCTGATCGGGGTGCGCAAGAGCTATCGCTTCGGCGAGACCGAGGTCCGCGCGCTCGACGGGGTGGACCTCGCGATCCGGCGCGGGACCTTCACCGGGATCGTGGGCCGCTCGGGCAGCGGCAAGTCGACGCTCCTCAACGTGCTCGGCGGGCTCGACCGCCCCAGCGAGGGGACGGTGCTCGTCGAGGGGCGCCCGCTCAAGGGGCGCGGCTCGGACGAGCTGGCCGAGTACCGGCGCGCGACGGTCGGGTTCATCTTCCAGTCCTTCAACCTGATCGCGCACCTGACCGCGCTCGAGAACGTGGCCCTCCCGCTGCGCCTCGCGGGCAAGCTCGGCTACTTCGAGCGGCGCAAGAAGGCGGAGGAGCTGCTCGACCGGGTCGGGCTCGGCAAGCGCCTCGAGCACCGCCCCTCGGAGCTGTCGGGCGGCGAGCGCCAGCGCGTGGCGATCGCGCGGGCCCTCGCCAACGACCCGGGCATGCTGCTGGCCGACGAGCCCACCGGCAACCTCGACTCGCGCACGGCCGACGAGATCATGGCCATGCTGCGCGGCCTCCACGCCGACGGGCGCACGGTGGTCCTGGTGACCCACGACATGCGCCAGGCCGAGCAGTACTGCGAGCGGCTGCTCGTGCTCCAGGACGGGCGGGTCAAGGAGGAGCGCGACCTCAGGAACGGCGGGCCGGCGAAGGGAGGCGGGGCTGCGGCGGAGAGCGAGGAGCAGCCGCCGGAGGTCGCGGTGAAGGTCGCGACCAACCGCTGCCCTTACTGCCACGATGACGTCGAGGTCGCCGCCCCCGACTGGGTCGCCTGCCGCGCGTGCCAGGCCCGGCACCACCAGGCGTGCTGGAACGAGTCTGGGGCCTGTGGAGCCTGCGGCGAAGCCCGCTACGTTTCAGACGGGCCGTCGAGCTCGCAGGGTGAGAGCGAGGCGTCCGCGTGAGGTCCGTCGGCGACCTGTGGGCCTACGCCCTCTCCAACCTGCGCCGCCACAAGCTGCGCACCGCCCTCACCGTGTGCGGCGTGGCCGTGGGCGTGGCCACCCTGACGGTGATGGTCTCGCTCGGCTCGGGCCTGCGGATCCTGGCCTCGAGCCAGTTCGACACCGCCGAGCTGGTCACGCGGATCCGCGTGCTGCGCTCGGGCGCCAAGGAGGCGCTGCAGTCGGGCCTGTTCGGCGGCAAGCGCAAGGTCGCCGCTGGCGCGCCGATCACCGACGAGACCGTGGCCGAGCTGAGCAAGCTCGAGGGGGTGCGGGTCGCCTACGGCGAGGTGCAGACCCCCGTCACGCTCGAGGCGAACGCGCGGATCACGCAGGCGATCGTGGAGGGGCTGCCGGTCGCGGGGGTGACCGAGGGCTACCACAAGGCGCTCCTGGCGGGCGCCTACTGGGACGACGACGCGGCCGGCCCGGTGTGCGTGCTCCCGAGCGTGGTCCTGGCCGACCTCGGCTACGCCCGCCCCGAGGACGCCCTCGGCGCGCGGGTCGCCGTCGCCAGCCTGTTCGCCGGGGCGCGCTACCGCGAGGAGACCGAGACGATCCAAGACCCCGACGACCCGCAGGCCCCGCCGCGCGAGGTCACGCGGGCGGTGCGGCCCGAGGGGCTCGAGGTGATCGAGCTCGACGTGATCGGGGTGTTCGACAGCAAGCAGTTCGGCTACGCCGGGCAGGCGCTCCACGTCCCGCTGGCCTACGCCTCGCACGTCGCCGCCGAGCTCGACTTCCGCAAGCGCACCGAGGGGCAGTTCGAGACCGCGGTGGTCAAGGTCGCCGACCACCGCGAGCTCGACGCCGTGCGCAAGGACATCGAGGCCATGGGCTACGACACCTGGACGGTGTTCGACGTGCTCAGCACGATCAAGGTCGTGTTCGTGGTGTTCCAGGTGCTGCTGTCGTTCTTCGGCGGGATCGGGCTGGTGGTGGCGTTCTTCGGGATCGCCAACACCATGCTGATGGCGGTGCTGGAGCGGACCCGCGAGATCGGCGTCCTCAAGGCGCTGGGCGCGCGCGACCGCGACGTGCGGCGCATGTTCTCGGCCGAGGCCGCCGCGATCGGCCTGGTGGGCGGGGCGGTGGGCCTCCTGATCGGCCTGGCGATCGGCGAGACGATCGACGCGGTGGCGAGCCGCATGATCGGCGCCGACACCGACCTCGGCCGCGGCGTGTTCGTGGTCGAGGCCTGGCTGGTGGGCGCCGCCCTGGCGGTCTCCACCCTGGTGGCCGCCGTGGCCGGCTACTACCCGGCCTGGCGCGCGGCCCGGCTCGACCCGGTCGAGGCGCTGCGGCGCGAGTAGCG
>CAZMSZ010000132.1:0-18185 GCA_964569055.1 uncultured Planctomycetota bacterium | reverse complement strand
TCCGCCTCGAGCACCGCGAGGGCGGCCCGCCGGATCAGCTCCTTGACCACCTCGTCGGCCATCAGGCCGCCGACCGCCAGCGTCACCACCATGGCCTCGAAGGCGTAGGTGAGGTGGGCGCGATACCGCTCGGAGAGCGCCGCGGGCTCGGGCGCGGGCGCGCCCGCGCGGGCCAGCTCCTCGCGATAGCGCGCCAGCAGCTCGCCCTCGGCCGCGCGGCGGACCTCGGGCGCGAGGGTGGTCGCGAGCAGGTATGCCACGTCGCCCACCCCCTCGCCGACCCGCACCAGCTGCCAGTCGAGCAGCCCCGGCGCGTCGCCTCGCCAGTAGAGGTTGCCGGGGTGGCAGTCGTGGTGGACCAGCGTGCGGGGGCCGTCGGCCAGGGCCCTCATGGCGGCGCGCCGGGCGCGCGCGTAGGCGAGGGCGGGGGCGTGCAGCTCGGGCGGGACGGCCTCGCCCGCCGCGGCCAGGCCGCGGCGCATCAGGGGCACGGCCAGCGCGGTCCCGAGGCGGTCCTCGAGCCGCCGCACGGGGCCGGCCAGCCAGGCCAGCTCGGCGTCGAGGCTGGGCGCCTCCCAGTAGCGGGCGTGCAGCCGGGCGAGCTGCTCGATCACCGCGCCCGCCTGCGCCGCGCTCAGCGCGTCGGTCGGCCGGCCGGGCCGGGCGCCGGCCTCGGTCACGTCGCCGAGCACCAGCGTGAACCCGCGGCCCAGCCGGCTGTGCGCGGCGAGCGCCGCCGGGCGGGTCACCGGGAGCGAGGGCGCCAGCTCACGGTAGAAGCGGACCTCGGTCTGGGGGAGCTGCGGCAGGGCCGTGATCGCCCGCGCCTTCCAGGAGCTGGAGGGGAGCTTGACGAACCACCGCCGCGGCAGCGCGACCGGGCCGTCGTGGTCGACCGCGAGCAGCGCGCGGGTGGTGGTGCCGACGTCCACCTCGAGCGCCTCGACCGAGCGGACCCGCGCGCCAGCCCCGCCCGGCGCGCCGGCGAGCACCGCCTCCGCCCAGGCCGGGGTCAGCGCGGCCGGGCTCTTCACCAGCACGTCGGGCACGGGCCGCCTCCGAGGGCGGCGAGTATGGCAGGCCCGCCCGCTCGGCGCCGCGGTGGTTGCGATCCTGGGGCTCGCGGCGCATGCTCTGCGGCCGGAGGACGCCATGACGCTGCCGAGCTCGATCGAGGGCGTGGTCACGGTGGAGCTGCTGCGCGGGGCCGAGGCCCCGCCCGCCGCGGTCCCCGACCTGCTCGTCGAGGTCCCGCACGGGGCCGACCTGCGCGCGCACTACGACGCGCTCCGCGCGCGCCTGCTCGGCGAGCTCCCGGCCGACCTCCACTGCTTCTTCCACATCAACACCGACGTGGGCGCCTGGGCCTACGGGCGGGCCACGGCCGAGGCGATCCTGGCCGCCGACCCGCGCCGCTCGGCGCTGCTCTTGCGCTGCCTCATCCCGCGCACGTTCGTCGACTGCAACCGGCGGGCGGAGCACGAGGGGAGCGACCTCGCCCAGGGCGGGCTGACCGCCGGGATCCCCAGCTACGTCACCGACCCGCGCGACCGCCCGCTGCTCCTCGAGCTGCACGCGGCCTACGTGGGCGCCGCGCAGGCGGCCTTCGCCGCGGTGTGCGGGCGCGGCGGCCTGGCGCTCCTCCCGCATACCTACGGGCCGCGCACGCTCGGGATCGAGCGGGTCGACGCCACGATCGTCGAGCAGCTGCGCTGGGCCTGCGAGCCCGAGCGCGAGGCGACCTGGCCGCTGCGGGCCGAGGTCGACCTGCTGACCCGCGAGGGGGACGGGACGGTGCTCGCCCCGCCCGGGCTCGAGGAGGAGCTCCAGGCGGCGTTCGCGGCCGCCGGGTTCGCGGCCAAGGCGAACGACACCTACCACCTCCACCCCGCCAGCCTCGGGCACGCCTGGTCGGCCGCCCACCCGGGGCAGGTGGTCTCGCTCGAGGTGCGGCGCGACCTCCTGGTGCCGGAGTGGCGTCCCTTCGAGGAGATGCTCCCCGAGCCCGAGCGCGTGGCTCGGGTGGCGGCCGTGCTGGCCCCCGCGCTCGCGGCGCGCCTCCGCGCGCACCAGCCGGTCTGAGCAGCGCCGTCAAGGACCACCCCGGCGGCACGCGAGCATCGGGCTCGCCGTGCGCCTAGAATCCCTCGCTGGAGGGCCCTCGGTGAACAACACGCCGGTCATGATCCTCGCGGGCGGGAAGGGGTCGCGGCTGGGGCCGATCACGACCCACCGCGCCAAGCCCGCCGTGCCCTTCGCGGGGCGCTACCGGATCATCGACTTCGTCCTGAGCAACTTCCAGAACTCGGGCTACCGCCGGATCTTCGTGCTGACCCAGTACATGGCGCACAGCCTGATCCGGCACCTGACGCGCAACTGGTCGACCTCCTCGGGCATGTTCCTGGAGGTGGCGCCCGCGCAGATGCGCAAGGGCGAGTTCTGGTACCGCGGCACCGCCGACTCGGTCTACCAGAACCTCAACCTCTTGGCCGAGGCCGACGCCGAGAACGTGGCGGTGTTCGGCGGCGACCACATCTACATGTTCGACGTGGCGCAAATGGAGCGCTACCACCAGGAGGTGCGCGCCGACCTGACGGTCGCCGCCTACCCGGTGCCGCGCGCCGAGGCCTCGCGGTTCGGCGTGATCCAGGTCGACGAGCAGCGGCAGATCACCGGCTTCCAGGAGAAGCCCCAGGACCCGACCCCGATCCCCGGTCAGCCCGACACCTGCCTCGTCAGCATGGGCAACTACATCTTCAAGACCGAGGTGCTCGAGGAGCAGTGCAACTGGGTCGTGGACCGGGAGGGCACCAGCTACGACTTCGGCAAGGACATCGTGCCGAACCTCGTCGCGGCGGGCGCGCGGGTCTACGCCTACGACTTCGGCCGCAACCGGATCCAGGGCGAGCCCGACGGGGCGGAGCCCTACTGGCGCGACGTGGGGACGATCGACTCCTACTTCGACGCCAACATGGACATCCGGAGCCAGGTCCCCAAGCTCAACCTCTACAACCACCACTGGCGGATCCGCACCGCGCAGCGCCACTACCCGCCGGCGCGCTTCGTCCACCACGGGGCGCACGGGCCGGCGCAGGTGATCGACACCCTGGTGTGCGAGGGCTCGATCATCTCGAGCGCGGTGCTCAAGCGGGTGGTCGTGGGCTACGACTGCTTCATCCACGCCGAGAGCCTGACCGAGGACTCGGTGCTGCTCTCGGGCTGCAACGTGGGCGCCGGGGCGCGCGTGCGCAAGGTGCTCGCCGACAAGAACTGCAGCATCGAGCAGGGGGCGGTGATCGGCTACGACCGCGCCGCCGATCGCGAGCGGTTCCCGTTCATCTCCGAGTCGGGAGTGATCGTGCTGCCCAAGGGGACCCGCGTCCCGGCCGAGGGGCCGATCAAGCTGGCGCACGACATGGCCGACCTGCTCGAGCAGGACCCGGGCACGCGCGAGGTCATGGCCGCGTTCCGCGGCAAGGTGAACGTGTCGCGGCGCGACCGCCACAGCCACGTCTCGGCCGGACCGCGCTACCGGCGCTTCGGCCCCGAGCTGCGACCCTCCCCGTGAAGGTCGCCTTCGTCTCCGCCGAGGCCGACCCGTGGGCCAAGACGGGCGGCCTGGGCGACGTGGTCGGCGCCCTCCCTGCCGCGCTCAAGCGCGTCGACCCCGACCTCGAGGTGTGCGTCTACCTGCCGCTCTACGAGCGGGTGTGGGGCAAGCTGCGCGAGCGGGGGATCGAGCTCGAGGCCACCGACCAGACGATCGCGGCCCGCCTGTTCAACCGGGCCGAGTTCGGCCGGATCCAGCGCCACGTGGACGGCGACGGGGTGATCTGGGCCTTCGTAGAGCACCACGGCTTCTACCACCGGGCCGGCCTGTACGGCGACGAGCGGGGCGAGTACTTCGACGCGGGGGCGCGGTTCGCGTTCCTGTGCCGCGCCGCGCTCGACACCGCGCCCCGCCTGCTCGGCGGGGCGCCCGACGTGTTCCACTGCCACGACTGGCACACCGGCCCCTTGCCGATGTACCTGCGCACGCGCTACGCGCCCGCCTACCCGGGCGCGGCCTCGGTGCTCACGATCCACAACCTCGGCTACCAGGGCGTGTTCTCCAAGGAGGTCCTCCCCGGGGTGGGCCTGCCCTGGTCCTTGTTCCACACCGACGTGGCCGAGTTCTACGACCGGGTCAACTACCTCAAGGGCGGGGTCGCCTGCGCCGACGCCACGACCACGGTCAGCCCGACCTACGCCCGCGAGATGCTCACCTCCGAGGGCGGCTTCGGCCTGAGCGAGTTCCTCCGCGCCCGCGCCCGCCGCTTCCACGGGATCCTCAACGGCCTCGGCCCCAGCCAGCGCTCGCCGGACAGCGACCCGCACCTGCCGGCCAACTACGACGCCGCCGACATCTCGGGCAAGCGCCGCTGCCGCCAGGCCCTGCTCGAGGAGGTGGGCCTCAGGACCAACTACGGCGAGGCGCTGATCGGGGTCGTCTCGCGCTTCGTCGGCCAGAAGGGCCTCGACATCGTGGCCGACATCGTGCCGGGCCTCCCCGCCCTCGGCGCGCGGATGGTCGTGCTCGGCAGCGGCAGCGCGGTCCTCGAGGGCCGCTTCCGCGAGCTCGCCCGCCGCTTCCCCCGCCACCTCGCCCTGCGCACCGCCTTCGACCCGCCCCTCGCCCAGCGGATCTTCGCCGGCAGCGACATCACCCTGGTCCCGAGCCGCTACGAGCCCTGCGGCCTGACCCAGATGCAGGCCATGGCCTACGGCACCGTCCCGGTCGTCCGCGCCGTCGGCGGCCTGCGCGACACGGTGCTCGACCCCCACGAGGCGGGCGAGCGGGCCACCGGGTTCGTGTTCTTCGACTTCAGCGCCAAGGCCCTCTACCAGGCCCTGGCCCGCGCGATCGACATGTTCCGCAACGGCCCCGGCGCCTGGCGCCAGATGCAGCGGAACGGCATGAGCCGCGACGCGACGTGGGAGACGTCGGCGCGGCAATACCGCGGGCTGTACGAGGCGATCGCGCGGCGGTAGGGCTCGGCGGCGCGAGTCCGAGACCGCCAAGGAAGAGCTGTCGCTGCTGGGATCCCTCCTCCGGCATGAAGAAGATCGACCGCCAAGAGCGCCAAGAGCGCCAAGGAAGAGCTGTCGCTGGAGCGACCGCTCCTCCTTGGTCCGAGGCCGAGAGGCTGTCGCACCCACGACCACGCCTCGCGACGAACGTAGAGAGCCGAGCACGAGCACGATCCCAATGCGCAACCATCGGGCACGCGTCGGCACGTGGCCTTTCGCGGGGATCGGCCGTCGGGCTGTCGGCTGGTTCGTGTATTGTTCGCGTCCTCTCGTCGCGCTGAGCCGCGGGCTTGTCCAACTGACAAGCCCTCGACTACATTGGGGGCCGGGGATGCCGAGCCATGAACCGACTGTGCTGTGCGAGTTCCTCATCCCTTTGGTGCGCGACGGTGACCGGCAGCCGCATCCTCAGGTGGTGTGGGACGCCCTCCACGACGCCTTGTTCCGCTGCTTCGGCGGGTACACCGGCCCCGAAGTGGTCGTTCGGCTACGGCGGTCGATTCCCGGACAGTACCGCGCTGCCGACGGGCGTCGCGTCTCCGACGAGAGCCGGCTCTACAAGGTCGCGCTTCCGCAGTCGGAGCTCGCACGGCTCCGGGCCGCTCCGTGCCGCTGCTCGGAGCTTCGATCAGGAGGCGATCTTCCTCGCCGTTCGGGGAGAGGTCGAATTCGTGACGGCGACCAAGGCGGACGGGTTCTTGACGGATCTCGCAGAGGAGGAGCCAGGGAAATGACGCACTACCAGACGCTCGCCGGACGCCGCTTCTCGCTCGCCGAGCTCACGGCCGAGGAGCGGGCGTTCCTCGACGAGCTCCTCGCGCTCTACCGCGCTCGTCCCGAGTGGAGCGAGTTCGCGCGCGAGTGGGTGCGCCGCGGACGCGCGGGGCCGTGGCGCGGCCGGCGGGTTCCCGTCGGGTCGCCTCTGTATCGGATCTGCCAGGACCTCGAGGCGCGACTCGGCGTTGCCGAGGGGCGCGTCGCACCGCCGGACTACCGGGATCAGCTGGCCTCACTCATCGAGGAGCGGTTCGGCTCGCGCTACGCCTTCTGTCAGGCGACTGGGATCGACCAAGGCAACTTGAGCAAGGTCCTCGCGGGGCATCGCCATCTGAGCCCGGAGACCCTCCAACGGGCGCTCGAAGCCCTGGGCGTTGTGTTGCGCCTGGTCGACCGTGCCACCGCCGTGGCGGGCGGCGAGCCGCTTGTCACCGGTTCAGCGGCTGCTGCGGGCTGAGTCGGGCAGCGTGAACGCGCTGTTGGACTGGCCGGTGATCCTCTTGGCCGTCGTGACGCTCCTCGGCATCGCGGCCCTGGTCACTTCGGGCGGACGCGCGACCCGCTCCCGCGGCGCGCGGCTCGTCGTCTCCGCGCGCGGTCGAGAGGCGGGTGCGCCCTCCGAGCCCCTGATCCTGTTCGGGCACCTCGGCCGTCCTGAGGCGGGGCAGATCGCCGAGACGATCGCGTCCTACTCGACGCTGAGCTGCGTCCAGATCGAGGACCTCGACACGCTCGAACGCTGGCTGGAGTTGCGCGAGCCGGCCGCGATCCTGGCCCTGTCCCGCATGACGGCCCCCGGCGAGGCAGCGCTCGCCATCGCCGCCTTCCGCCGGCGCCATCCCGAGCGCCGCGCGGCGCTCTACCAGGCGTGGGACTACAACGTCGGCCGCGCGGCTCGCCGGGCGCTCGAGTGCGGGGCGGACGCGGCGATGATGCCCGGGATCGAGGGCAACGAGATGTTCGCGCTCCTGTTCGGCGTCATCTCCCGGGTCGCGGCCGGCGCGGCGCCGCCGGCGAGCGTGGAGGAGCACGAGGCCCTCCTGCGGGAGCTGGCGCCGAGCTCGCCGTTCTGGGGTCTCCAGGACGTCGCCGAGAGCCGGTTCTACTGAGCCCGCGAGCCGGGTCGCTCGCGCCGCCCGCGCGGCGCTACCCGGCCCGCATCCGCACCTTGTCGCCGACGAGGCTGAGCATCTTGCGCAGGTCGTCGTAGTCGGGGTGCTTCATCTGGATCCAGGCGTTCGCCTTGTAGCCCGCCTCCACCGGCTGGGTGCCGTGGCCGGGCGGGGGGAAGTGGCAGTCGATGATGAAGTCGCCGAGGTCGCGCAGCAGGGCGTCCTTCCCCTCGTAGCCGACGATCCGCCCGTCGCGGTCGGGGCGGATGTTGACCACGCCGGCGGCCAGGCGGCGCGACGGGCGCTCGGCGGGGGACAGGCCGCTGATCGCGCGGGCCCACTCGGCGTAGAGGTCCATGTCGTTGGCGGCGCAGTACAGGTCCCAGGCGCCCACGCCCGGCGGGCGGCAGGCGATCTCCGAGAACATCAGGCCCTTCTTGGTGATGAACCACTCCATGTGCGTGGGCGCGGTGCCGATCTGGAGCGCCTCGATCACCCGGCGGCCGAGCTTGCGCAGCTCGGTGTAGCCGTCGGCGTCGATCCGGTTGGTGGTCACGAACTGCGGGGCCACGTCGCGGGTGCGCATGGCGCTGAGCACGTTGGGGTAGTAGTGCGAGATGAACTCGTGCACCACCTTCCCCTGGCAGGTGATCGTGTCGTAGAAGCCCTCGTGCCCCTCGAGGAACTCCTCCACCGCCACCGGCAGCGGGCGGCTCGCCAGGCCCGACTCGACCATGGCGCGCTCGAAGGAGGCGTCGTCGTCGATCCGGTAGGTCCCCGCCGCGCCGGCGCCGTCGCGCGGCTTGACGATGATCGGGTAGCCGACCTCGCGCGCGAACGCCTCGACCTCGCCGGGGGTGTTGGCGCCCGTCGAGCGCGCGCAGGGGATCCCGGCCTGCCGGAGCACCTCCTTCATGGTGGGCTTGTCGCGGCAGCGGTTGGTCGTCTCGGCGCTGATCCCGGGGATCCCGCACAGCTCGCGGACCTTGGCGGTGGTCATCATGTGCGCCTCGACCGTGGCCTCGAGCCGGTCGATCCAGCCGCGCTGCTGCAGGCGCCGCACCGCCTTGAACATGGACTCGAGGTCGCACACCGAGGGGACCTGCTCGTACCAGGTGAGCTGGCCGCGCAGCTCGTCGCCGAGCCACTCGTGGGGCCGCTCGCCGATGGCGCTGACCGCCACCCCGACCTTCTTGAGCGCGCGCACGAACTGGCGCTGGTTGCTGGGGAACGCGGGCTCCACGAAGATCACGTGCACGGCGTCGTCTCCCGGCGCGAGGCGTCCGGTAGGGAGGAGAGGCGGGCAGCCGGCCAGGCCGGGCCCGAGACCGGAACCTTATAGCCGGGGCGCGGGCGACCCGCACCATCGAGTCCGGTCGCCCCCGCTGGGGCCGGTCGGCGCGCCGCCCGGCTGCTGTCCAGGCTGGCCCCCGCTCGCTCCACTCGATAGCGTGTGCCGACCACGGCATGCGTAACGTCGCCTTCGTCCTCCCGTTCGCGTTCGAGACCTCCCACCGGTTCCTCCGGGCGGCCCTCCGCCTGAGCGGGGTGCGGGTGGGGGTGATCAGCGGCGAGCCGCTCGACCGGCTCGGGCCGGAGGTGGCGTCGCGCCTCGCCGGCCACTGGCAGGTCAAGGAGCCGCTCGACCCCGCCCAGCTCGTGCGCGGCGCGCTGGGGCTCGCCAGCCAGATGGGGCCCGTCGAGCGGCTGATCGGCGTGCTCGAGCAGCTGCAGGTCCCGCTGGCGCGCGCCCGTGAGGAGCTCGGGCTGCCCGGCATGGGCGTGGAGGCGGCGCTCAACTTCCGCGACAAGGCCCGCATGAAGGACGCCCTGCGCGAGGCGGGCGTCCCCTGCGCGCGCCACGGCCTGGCGCGCAGCGCGGCCGAGGTGCGCGCGTTCCTCGGGGAGGTCGGCCTGCCGGTGGTCATGAAGCCGCAGGCGGGCGCCGGGGCGCGCAACACCTTCCGGCTCGACCGCGAGGAGCAGGTCGCCGAGGCGCTGGCCGCCTTCCCGCCCTCGGCCAGCGCGCCCATGCTGCTCGAGGAGTTCGTCACCGGCGAGGAGCACTCCTTCGACTCGGTGTGTGTGGGCGGCAAGCTGCTGTGGGCCAGCGTGTCGCGCTATCACCCCGCGCCGCTCGAGGTGCTGCGCAACGACTGGATCCAGTGGTGCGTGCTCCTCCCCCGCGACGTGAGCGGCCCCGAGTACGCGCCGATCCACGCCGCCGGCCGCCGCGCGCTCGAGGCGCTCGGCATGACGACCGGGATCAGCCACATGGAGTGGTTCCGCCGCGCGGGCGGGCGGGTCGCGATCTCCGAGGTCGCCGCCCGGCCGCCGGGCGCGCAGATCACCTCGCTCATGAGCTACGCTCACGACGCGGACATGTACCGCGCCTGGGCGCGCCTGGTGTGCCTGGACGCGTTCGACCCGCCCGAGCGCCGCTACGCCGCGGGCGCGGCCTACCTGCGCGGGCAGGGCAAGGGCGACCGAGTGGTCGCGGTGCGCGGGCTCGAGCGGGCCCAGGCCGAGGTGGGCGAGCTGGTGGTCGAGGTCAAGCTGCCGCGCGTGGGTCAGCCCCGCGCCAGCGGATACGAGGGCGAAGGCTACGCGATCGTGCGCCATCCCGAGACCGCCGTGGTCGAGGAGGCGCTGCAGCGGATCGTGCGCCTGGTCCGGGTCGAGCTGGGATGACGCCGAAGAAGGTCCTGTTCCTCAGCCCTCACTTCCCCACCGAGATGACCTACTTCGCCGAGGGGCTGGCCGAGGTCGGCGCCATGGTGGTGGGCGTCGGGGACCACCCCAAGGAGGCGCTGCCCGAGCGCTGCCGGCGCGCGCTGAGCAACTACATCCGCGTGCCCTCGATCATGGACGAGGACGCGGTGGTGCGCGAGGTCGTGCGCGAGGTGCGCGCCGCCGGGGTGAGCTTCGACCGGGTCGAGACCCTGTGGGAGCCGCTCGTGATCACCGCCGCGCGGGTGCGCGAGGCCCTCGGCGTCCCCGGGCTCACCGTCGCGCAGGCGCTCCCCTTCCGCGACAAGGAGCTGATGAAGCAGAAGCTCGACGCGGCGGGGATCCGCACCCCGCGCCACGCGCGCTGCGAGGACGAGCGGCAGGTGCGCGCCGCCGCCGAGAAGATCGGCTACCCGCTGATCGTCAAGCCGATCGCCGGCGCCGGCTCCGCCGACACCTACCGCTGCGACGACCCGAGCGACCTCGCCCGCGCGCTCGCCGCCACCAAGCACGTGCCGGTGGTCAGCGTGGAGGAGTTCATCGAGGGGCGCGAGTTCACGTTCGACACGATCTGCGCCCGGGGGCGGCCGCTGTTCTACAACATCTGCTGGTACCGCCCCCGCCCGCTCGTCGCGCGCACCGTGCAGTGGATCAGCCCGCAGGTCGTCGCCCTGCGCGAGCCCGACGCGGCCGAGCTCGCAGGAGGGCGCGAGCTCGGCTTCGCGGTCCTGCAGGCGCTCGGGTTCGAGTCGGGCTTCACGCACATGGAGTGGTTCCTCAAGGACTCGGGCGAGGTGGTGTTCGGGGAGATCGGCGCGCGCGTCGGCGGCGCCCGCCTGATCGACCAGATCAACTACTCCAACGACGCCGACATGTTCCGCGGCTGGGCCGAGGCGGTCTGCTACGGCCACATGACCGAGCGGGCCCACCGCCGCTACAACGTGGCCATCGTGTTCAAGCGCGCCCAGGGCGAGGGGCGGATCCAGCGGATCACCGGCCTGGGGCCGTTCCTCTCGCGGTTCGGCCCGCACGTGACCGTGCTCGACCTGCTCCCGGTCGGCGCGCCGCGCCGCAACTGGAAGCAGACCCTCATCTCCGACGGCTACGCGATCATCCGCCACCCCGACCTCGACACCTGCCTCGGGATCGCCGACCGGTTCGGCACCGACGTCCAGCTCCATGCCGGCTGACCTCATGACCTCCGTCACGCTCCTCGGACCCCAGCGCCGCCGCCCCTTCGTCAAGGACGTCCTCGACGCCGAGGGGGTCGACGGGCCGCTCGCGGTGATCACCGGCGGCTGGGAGGAGCGCGAGGGGGAGCTCGACCAGCTCGCGCAGCACGTGCTGCGCGAGACGGTCAACCTGCAGCTGTTCCGGCGCCACGAGCAGGCGCTCAAGCGTGACAAGCCGCTGGCCGACGCGATCACCGACCGCAACGACCGGCTGCGGGTGGCGCAGACGCTCTACCGGCGGCGCCTCGGCCCGGCCCTGCAGACGGTGCGCAGCCTGCAGCAGATCAAGCTCCCGCGCATGGAGCTGCTCCCGGCCGAGCGGGCCCACGCGCTGCGCGCGGTGGCCGACCTCGACGCCCACTACCTCAACCAGATCCGCGGGATCCACGGCGCGTTCCAGGACCTGTGGGCCCCGGTCGAGCGCAAGGCGGTGGCGGAGACGCGGGCCAAGGTCGCCGAGGAGCTCGCCGGCTGCGCGGCGGTGCTGATCGCGGGCGGGCACGTGGGCGCGCTGATCGACCAGCTCACCCTGTTCGACCTCGGCCCGCTGCTCGAGCGCAAGCCGATCGTGGCCTGGTCGGCCGGGGCCATGGTCCTCACCGAGCGGATCGTGCTGTTCCACGACCACCCTCCCCAGGGGAAGGGCGACCCGGAGGTCTACGACGACGGGCTCGGGCTCGCGCCGCGCGTGGTCGCGCTGCCCCACGCCGGCACGCGGCTCAAGCTCGACGACCGCCCCCGCGTGGGCGCCTTCGCCGAGCGGTTCGACCCCGCGACCTGCGTGGCCCTCGACGAGGGCTGCGGGATCCGCTGGGACGGCCGCGGCTGGTCGGCGCTCGGCCCGACCCGGCGGTTCACCTCCAAGGGCAAGCTCGTGGGGATGGTCGCCCCATGACCACCACGACCGGCTCGCCCGCGATCGACGAGCTGCTGGCGGACGGCACCCCCGACGGGGCCGCCCTCGACGCCTTCGTCGAGAAGCACGCCCCCTTCCCGCTGCGCGAGGGCTCCCGCGCCACGTTCGTGTTCCGCGGCGAGGCGAACATGGTCCGCTGGCAGCACTGGATCTTCGGGCTGCCCACCTCGCAGGAGTTCCACCGGGTCGAGGGGACCGACTTCTGGTACCTGACCGTCGACCTGCGGCGCGGCTCGCGCCTCGAGTACAAGCTGCTGATCGACTACGGCGACCGCGCCGTCTTGATCCGCGACCCGCTCAACCCGCTCGAGGCGCGCGACCCCTACGGCGCCAACTCGGTGTGCACCACGCTCGGCTACGAGCGCCCCGAGTGGACCTTCCCCCACGAGGACGCCCGGCAGGGGCGCCTGGTCAACATGCGGGTCGACAGCAAGGTGTTCGGGGGGCGGCGGCGGATCCAGGTCTACCTGCCCGCCCGCTACCGCGAGACGCGCCGCTACCCGCTCCTGATCGTCCACGACGGCAACGACTACCTGCGCTACTCCGCCTTCAAGGACGTGCTCGACAACCTGATCCACCGGCTCGAGATCCCGCCCATGGTGGTGGGGTTCTGCGACGCCTACGACCGGCTGCGGGAGTACGCCGGCGACCCGCGCCACGCGGCGCACATCGTCGAGGAGGTGCTCCCGCTGCTCGCCGAGCGCTACCCCATCGAGGACCGCGCCCTCTCGCGCTGCGTCATGGGCGCCAGCTTCGGCGGGGTGGCCAGCCTCTCGACGGCCTGGCGCTACCCCGGGACGTTCGGCAACCTCCTGCTCCAATCGGGCTCGTTCGCGTTCACCGACATCGGCACCCACTCGCGCGGGCCCGCCTTCGACCCGGTGGTCGCCTTCATGAACGAGTTCCGGGCCGCGCCCGGTCGGCCGGCCGAGAAGATCTTCATGAGCTGCGGGATCTACGAGTCGCTGATCTACGAGAACCGCTCGCTCGTGCCGCTCCTCCAGGACTGCGGGATCGCGGTCAAGTTCGTGGAGGCGCGCGACGGTCACAACTGGGAGAACTGGCGCGATCGGCTGCGGGCCGGCCTGTCCTGGCTGTTCCCGGGTCCGCTCTGGCTGGTGTACGAGTAGGCGCCCATGGTGGAGACGGACGTGAAGAGCAAGACGTCGTGGTATTCGCAGCGGGTCGAGCACGACACCCAGCTCGTGCGCTGGGGCCACCTCGGCCAGCCCGTGCTGGTGTTCCCGACCGCCGGCGGCGACGCGGAGGAGATCGAGCGGATGCTCATGATCCGCATGCTCGAGCCGCTGATCGCCGGGGGCAAGATCAAGGTCTACTCGGTCGACAGCCTGGCCGCGCGGGCCTGGGGCGACCGGACCAAGTCGGCGCGCCACTGCACCTGGCTGCAGAACCAGTTCGACGGCTACGTCTACCGCGAGGTGGTCCCCGCGATCCGGGCCGACTGCAAGTCGCCGGAGATCGACATCGTCGTGGCCGGGGCCTCGATCGGCGCCTTCAACGCGCTGGCCTCGATCTGTCGCCACCCCGACGCCTTCTCCCGGGCGATCTGCCTGAGCGGCACCTACGACGTCGAGCGGTTCATCAAGGACACCGACGGCGAGCCGCTCAAGCGCATGGACCTCGACTTCTACTTCTCCTCGCCGCTCCACTACCTGCGCAACCTCGCCGAGTCGGAGCAGCTGCGGCAGCTGCGCAAGCGCGTGATCCTGTTCGCCCACGGCGGCGGCCGCTGGGAGGACCCGGCGCAGGACTGGCGCATGGCCAAGCTGCTCGGCGCCAAGGGCGTCCCCAACCGGGTCGACCCCTGGGGCAAGGACTACGACCACGACTGGCCCACCTGGCGGGCCATGCTCCCCAAGTACCTGAGCGAGATCGCATGAGCACCCAAGGCACCCCCATCAAGAAGACCATCGGCCTGCTCGTCGGCGACGAGCTCGACTGGCCCGACGCGTTCGAGGCCCTCGCCCGCCGCCTCGGGTCGCGCTTCAGCTACCGCGGCCAGACCTACGAGGTCGAGGTCCGCCGCCTGCGGATCGACCCGTTCTCGCTGCGCCACCCGAGCAAGTACGACGTGGTGATCGACCGCCTCGCCTACTGGCACTTCACCCCGCGGGAGTGGCTCAAGAAGGCGGCGCTGGTCAACGACACCTACCTGCTCAACAACCCGTTCACCTTCCAGAGCATGGAGAAGCACTCCGCCTACTGCGCCATGATCCGGCTCGGGCTGCACATCCCCGAGACGTGGCTGGTCCCGCAGAAGCAGGGGCCGGAGGCCTACAAGGAGAAGTACCGGCGCACGGCGGAGCGCTACCACGACCTGTTCGACCTCGGCGAGGTCGCCGAGAAGGTGGGCGGCTACCCGCTCTACATGAAGCCGTTCGACGGGGGCGGCTGGCGCGACGTCACCCGGATCAAGGACCGGCAGATGCTGCTCAAGGCGTACGACGCCTCGGGCCAGACGCTGATGCACCTGCAGCAGGGGATCAACGACTACGACGTGTTCTGCCGCTCGCTGGCGATCGGGCCGCAGGTCATGAGCCTGCGCTTCGCCCCCGAGAAGCCGCACCACGCCCGCTACGTGATCGACCACGGCTTCCTCTCGCCCGAGCACGGGCGCGAGGTCCGGATCATCACCAAGCTGATCAACGCGTTCTTCCGCTGGGACTTCAACTCCTGCGAGACGATCCACAAGGACGGCGTGGTCCATCCGATCGACTTCGCCAACGCCTGCCCGGACATCGCCGTCACCAGCCTGCACTACTACTTCCCCTGGGCGATCAAGGCCCTCCTCTCCTGGAGCCTGTTCTGCACGCTCACCGAGCGGCCCATGCAGATCGCGCTCGACCCCAAGCCGTTCTTCGAGGTCGGCGACTCGGACCGGAGCTACCAGGAGAAGCTCACGGCCTACGAGGCGCTCGCGGACGAGCACTTCCAGAAGGCGCAGTTCGCCGAGTTCTGCGAGGAGGTGCTCGGCGAGATCGACGCCGCGATGTGGGACGTGATCCAGAGCCCCGAGTTCGACGAGATCCTCGAGACCACGGTGCAGGGGATCTTCCCGCCCCACGAGCACAAGGCGTTCTACTACCACTTCAAGGGGCTGCTCGGGCACTGGGTCCAGAGCCACGCCAAGGGCGCGCCCGGCGAGGCCGCGGACGGCGAGGCGACCGCGGAGGCCGCGTCGGCGGAGGCCGAGGCCGCGCCGCAGCCGACGAGCGAGGCGTAGCGGGGGAGCGAGAGGCGGGTTCAGCGAGGGCCGCTTCCAGGCGACCGCCGCTTCCAATTCGCACGCCTGGGCTCGTCGCCTTCCGATCAGCGTGGGACGGCGCGCGCCAGGAGCGCCTCGATCTCGGCCAGCGAGGTCGGCTTCAGCAGGTAGTGGTCGAAGCCGGCCTCGCGCGCCCGGTCGTGGTCCTCGGGCGCGCCGAACCCGCTCAGGCCGACGAGCACCGCGCCATCGAGGCCGGCGGCGCGGAGCGCGCGCGCCACCTCGTGGCCCGACATGTCCGGCAGGCCGATGTCGAGGATCACCACGTCGGGCCCGAAGCGCGGGGCCGCAGCGAGCGCGGCGGTCCCGTCGTAGGCCGTGCGCACCTCGTGGCCGCTGATCCGCAGGATCTCGGCCAGGGTCTCGGTCGCGTCCTCGTTGTCGTCCACGAGCAGGATCCGCAGCGCGCTCGGCGGTGGGGGTGCGTCGGCGCTCGACATGGGACGCGGCTCCTCCCCGGGGGGGACGTCCAGGGTCGGTAGGGTCACCACGAACTCGCTCCCGTGCCCCAGCCCGGAGCTGCGCGCCTCGACCCGGCCGCCGTGCAGGACCACCAGCTCGCGGACCAGCGTCAGGCCGATCCCGAGGCCGGCCGAGGAGGCCCCCAGCGGGCGGACCTGCGTGAACGGCTCGAAGATCTTGGTGAGCAGGCCGCGCTCGATCCCCACCCCGTCGTCGCGCACGCGCAGCGTGGCGCCCTGCTCGGTGCGGGCGAGGGCGACCCCGACGTTGCCGCCGCTCGGGGTGTAGCGGGCCGCGTTGGCGAGCAGGTTGGCGACCACCTGCTCGAGTCGGACCTGGTCGCCCGAGACCCACAGCGGCTCGGGGGGGAGCTCGACGTCGACCCGGTGGCGCCGGGCCTCGAGGAGCGGCCGCGCCAGCTCGAGCGCGTGCGTCACGACGTCCTGCAGGGCGAGGCGCTCGGTCCGCAGCTGGACCTTGCCGCGGGTGATCCGCGACACGTCGAGGAGGTCGTCGAGGAGGCGCGTCATGTGCACGACCTGTCGCTCCATGATCCCGCGGGCCCGCTCGGCGAGCGCGGGGTCGGGGGCGCGGCGCAGCACCTCCAGGGCGCTCCGCAGCGGCGCGAGCGGGTTGCGCAGCTCGTGGCCGAGGAGCGCCAGGAAGTCGTCCTTGCGCTCGCCTCGCCCGCGGGCCTCCGCCTCGGCGTGGCGCGCCCGCGCGAGCTGCTCGTCGAGCCGCGCGATCTCGAGCGCGGCGGCGCAGCGGGCGCCCAGCTCGGTCGCGAGCGCCACGTCGAGCAGCGAGAAGCGGCGCGCGCCCTCGGCGACCAGCGTCATGACGCCGAGCGGCCTCCCTCGCGCATGCAGCGGGACGTAGATCGCCGCCGCGGGCGCCTGCGCGCGCCAGGCGGCGAGGCAGGCGGCGTCACGCGCCTCGGGGGCGAGGTCGCCCTCGGTGAGCTCGACCAGGCGCGTGACCGGCTCCTGGCAGGCGGGCGGCGCGAGCGCCGCGTAGAGGCCGGCACCCGCGGGGTCGCGGTGCACGACCGCGCAGCGCGTGAGCGCGCCCTCGTCGCTGGCCCGATCGACCCGGCAGGCGTCGGCCAGGGCCTCGGTCGTGAGCCGCGCGACTCGCAGCAGGGCCTCGTCCACCGGCGTCGACCCAGCGAGCGCGTCGCTCGCCTGAGCGAGCAGCCGGAGGGTGGTCGCGTCGAGAGGGGCCGGGTCGCCCATGCCGGAGGATCCTCGGAGCGGCGCGCCGGGCTGGGGCGGGCCGCGGCCAGCATACTCCCGGCCTGCGGGGCTCCGGCGCGGGCCTCCCGCCCCGCTTCGGAGCGACGGACCGCCACCTTGCGCCTCGGCGCCGGGACGAGTATTCGTCCGGGTGCTTCGGTCCTGCACGGGCGGCGTAGGATGGGGGGGCGCGTCGGGCCGAGCTCGCGCGCGCGAGCGGAGGAGAGCCGATGCGCACGAGCGAGGTGAGCGCGCTGCTCGCGGTGGCGGCGCTGGTCGTGGGCTGCACGACCGAGGAGAGCGGGGAGGTCATGAACACGCCGGAGCAGGCGCCGCGCGCAGAGGCGCGCGCCGAGGGGCCCAGCGCGGCCCCGGTCCAGGGCCAGGCCGAGCGGCCGGCCCCGAGCGAGGACGAGCTGGCGGAGCGGCTCACGCCGCTCCAGTTCCAGGTGACCCAGCAGTGCGGGACCGAGCCGCCGTTCGACAACGCCTACTGGAACGAGAAGCGGCCGGGGATCTACGTGGACGTGGTCTCGGGCGACCCGCTGTTCAGCTCGCTCGACAAGTTCGCCTCGGGCACGGGCTGGCCCAGCTTCACCCGCCCGCTCGCCGCCGAGGCGGTGACCGAGCACCAGGACCGCTCCTACGGCATGGTCCGGGTGGAGGTGCGCTCGAGCGGCGCCGACTCCCACCTCGGGCACGTGTTCGAGGACGGGCCCGGGCCCGACGGGCTGCGCTACTGCATCAACTCCGCCTCGCTGAGGTTCGTCCCGGTCGAGGAGATGGAGGCCCAGGGCTACGGTCACCTGCTCGGCCCGTTCGTGGCGGCCGGGCTCGCCAAGGCGCCCGCGGCGGGCGCGGCCACGGAGGCCCCGGTCAAGCGCGAGCGCGCCGTCCTGGCCGGCGGCTGCTTCTGGGGCATGGAGGAGATCATCCGCGAGATCCCGGGCGTGCTCGACACGGTGGTGGGCTACACCGGCGGCGACGTCCCCCAGGCGACCTACAGCCTGGTCAAGACCGGCAAGACCGGCCACGCCGAGGCGATCGAGGTGATCTTCGACCCCGCTCAGCTCAGCTACGAGGAGCTGCTCGGCTGGTTCTTCCGCATGCACGACCCGACCACCAAGAACCGCCAGGGGAACGACGTCGGCACCCAGTACCGCTCTGCGATCTTCTACACGAGCGAGGCGCAGCGCGAGGCGGCCGAGCGGGTCAAGGCCGCCGTCGACGCCTCGGGCAAGTGGCCGCGCCCGATCGTGACGGAGATCGTGGCCGCCGGCCCGTTCTGGTCGGCGGAGGACTACCACCAGGACTACCTGCAGAAGCACCCGGGCGGCTACACCTGCCACTTCCTGCGGGACTGAC
>CAZMSZ010000131.1:5538-18198 GCA_964569055.1 uncultured Planctomycetota bacterium | reverse complement strand
CCGACCGGGTCTCTTGCTCGAGCTGCGACGCGTCCATGCCCGCCCCTACCGCCGAGCAGCCGCACCGGTTCCACCGCGAGCTCAGACCCGAGCCCCGTCCGTAACCCCCGCCCCTCGCGACGTCCTGAAACCTCGCCGGCTGCGGGCCGGTAGACGATCCCATGCGCGCTTGGCTCGTCCTCGCCGTTCCGCTCGGCCTGGTCCTGTCCTTCGCCGACCAGGACCGCCCGCGCGGGCCGCGGCCGCGGCCTGCGCCGAGCGGGCCGCTGGTGGCGGCGGTCGACTCGGCGCTGGCGGCTTCGTGGCGCGAGGCGGGCCTCGAGTCCGCCGGCGAGGTGGACGACCTGACGTTCGCGCGCCGGCTGTGGCTGGACCTGCTGGGGACGATCCCCTCGCTGGAGGAGATCCGCGCGCTGGAGGCGCTCCCGCCCGAGCGGCGGCGCGCGGCCGCGATCGCGCGCGCGCTCGACGACCCGCGCTTCGACGCGGTGCTGGCCGAGCGGCTGGCGCGGATCGCGGTGGGCACCAACGCCAAGCCCGACGACCTGACCTACCGCCGCCGCCGGCTGATCGCGTGGCTGACCGCGCAGGTCGCGCGGCGTCGGCCGTGGGACGAGCTGGTGCGCGAGCTGATCGCGGCCGAGGGGCTCTCGACCGACCGGCCGGCCACGAACTTCGTGGTCTCGCAGGACGTCGACCCGGTGCGCCTCGCGGCGCGCACCTCGCGCGCGTTCCTCGGCGTGCGGATCGACTGCGCCCAGTGCCACGACCACCCGTTCGCGCGCTGGAAGCAGCCCGACTTCGAGGGGCTGGCCGCGTTCTTCGCGCGCACCAAGCGCGACGGCGCCGGGGTGCGCGAGCGCCGGCGAGGCGAGCTCGAGCTCGACGGACCGGACGGGGCCAAGCGGGTGGTGGCGCCGGCGGTCCCGTTCGCGCCCGAGCTGCTCCCCCAGGACGCGGCGCGCGGCCGCAACCGGCGCGCGGCGCTGGCAGCCTGGCTGACCCACCCGGACAACCCGTTCTTTGCGCGCGCGATCGTGAACCGGCTCTGGCACTGGCTCACCGGGCGCGGCCTGGTCGAGCCGGTGGACGAGCTCGACCAGTCGGCGCCGCGCAACCGCGCGCTCCTCGAGCTGTTGGCGGCCGACCTCGTCGAGCACCGCTTCGACCTCCGTCGCACGATCGAGGCGATCGTGGCGAGCCGCGCCTACGCGCTCCCTTCGACGCCGCCCGCCGGCCTGGCGGCCTGGGAGGCGGAGGACGCGGGGGTGGCGCGCCCGCTCAAGCCGCTGCGCGCCGATCAGCTCGCGAGCGCGCTGGTCCAGACCGGCTCGCTGTGGACCTACGACGAGGGGCGAAGTCCGCTCCTGCGCCTGGCGCGGTTCGGCGCGATCAACGAGTTCGTCAAGCGCCACCGCGACGACCTCGAGGCGGAGGACCCCGAGCCCGAGACGCTCCTGCAGCGGCTGCACCTCCTCAACGGCAAGACCGTGCGCCAGCTGACCAAGACCGACGACATCTTCTCGCCGGTGACCCGCCTGCCGCTCCTCACGGCGAGCGACGAGCAGGCGGTCGAGGCCGCCTTCCTGATCACCCTCACGCGCCGCCCCACGCCCGAGGAGCGCGACCACTTCGTGGCGCGCCTGGCCGCCGCGGAGGGCGGCAAAGCCCGCGCCGCCGCCATGGCCGACCTGGTGTGGGCCCTCCTCAACTGCACGGAGCTCGCATGGAGCCGCTGAGCCGTCGCGCCCTGCTGCGCGCCGCCGGGTGGAGCGCCCTCTCGTTCCTGGCCGGCCCGCTCCTCGCTCGCCGGGCGCGCGCCGGCGAGGCGGGGGCGCGGGCCCTGATCGTGCTGTGGCTCGACGGCGGCCCCAGTCAGCTCGAGACGTTCGACCCCAAGCCGGGCACCGGGGTCGGCGGTCCGACGCGCGGGATCCCGACCCGGCTCCCCGGCGTCCAGTTCGCCGAGCACCTGCCGCGCCTGGCCGAGCGCGCCGATCGCCTGGCGCTGGTGCGCTCGCTGGTCACGCCCGAGGGGGAGCACCAGCGCGGGCGCCACCTGCTGCGGACGGGGCACTCCATCACGCCCACCGTCGCCTACCCGGGCGTGACCGCGGTGGTGGCCCACGAGCGCGCGCCCGAGGCGCTCGAGATCCCGCCCCACGTGGCGTTCCTCTCGCCCCACCCGCCGCGCGGCGGCTACCTGGGCGCGGGCTGGCACGCCTTCGCCGTCGGCGACCCCGCGGGCCGGCTCCCCGACCTCGTCCACCCGGCCGGCGAGGCCCGCCTCGACCGCCGCCAGCAGGACCTCGCCGTGCTCGAGCGCGCGTTCGCCAAGGAGCGCCCCGAGCAGGCCGCCGCCACCCAGCACGCCGCGCTGGCCGAGCGCGCGCGCCGCATGATGCGCTCCCCCCAGCTCGCCGCCTTCGACGTGGCCCAGGAGGACGCCTCCCTCCGCGAGCGCTACGGCGACGCCCCCTTCGGCCGCGCCTGCCTGGCCGCCCGCCGCCTGGTCGAGGTGGGGGTCCCCGCGGTCGAGGTGACCCTCGGCGGCTGGGACACCCACCAGGACAACTTCACCAAGAGCGCCGAGCAGGCCGAGGTCCTCGACCAGGCCTTCGCCGCCCTCCTCGACGACCTCGCCGAACGCGACCTCCTCGCCAGCACGCTCGTCCTGTGCGCCGGCGAGTTCGGCCGCACCCCCAGGATCAACCCCCTCGACGGCCGCGACCACTGGACCCGCGGCTTCTCCGCCGTCCTCGCCGGCGGCGGCGTCCGCCCGGGCGTGGTGATCGGCGAGACCGACCCCGCCGGCGAGGCCGGCCCGAGCGACCCCGTCAGCCCACAAGACCTCCACGCCACGCTCTACACCCTGCTCGGGATCGAGCGCGAGCAGTGGTTCGACACACCGCAGGGCCGCCCGGTGCGATTGAACGAGGGGAGGCCGCTGGCGGCGTTGGTGGGGTGACGCGATCGACTCGCGCTCAGGCCGCCTTCGCCTGGGCGCGCAGCTCCTGCAGCAGCGCCTCGGCGGCTGGGGCCGAGGAGGCGGGGTTCTGGCCGGTGATCAGCCCGCCGTCGACCCGCACGAAGGGCTCCCAGTCGGGGCCGCTCTCGAACGTCGCGCCGCGCTTCTCGAGGCGGTCCTCGAGCAGGAAGGGGACGACGTCCGTGAGGCCGACCGCGCGCTCCTCGGAGTTGGTGAAGCCCGTCACGCGGCGCCCCTTCACCAGGTAGTCGCCGGCGGGGGTGCGGACCTCGATCAGCGCGGCCGGGGCGTGGCACACCGCGGCGATCGGCTTGCCCTGCTGAGCGAACGCCTCGAGGAGCGCGATCGAGGTCGAGTCGCGGGCCAGGTCCCACAGGGGCCCGTGTCCGCCGGGATAGAACACGGCGTCGTAGTCCGAGGCGCTCAGCTCGACCAGCGTCCTGGTGCTCGCGAGGCGCCGGGTCGCCTCGGGGTCGGTGCGGAACCGACGGGTGCTGTCGGTCTGGTTCTCGGGCTCCTCGCTCTTGGGATCGAGGGGCGGCTGACCGCCGCGCGGCGAGGCCAGGGTGATCTCGGCGCCGGCCTCCTCGAACACGTAGTAAGGCGCGGCGAGCTCCTCCAGCCAGAACCCGGTCTTCTCGCCGGTGTCGCCGAGGCGGTCGTGCGAGGTGAGGACGATCAGGACGCGCATGGTGGCCTCCTCCCCTCCCTTCGAGCGTAGGGGCGACCTCCACCCGGTCAATCGACCGGGCCGCCGCCCAGCTACTTCGGCGGCGGGCGGCGGGCGAGCTTGCGCTGGAGCGAGCGGCGGTGGATCCCGAGGATCCGCGCGGCCTGCGAGACGTTGCCCTGGGTGTCGGCCAGGACGCGCTGGATGTGCTCCCACTCCACGCGCTCGAGGGAGGGGGCCTCCGAGGGCGGGGCCGGCGGCGGGCCGTCGGGCTCCTCGGCGCGGGCGAAGGCGGCCAGGAGCTGGTCGGCGTCGGCCGGCTTGGTGAGGTAGTCGCGCGCGCCCAGGCGGATCGCCTCGGTCGCGGTGGCGATGCTCCCGTAGCCGGTGAGCACGATCACCTGCAGGCCGGGGCGCAGGCGGAGGAGGTCGGCCACCACCTCCAGGCCCGACTTGTCGGGCATGCGCAGGTCGACCACGGCCCGGTCGGGCTGGAGCTCCTCGGCCACCGCCAGCGCGCTGGCGTGGTCGTGGGCGGCGCGCGCCACCAGGCCGCGGTCCACGAAGGCCCGCACCAGGCGGTCGCGGAAGGCCGCGTCGTCGTCCACCACCAGGATCGTCTTGCTCATGCGCCCTCCGCGCCGGAGCTGGAGCGAGCGGGTGACCGTCGCGTCGCGCCGCCCGCGGGGATCGCCGGGAGCGTCAGCGCGGCGGTGGTCCCCTCGCCCGGGCGCGACGAGAGCTCGAGCGCGCCCCCGTGCCGCTCCGCGATCAACCGCGCCAGGTAGAGGCCGAGCCCCATGCCGCGGCCGTGCTCCTTGGTGGTGAAGAACGGCTCGCTCGCGCGGCGGGCCACCTCGGGCGCCATGCCCGGGCCGGCGTCGATCACCTCGAACCGCCACACGCCCGGGCCCGCGCCCTGCTGCGCCAGCCGCGCGCGGAAGCTGACCTCGCCGGTCGGGCCGAGCGCGTCGAACGCGTTCTGGACCAGCGGCGCGAGCGCGAGCGCGGCGTCGGGGTGGACGTACGCGCCGCCCTCGCAGCCCGCGAGGTCGAGGGCCAGGCGGGCCGCCCGCTCGCTCGGCTGATCGTCCTGGACCCGGTCCACGAGCGCCTCGAGGCTGAGCGGCTCGCGGCTGGGGGCGTGCCCCTCGGCGTCGAGGGCCGAGAGTCGGTCGAGGATCCGCCGGCAGCGGTCGACCTGCGCGCGGATCAGCTCGGCGTCCTCGAGCACCCGCTCGCCGCCCTCGAGGCGGCTCGCCGCGCGCTCGAGCTCCTTGGCGGCCACCGCGATCGTGCCGAGCGGCGTGCCGAGCTCGTGGGCGGTGCCCGCCGCGAGCGCCGCCAGCGAGGCGAGGCGCTCGTTGCGCGCCATGCGCGCCTGCGCGTCGCGCAGCTCGCCCTCGCGCGCGCGCAGGGCGCCGGCCACGCCGGCGGTGTACGTCGCGGTCACGCCCGCCACCAGGATCACCGAGGCGGCGATCCCCGAGATGTGCAGCGGCTCGACGAAGCCGTCCTGCGCGAACTCGAGCGGGAGGTGCAGCCGGAACAAGAGCGCGTAGCACAGCGCCGAGATCCCGACCATCCACCAGGCCCAGCGCGCGCGCAGCGCCACCGCCGCGAGCGCCACGTGGACCACGTACAGCGAGGTGAACGGGTTGCGCGGCCCGCCGCTCAGGCCGAGCAGCAGGGTCAGCAGCAGCGTGTCGAGGGTGAGCACACTCGGGACCAGCCAGGGGCTGACGGGTCGGCCGAGGTGCGTCCAGAGCAGGAGCGCCACGTTGGTCGCGAGCGTGGCCGCGATCGTGGCCGCGAGCGCCAGCGCCGGCAGGCGCGCCTCGAACAGGAACGTGGCCACGAGCACCGTCAGCGTCTGCCCGGCCATGGCCATCCAGCGCAGGCGGATCAGCCACGGCAGGGCCACCTCCGGGTCGGAGGGGACCGGGGCAGGGGTCACGGCGGCGCGCGGGAGGAGGGCGATCACCGGCCGACCAGGCTACCCAACTCCAGCGAGTGCGCGAGCCTGCGGCGCGAGGGGTGCGGCGTTTCGTCGCGGCGTACCCTGAGGGGGCTCGCCTCGATTGCAGTGGACTGACCTCAGTTGCACCCCGCTCGAAAGGGAGCCGCGCTTCGTCCGTTCTCCGCGCCCATGACCGACCGCCGCCTGATCCGCCTGAGCAAGGCGCTCTCGCTCGCCCTCCGCCACCGCCCCGAGGACTTCGGCCTCGAGCTCGACCCCGAGGGGTTCGCGCCGCTCGAGGACGTGCTCGCCGCCCTGCGGGCCCGCGCCCCCGACCTCACCGCCGCCGACGTGGAGGCCGTGGTCGCCACGGTCGAGCCCGACAAGCAGCGGTTCACCCTGCGCGAGGGCTGGATCCGCGCCAACTACGGCCACTCGCTCGCGGCGCGGATCGCGCAGCGCCCGGCGCCGCCGCCTCCGACCCTGTGGCACGGCACCCACGCCGGCGCGCTCGAAACCGTCCTGCGCGAGGGGCTCGCCCCCATGAGCCGGCAGTACGTGCACCTCACGACCGACCCCGCCCTCGCCCTGCGCGTCGGCGGCCGCCGCGGCCGCCCCGTCCTGCTCGAGGTCGCCGCCGGCCGGGCTCACGACGCGGGCGTGGTGTTCTACGAGGCGAACGCGCGCTTCTGGCTGGTCGATCGCCTCGGGCCGGAGTACCTGCGGCGGGCCTGATCGCCGCGCTACGCCGCCGCGATCCCCAGGCGCGCCTGCAGCCGCGCCTCGACCGCGTCCAGCCGCGCCGGCTCGACCCCGAGCCGCGCGCCCAGGGCGCGGGCCTCCTCGCGGCGGTCGGCGTGCACGCGGCGGCCGCGGTAGGCCCGGCGCAGCCCCTCCTCGACCAGGTGCTCGGCGGCGAAGCGGCGCAGCTCGAGGGCGCGCTCCTGGGGGATCCGCAGCCCGCGCGCGTAGCGCAGGATCGGGCCCGTCTCGTCGGCGGCGACCTCGTCGTCGGCGAGCGCCAGGGTCCAGGCCAGGAGCAGCATGGTGTCGCGCGCCGCGCCGCCCGACGCGCTCCCGAGCTCCTCGTCGCTCAGGGGCGGCAGCTCCATGGAGCTGTCGACCGAGCGCTGCTCGCCCGGGGCGAGCTCGCCGAGGTAGCGCCACTCGTCGGGGGTGACCCGCCCGTCGGCCCGGGCCACCTCCGCCAGCAGCCGCGCCGCCAGCGCGCGGTCGTGGGGCCGCCGCACCGGGGCCAGCGCGAGCTGCCGCGCGAAGTCGGACAGGAGCTCGTTGGCGGCGTTCGCGCCCAGCCAGCGGCCGGCCGTGGCGTCGTAGACGAACCGCGAGGAGACCCCGTCGAACGCCACCAGCACGGCCGCCTTGCGCTCGCGCTCGCTGAACTCGGGCGCGTCCTGCCCGCCGGTCCCGGCGCCGGGCCCGGCGAGCTCGCTGTGGAACACCGCGCGCACCGCCCCGCGCACCGCGTCGAACAGGCTGCGGGGCTCCCCCGCGCTCACGTCCTCCAGCGTGCGCCCGCGGACGAGCGGCGCGCGCCCCTCGACCTCCTCGCCCGAGACGGGGCAGCGGAAGGTGCAGCGGAGGACCTCGCCCTCCTGGACGGCGCCGGCGAGGAGCGGCTCGACCTCGGCGTAGGTGACGTCGATCATGTGGAGACCTCGCGGCGATCCTACCCGCCGCCTGGATCCGGAGGAGCGCGACGTGGCGAAGCGGCTCGACGCGGTGCTGGTGATCGACCTCGAGGCGACCTGCTGGGAGGGCGCCCCCCCGCCCGGCCAGCGCAACGAGGTGATCGAGGTCGGGCTGTGCCTGCTCGACCTCGCCACCCTCGAGCGCCGCGACCGGCGCTCGTTCTTCGTGCGCCCGACCTGCTCGGAGGTCAGCTCGTTCTGCACCGAGCTCACCACGATCCGCCCCGAGGACCTCGCAGGCGCCCCCTCGCTGGCGGAGGTGTGCGACGCGCTGCGGAAGGAGTACGCCAGCCGGGAGCGCCCCTGGGCCAGCTACGGCGACTACGACCGCCGCCAGCTCGAGCGCGACTGCGCCGAGCAGGGGGTGCCCTACCCGTTCGGCCCGACCCACCTCAACGTCAAGAGCCTGCTCGCGCTCGCGCTCGGGCTCCGCCACGAGGTCGGCCTCCCGGGCGCGCTGTACCACCTCGACCGCGCGTTCGAGGGGACGCACCACCGTGGGGTGGACGACGCCTGGAACATCGCGGGCGTGCTGGCGACGGTGCTGGGGCGGGCGCGGGGGAAGGCGTGAGGGGGGAGCTCGGAGGGAAATACGAAAATATAAACATGGAATGGACAATGAGAAATTCGGAATTGCTCTCGCTCGGCGAGGCCCGCTCGGCGACATCCGTTCTGGCATTCCTAATTCCTCATTTCCTGTTGATATTCCATATTTCCTCGCTGGACTACCTCGTCTCGTCTGCCTCCAGCCGATCGGAGAGGGGCCGCCGGGGTCCCGCAGCGCCCTCCTTTCAGCTCCGCATCACCCCCGCTCGCCCCGAACCAACCGTGATGCGCACCGGCACGCATCGCCCCCGCCCGGGCTGCGGTTGCATCGCGGCATCCTGCTTGCACGGCGCCCGCCACCCCCAACGCGGAGGTGGAGCGTGGACGAGCACTGCGACGACGGCCTCTCGGACGACGACCTGCTGCTCCTGGCCGACGCCGAGCTGCGCTGCTTGATCGAGGACCTCGGCGCGCCGGGCGGCCTCGAAGACTACTGAGCGAGCCGGTAGGCCTCGCGGACCAGCTCCGCCAGGCGCTCGCCGGCGCTGGTCGCGCTCAGGCGGTGGTCGTCGTCGACCTCGACCAGGCGCACCCGCGCCGGGTCGCCGGTGGCCGCCAGCGCGCGGCTGTGGGCCGGGTCGACCACCGCGTCGCGGGTCCCGTGGACCAGGAGCGCGCTGCTGGCGGGCGGGAGGGCGGCCGTGGGGGCGAGCTTGCGGGCCGCCTGCGCCAGGAGGAGCGTCGCCCCGCGCCATACGCCGCGGCGCATGAGCTCGACCACCACCGCCCCGCCGAACGAGGAGCCGACCAGCACGTCGGGCGAAGAGCGCGCCAGCTCCGCCTCCTGCAGCGCCAGGCAGCCGAGCCAGTCGCCGGTGTCCATGGCCGGGGTCACGGCCTCGAACCGCTGCGCGAAGTAGCGGGCCTTGACCCCCTGCGGGCTGCTCTCGAGCCCGTGCACGAACTGGACGCGCAACCGGCGCTCCATGATCCCCTCCGGTCGGGTCCACCTTACTCGGCCGACACGCGCGTACACTGGACGCATGGCCGACGCGCGGCTCAGGCGACTGGAGCGGCTCTCGGGCGCGGGCGACCCCGCGGCGGGCGCCCGCCTCCTGCTCGAGCGTGTGCGCCAGGGCGAGCTCGCGCTGGTGCGGGTGCGCCTGGCGGCCGCCCTGGGCGACCCGGCCGCGCGGGCGGCGTTGAGCGAGCCGCCGCTCCCGCCCGCCGAGCGGGACGACCTGCGGCAGCCGCCCGACGAGGCCGATGCGTTCGCCGCGAGCGACGACGAGGACTGGCTCGACCGGCTGGCGACCTTCGGCAAGGAGCCGCTGGTGCGCGCGGCCGTGCACGCCGCGCGCCCGCTGCTGGACTGGTTCGAGCAGGAGGCCTTCCCGGGCGAGCGCCGCGCCCGCGCGGCGCTGGAGGCGGCCGAGGCCTGGCTGGCGCAGCCCGAGGAGGCGTGGCGCGTCCGCGCCCGCCTGGCGGGCGAGGCCGCCAGCGAGGCGGAGAACGACGTGCTCGACGGCGCGCTCGACGACGCCGCCGTGTTCGCGGTGACCGCCTTCGCGCTCACCGCGCTGGCGGCCGGCGCGCTGCAGCCCGAGCGCGCGCTGGCCTGCGTCCGCCGCGCGATCATGGAGGCCGACACCGTGGCGCTCGAGCGCGGCGGCGGCCTGGGCGCCGCCGGGCGCGAGGCGCGCGCGGCGTTGATCGCCTGGGCGCTGAGGGACGGCTCCGACCGCCGCGCCGCGCGCTGAGCGCGCTCCGCACGCTGCGCGGCGCGCTCCGAGATTCGCACCCGCGCCCGGCCCCGGGCCCGTATCCTTGGGCCGCGCGGCCGCTCGCGCCTGCTGCGACCCGCCCCGAGGAGCCCCCATGACCGCCACCGCGACCGAGCCGACCGAGCGCGCCGCCCTGGGGCGCGAGACCTACTGGAGCAAGCGGGGCGGCCCCGAGCGCGAGGTGTGGGACGCGATCGTGGTCGGCTCGGGCATGGGCGGCATGACCGCGGCCGCGCTCCTCGCCAAGCTGGGGCGGCGCGTGCTCGTGCTCGAGCAGCACTACGTGCCGGGCGGCTTCACCCACGCCTTCAAGCGCAAGGGCTATACCTGGGACGTCGGCGTGCACGCGGTCGGCGAGGTGACCCGCCACAGCCTGCCGGGGCGGCTGCTGCACGACCTCACCGACGGGCGGCTGCGCTGGGCCTCGCTGGGCGCGGCCTACGAGCACTTCCACTGGCCGGGCGGGCTCGAGATCGAGTTCCCCGACAAGCCCGAGCGGTTCCGCGAGAACCTGCTCGCCGCCTTCCCCGACGGCGCCGCGGCGATCGACGCCTACTTGGAGCAGGTGCGGCACGTCTCGAGCAGCATGCGCTCCTACTACCTGTGCCGGCTGATCCCGCCGGGGCTGGGCCGGCTCCTCGACCCGTTCGTGGCGCGCAGCGCGCGGCGCGCCCTGCTCCAGCGCACCGGCGAGGTGCTGGCGGGCCTCACCGACGACCCCCGCCTGCGCGCCGTGCTCGCGGCGCAGTGGGCCTACTACGGCTCGCCGCCGAGCCGCTCCTCGTTCGCGATCCAGGCGCTGGTCGCCAAGCACTACAAGTACGGCGCCTACTACCCCGTGGGCGGCTCGGGCGAGATCGCGCGCCAGCTCCTGCGGACCGTGGCCGAGGCCGGCGGCTGGACCCGGATCTACGCCGACGTGCAGGAGGTCGTGCTCGAGCGCGGGCGCGCCGTGGGCGTGCGCATGAAGGACGGCGAGCTGCTGCGCGCCCGCAAGGTGATCAGCGCGGCGGGCGTGCTCGCCACCGTGCAGCGCCTGCTCCCGCCGGAGGCCCAGGACGCGCGCTGGGCGCGCGAGGTGCAGGCGCTCCCGCCGGCGCCGGCGCACGTGTGCCTGTACCTCGGCTTCAAGGGGGACATCACCCAGGCGGGCGCCAGCGCCGCCAACGAGTGGTTCTACGAGAGCTGGGACCTCGAGGCCGAGGCCTGGGACGTCCACCCCGACCGCCGGCCCCTCCCCGACGCGCCCGTGCTCTACGCCAGCTTCCCCTCGCTCAAGGACCCCGAGCACGACCCGGGCCCCGAGGTGCGCCACACGGGCGAGGTCGTGACGTTCGTCCCGTGGGAGGTGTTCCGCCCCTGGCTCGGCACCCGCTGGAAGCGGCGCGGCGAGGAGTACGAGGCGTTCAAGGCCGCGCTGCAGGAGCACCTCCTCGAGCAGTTCCTGCGTCACATGCCCGCGCTGCGCCCCATGCTCGACTACGTCGAGCTCTCGACCCCGGTCTCGACCGACCACTTCTGCCGCCCCGTGGCCGGCTCGATCTACGGGCTCGAGCCCACGCCCGAGCGCTTCCGCTGTAGCTGGTTGCGTCCGCGCGCGCCCGTCAAGGGGCTGTACTTCGCCGGGAGCGAGGTCGGCACGGTGGGCGTGGTGGGGGCCATGATGGGCGGCGCGCTGGCCGGGATCGCGGCCGAGCGTCGCCGCTCCCTGAGCCTGCTGGCGCGCGTGGCCGCGCGCCCCGCGGAGATCACCGCCTGACCCGTCGACGCCTCGGTCGCGGTGAAGGCGCCTCGTGCCCGCGCCCGTGCCCCTGCCCGTCCACGCGGCCCGCGCCCGTGCGCGTGTGCGGAAGAGGCACTACGGCGATCCCGGGGCCACGGGTAGGGGCACGCGCGCGGGCACGGGCACGGACCGTGCTCGTTCGATGACCCCTGGTTGAGAGAGAGGAGGAGCCATGCGCCTCGCCCACACCATGCTGCGCGTCAAGGACCTCGACCGGACCCTCGAGTTCTACTGCGGCTTCCTCGGGCTGAAGAAGCTGCGCGAGCGGCCGATCGGCGAGGAGGCCGTGCTGGTGTTCCTGACCGACGAGGCGGGGCGGTATCAGCTCGAGCTCACCTACAACAAGGACGGACGCGACTACACGCTGGGCGATCAGTTCGGGCACCTCGCGTTCCACGTCGACGACCTCGAGGCCGTGGTGGCCGAGGTCGAGCGGCGCGGCTGGTGGTATCGGCGCTCGCGCCCCGAGCTGAGCTCGAAGTACATCTTCGTGAAGGACCCGAGCGGCTACGACATCGAGATCCTGGAGGCCAAGCCGCAGTAGCCGCCCTCAAGCTCGCCCTGCCGCGCGGCCGAAGAGGAGCCGGGGGAGCGGGCATGAGCTGGTACACCCTGGAGGACGCCGCCCGGCGCGGGCCGAGCCGCCCCGTCTGGGAGGAGTTGCTGGCGGCCGGCGTGGTCGACGGCTACCGCGACGGCGTGGGGCGCACCTGGGTGTGGGTCGACGAGGGGCGCACCCCGGCGATCGACCCGCGCCGGCTGCGCGGTGCCTACGAGGCGCTGGCCCGCCGGGTGGCCACGGTCGAGGAGGCGCTGCGGGCCGCGCAACCTCCGGCGGGCGCGCTCGAGCCCGAGCCCGCCGCGCCCGAGCCGGCGCGGACCGAGCCGCCGCTGGTGCGCCTCGAGCCCACCGCTCGCGCCGCCGAGCCCGAGCACGCCCGCCTGCTCACGCTGGTCGCGGCGCGCTGGGACGGCTCCGAGCGCGAGCTGGAGCGGCAGGCCGGGCTGCCCAAGGCGTTCCTCGCCAAGGCCAAGCGGGGAGAGCGCGGCGGCCCGCGCTCGGCCGTCTCCTGGGCGCGGCTCGAGGCGTTCCTCGGCCAGCTCGCCCGCCGCGCCGCTTGACGACGGCTCAGCCCTCCTCCGGCCAGGCGGGCGCGCCCGCAGGGCGGCCCGCGGCGCGCTGGGCCTCGGGCGGGTAGGGGCAGTGGCGGCAGCC
>CAZMSZ010000131.1:1463-5438 GCA_964569055.1 uncultured Planctomycetota bacterium | reverse complement strand
GCCGGGCGGGAGGCGCGCACGGCCCCGCTCGTTCGCACTCCGGAGAACCCGTCCGGGCGGTGGGACACCTCTGCCCGCCGGGGTCGCCCCGCCCGAGGCTTGCGTAGCCCGCGGCGGTGGTCTCGAATTTGAAAAGAAGGCGGTGCAATGAGCCTCCATCCCAGTCCGCCGCCCGAGCCGCCGCCGCCGCCCACGCCGCCGCAGCAGCGCCCGCCCACGCCGCCGCCGAGCGAGCCCGAGGGCATGGGCCTGTTCTCGCGTCGCTGGCTGTTGATCCTGCTCCTGGTGATCGCCGGGTTCGCCCTGGTCGGACAGCTGGTGCAGGCGCCGCCGCAGCTCCCCTACTCGCGCCTCGAGGCCCTGATCGAGGAGGGCGCCGCGCGCGAGGTCCGCTTCCGTGGGCGCGCGTTCGACGTGGTGCTCACCAAGCCGCGCACGCTCGAGATCGACGGGCGCGAGGTCACCTCCGACCGCTTCTCGGGGCGGCTGCCCCCGCTCGAGGCGCGCCCCGACCTGCTCGGCACGCTCGAGCAGAAGGGCGTGGTGATCGACGCCGAGGAGGAGGCCTCGCTCTGGACGCCGATCCTGTGGCTGCTCGCGCCCTGGCTCGTGCTGCTCGGCTTCCTGGCCTGGATGCGTGCGCGCGCCTCGTCCATGGAGGGGGCCGGCGTCGACCGCATGTTCCAGCGCTACGTGAAGGGCCACGTGCGCGCCTACACCAAGGGCGAGCGCCCCGACGTGACCTTCGCCGACGTGGCCGGCTGCGAGCAGGCCAAGGGCGAGGTGAGCGAGATCGTCGACTTCCTCAAGGACCCCGAGCGCTTCACGCGGATCGGCGCGCGGATCCCGCGCGGGGTCCTGCTCGACGGCCCGCCCGGCACCGGCAAGACCCTGCTCGCGCGCGCGGTCGCCGGCGAGGCCGGGGTCCCGTTCTATTCGATCAGCGCGTCGGAGTTCATCGAGATGTTCGTGGGCGTCGGCGCCGCGCGCGTGCGCTCGCTGTTCCAGGAGGCCAAGAAGAACGCCCCCGCGATCGTGTTCATCGACGAGATCGACTCGATCGGCCGCACGCGCGGCACGGGGCTGGGCGGCGGCCACGACGAGCGCGAGCAGACGCTCAACCAGATCCTCTCGGAGATGGACGGCTTCGAGCAGGCCGACGCGCTGGTGGTGCTGGCCGCCACCAACCGCCCCGACGTGCTCGACCCCGCCCTGCTCCGGCCCGGCCGGTTCGACCGCAAGGTGACCCTCGACCTGCCCGACCTGCCGGCGCGCCAGGCGATCCTGCGCGTCCACGTGAAGAAGGTGAAGCTCGACGACGCGGTCGACCTGCCGCGCGTGGCGCGCGCCACGATCGGGTTCTCGGGGGCCGACCTCAAGAACCTGGTCAACGAGGCCGCCCTCGAGGCGGTGCGCGCGCGGCGCGAGGTGATCGAGCAGCGCGACTTCGACCGGGCGCGCGAGCGGATCACGTTCGGGACCGAGCGCCCGATCGCGATGCTCGCCGAGGAGAAGCGGCGGCTCGCGGTGCACGAGGCCGGCCACACCCTGGTCGGCTGGTTCCAGCCCGAGGGCGACCCGGTCGACAAGGTGACGATCGTCCCGCGCGGCCGCGCGCTCGGCGCCACGCTCCAGCTCCCCGAGACCGAGCGGCGCAACTACACCGAGACCTACCTGCGCGGCCGGCTGGCCACGCTCCTGGGCGGGCGGACCGCCGAGGAGGAGCTGACCGGCCAGGTCAGCACGGGGGCGGAGGACGACATTCACCGCGCCACCGAGCTGGCCCGGCGCATGGTGGCGGGCTGGGGCATGGACCCCGAGGTCGGCCCGATCGACCTGAGGCAGTCGGAGGCCCACCCCTTCCTGGGCAAGGAGATCGCCCAGCCGCGGCGGTTCAGCGAGGAGACCGCGCACCAGGTCGACCAGGCCGTGGCGCGCCTGATGCGCGAGGCGCAGGACACCGCGCGCAACCTGCTCCTCGACTACGCGCCCACCATGGACCGGCTGGTCGCGGCGCTCGAGGAGAAGGAGACGCTCGAGCGCGAGGACCTGCTGGCGATCTTCGCCGAGGCCAGCCCCGCGCCCCCGCTCAACGGCGACGGCGAGGACGACGCCACGAGCGCGCGGGCGCGCACCTCGCGCGACGAGGAGCGCCGCGCCCAGCGCCCGACGGGCGAGGCCACGCCCAGGCGATGAGCGACGAGCCGCCCGCGAGCGCCGCGCTGCGCGCGCGCTGGACCCTCGAGCCGGGGCTGGCGTTCCTCAACCACGGCTCGTTCGGCGCCTGCCCGCGCGTGGTGCAGGACGAGCAGGCGCGGCTGCGCGCCGAGCTCGAGCGTCAGCCGGTGCGCTTCTTGGCGCGCGAGCTCGAGCCCCGCCTCGACGCAGCCCGGGCCGCGCTCGCGGCCTTCGTGGGGGCCGACCCCGACGACCTCGCGTTCGTGCCCAACGCCACCAGCGGGTTCAACACGGTCCTGCGCGCGCTGCCCCTCGAGCCCGGCGACGAGCTGCTCACCACCAGCCACGTCTACAACGCGGCGCGGACCACCATGGAGTTCGCCGCGGGGCGGGCGGACGCGCGGGTCGTGATCGCGGAGGTCCCCTTCCCGATCGATGGTCCCGAGCGCGTGCTCGAGGCCGTGCTGGCCCACGTCGGGCCGCGGACCCGCCTGGCCGTGCTCGACCACGTCACCAGCCCCACCGGGCTGGTGTTCCCGATCGAGGCCCTGGTCGCGGCCCTGCGCGAGCGCGGCGTCGAGACCCTGGTCGACGCGGCCCACGGCCCCGGCATGGTCCCGCTCGACCTCGACCGGCTCGGCGCGGCCTACACCACGGGCAACTGCCACAAGTGGCTGTGCGCCCCCAAGGGGGCGGCCTTCCTGCACGTGCGGCGCGACCGGCAAGGCGAGCTGCGTCCGCTCGCGATCAGCCACGGCGCCAACTCGCCGCGGCAGGACCGCTCGCGCTTCCGCCTCGAGTTCGACTGGACCGGCACCGCCGATCCCACCCCGTTCCTGTGCGTCCCCACGGCGATCGAGGCGCTCGGCGCGCTCCTCCCGGGCGGGTGGGACGCCCTGCGCGCTCACGACCGCGCGCTCGCGCTCGAGGCGCGCCGCCTGCTGTGCGACGCGCTCCACGTGCCGCCTCCAGCGCCCGAGAGCATGATCGGCGCGCTGGCGGCGGTGCCGCTCCCGCCCGCGCGGGGCGCGGACCCGGCCGCGGCTCCGCCGCTCGGGCGCGACCCGCTCCAGGCGGCCTTGCTCGAGCGCCACGCGATCGAGGTCCCGGTGTTCGCGTTCCCGGCCGCGCCGGCGCGCGTGCTGCGGATCTCGGCCCAGGCCTACAACGAGCGCGCCGAGTACGAGCGGCTGGCGGCGGCGCTCCCGGCGCTCCTGGCCGAAGGGCTGTGAGCTCCCAGGCCTGAGCGAGCGAGCACGGCGCCGGGGGCTACGAGCGCTCGTAGGTGCCGATCAACTCCCCCTGGTCGAGCACGTGGCCGCGCACGGCGCGCAGCAGCTCGTCGCGCGTGGCGCCGCGCTCCTGCAGCCCGAGCGGCGCGTCGAGCGCGAGCAGCGAGAACACGTAGCGGTGCACGCCGTGGCCGCGCGGCGGGAGCGGGCCGCCCCAGCCGATCTCGCCGAAGTCATTGCGTCCTTCGACAGCCATGGCCTCGAGCGCCCCCCTCGGGTAGCGCCGGCCCGAGAAGCCCTCGGGGAGCTCGGTCAGCGTGGGCGGGATCGCGTAGACCACCCAGTGGGCGAACGGGGTGTCGCGCGGGGCGTCGGGGTCCTCGCACAGGAGCACCAGCTCGCGGGTTCCCGCCGGGACGTAGCTCCACGCGACCGGCGGCGAGACGTTCTCGCCCTCGCCGCGCGCCGCGTGGCGGCGGGGGATCGGCGCGCCGTGCGCGAACGCGACGCTGCGCAGCTCGAGCTGCTTCTGGACGACGGCCATGACACGCTCCTCCTGCGGGGA
>CAZMSZ010000131.1:0-1363 GCA_964569055.1 uncultured Planctomycetota bacterium | reverse complement strand
TTCGGTGTCCGGCGACTGCCGACGGAGGACCCCTCATGATCGAGCCCCCTCCCTTCCATGACCGCGAGCTGCTGCGCCGCCTGATCCGCCAGGCCTTCCTGTGGGCCGACGTGCCGGCCGGGCGGACGGAGGCCTCGTGCCTCCACGTGGACGAGATCGTCCGCCTGATCAAGCAGCGCGCGACCCAGCTCCCGGGCATCGCCGCCAACGACCTGCGCGGCCTGCGGCGCGAGGTGGTCCGCGCCGAGCTCCTCGAGCTGCGCGAGGTCCGCGCCCGCGACCCGAACACCCCCGACGAGCGCTACTGCTTGCTCGAGCGGCCGGCGGCCGAGGCGATCGAGGCGCGGAGGACGTAGAGCGGCTGGGGCGTATCGGGTTTCACACAGGTCGGGCGAAATGAGACGGGAAACGTCCACATGGAAGGCCACATGGAAATATGAAATATCAACAGGGAATTAGAAACTGGAAATGAGAAATGGCTGTCGCTCGTACGGCCACCCCTCGGCCCGAGCGAGGTTGCCTGCCGTGCCCGACCAAGGTCGGGCGCCGTCGGCGGTAGGCCGCGTGTCGCCGTGAGCGACACCGTTCTGTGGTTCTGATATTTAACTATCTGTTGATGTTTCGTATTTCGCTTCCCCTCTTCCCGTTGACGTTTCCTTGCTTCTGGCCTTCCTCCTCCTCCCTCCTACGGCGGTCCATACCCCCTGGGCGGCCCGCCCGGTCCGAACAGGTCCGGACAGGTCCGACCGCTCTGCGGCGCGTCGTCGGGCAGCGGCTCGAGGGGCACGGCCTCGGGGTGGGCGCGCGCCTCGGCGCGCTCGGCCCAGGCCTGGTAGGTCGCCGGGTCCATGCCGCGCAGCCGCCGCAGGAAGGCGACCAGGGCCCACTGCGCGCGATCGGACAGCACGTCGCCGTAGGCGGGCATGGCGCTCCAGCCGACGCCGTGCTCGATCACCCAGCGCAGCCGCCCGGCGTGCCGCTGCGTCAGCGGGGCGCGCTCCCACAGCGGCGGCGCAGGCGGCGACAGACGACGCGCCAGCGGGTGGGGCGCTACGCCGGGGCCGCCGTGGCAGCCCTCGCAGCGGGCCCGGTAGTGGAGGATCCCGAGCTCGAGCAGGGCCGGGTCGCGCAGGGCGTCCTCCCGCGGGACGCGCAGCGCGCCTCCCTCGCGGCGGATCCGCGCGCGCTTGGCGGTCGTGATCGTCCAGGCGACCACCCCGCGCGGGGTCGGCCCGTCGGCGGCCACGTCCAGCCGGCCGCCGTAGGCGGTCGTGAGCCAGACCGCGAGGCCGATCACCAGCGCCAGGAGCGCGCCCGCGGCGACGCGCAGCGCCGCGCGGCCGAGGCGGCGCGCTCGGCGCGG
>CAZMSZ010000130.1:0-18248 GCA_964569055.1 uncultured Planctomycetota bacterium | reverse complement strand
TCCTGCTTTCCTGTTTTTCCTGCTTTCCTGTCTCTCTTCTTCTCTTCAGCAGAGGTCGTCCCCCCTTCCTGCCTTCCTGCCTCTCCTCTCCTCTTCCTTGGCGCTCTTGGCGCTCGATCTCTCGGGCCAGGGGGGGTGCCCCGTCGGCGACAGCTCTTCCTTGGCGGTCGATCTCTCGGCCCATGGAGGTGGCCTCGTCGGCGACACCCCTCGTTCGTGGAGGCCTCGCCGAGCGGATGGCGCCCGGCGACTACCAACGCCAGACGTGGGATGCTGCAGCACGCGCTGAGCGAGGCGAGCCGTGGCGAACGTGATCCCGAGCCGACTCCACGCGGGGCTCAGCCCGCTGCTCGTGCGGGCGGGCGAGTGGCCGGAGGCCGGGGCCTTCGCCGAGCTGCCGCCGCCGCCGGCGGAGGGCGGCGACCTCGACGCGCAGCCCGACCCGGACGCGCTCGCCGCGCTCGAGGACGCGCTCGGGCTGCTCCACCCCGCGCTGCGCGGCGGCCCGCTCCGCCGCCAGCTCCGCCGTACGCAGGACGGCGCGCTCTACTACCGCCTCCGCGCCCGCCGGCCCGACCCCGGAGAGGACCTGCCGCAGCGGGCCTGGTCCGGCTGGGCCTCGTGGGCGCCCTGCGCGCCGGTGCGCGCCTTCGCGGCCTCGGCCCGGGTCGCGGCGAGGCGCGGCCCCGCGGACGCCGACGCGCTCGCCGCGCTCGCCGACGAGCTGCTCGCGCCGGAGCTGGCTGCCGAGCTGCGCGCGCGCCCCGCGCGCGCGGCGCCGAGCGCGCAGGGGCCCGAGCACTACGCCGCGTCGTGGTGGCTCGACCCGGCCAGGTACGGCACGGCCTGGGCGCTCTGCTACGCCTACACCGACGGTCGGCGCCTGCTCGTCGCGCTGCAGCCGTTGGTGCACGAATCGCAGTAGGCGCGCGACGCGCGCCTCCCGCGGCGGCTCGGTGCAGGTCGACCTCGACCTGTCCGGGCTGCAGGCGCGCGCGCCACTCCTGACCCGCCCGCCGCGCCGGTCCGCTGGCTTCCGCCGCTGCAGGGTGCGTCGAGAATTTCGCCTGACGAGCGCCGCGCGACGCGGCAGCCGTGGCCGACGGAGGGAGGGAGGTCACGGGCATGGAGACGACCCCGCACGAGAGCGCCACCCTGGAGCCCGAGCGAGCGAGCGTGCAGGCCCCGCGGCTGGCGCGCGCCTCGGTGCTCGGCTGGGCGTTCGGCCTCGCGATCGTGCTGGCGCTGGTGCTCCGCCTGGTCGTGGTCGTGGAGCTCGCGCGCGCGCAGCGCGAGGTGGGCGAGGTGTTCGAGGTCGGGAATCGCACCAACTCTTTGATCGCCCGGGTGCGGATCGGCGTCTCGCGCCAGCGGACGATCGCCCTCGAGGCCCTGACCGAGGCCGGAGTGGGCTTCCCGGTCGAGCGGGCGCAGGCCCAGCAGACGCGCGAGCTGGTCGACACGATCGACGCGCGCATGGACGGCGCCTGCACGGAGCTGGCGCGGCTCAGCGTCGGGGCGCTCGAGGAGGGGTGGCTGAGGTTCTTGCCCGAGCTCGACCAGCTGCGTGACTCGCTCAACGAGGCGTTCCTGGCGCTCGAGGCGGGTGACCTCGCCACGGCCGAGGACGTGCTCGACGAGGCCGCGGCCCAGTCGATCGCGGTGCATCGCGCGCTGGGTGAGCTGAGCGCGCAGAACGACGCGCGGAGCGAGGCGCTGCAGCACGCGGCGAAGGCCCGGCTCGCCGGGGTGATGAAGCTCGAGCTCGCGCTCGGGTTGGGGTTCGCGGTCGCGCTGGCGGGGATCGGGGTGGCGGCTTCACGCCTCCTGGCGGCGCAGCGCCGCGCCAGCGAGGCGTACCTCGCCCGGGTCGAGGCCGCGAACCGCGAGCTCGATCAGTTCGCGGGGCGGGTCGCCCACGACCTGCGGAACGTGCTGGCGCCGGTCGACCTCGCGGGCCACCTCCTCGGCCACCGCGAGGTCACGCGCGAGGCGCTCGATCGGACGGCGCAGCGCCTGCGTCGCACGTCGCAGCGCGCCACCGAGCTGATCGACTCGTTGCTGGCGTTCTCGCGCTCGGGAGCCGCCGCCACCCCCGGCGCGGTCGCGGACGTCGCCGGCGTAGTCGAGGAGGCGCGCCTGGCGTTCGGCGACCGGGCCGCCGCCGCGGAGTGCTCGTTCGTCGCCTCGGCCGAGGCGGCGCAGGTGGCGTGCGATCGCGTGCTCCTGGGGCAGGCGCTCGCGAACCTGCTGGACAACGCGTTCAAGCACATGAACGGGCGACCCGAGCGACGGGTCGCGATCCGCGGCCGGCGGCTCGGCTCCTGCTATGCCCTCGCGGTGCACGACAGCGGGCCGGGGATCGACCCCGCGTTCCAGAGCCGGCTGTTCGATCCGTTCTTCCGCGCCCCCGACTCGCCGGGGCGCGGGCTGGGGATCGGCCTGGCGACCGTGCAGCGGATCGCGGAGGCCCACGGCGGCAGCGTGCGCTGCACCTCGACCCTCGGCGGCGGGGCGACCTTCACGCTCGTCCTGCCGCTCGTGCCGGCCTCCCTCGCGGCGCGCCCCGCCGAGCCTGCCGCGGCGCGCTGAAGCGCTACGGCAGCGAGCCTCCATCCCACTCGTGGCGGGGGTCGGGATAGAACGAGCAGCCGGTGTTGACCACCCCCGAGCGCGTCGGCTGCTCGAGGACCACCAGCCAGCCGCCGGGCACCTTGGCCCGGTGGAGCGAGATCGTTCCGGGCAGGTACTCCCAGCGGAGGTCGCGTTTGCGGCTCCACTCCTGGCCCCGACCCGCCGGGGCCAGCCCCGCCACGCCGGCGCCGAGGACCAGGCCGAGGGACAACACCAGCGAGAAGGCGATCGAACGGCGCATGGGACGGCTCCTCTCCTGCAGCGCGCTGCCGCACGATTCTGGCACAGCGCCGGCGGCGCCGCTCGTGGCGACCGCCGCCCTTCCCGGGGGAGGACCCCGCCCAGCCCGGCCGGCGACGCTCGGGAGCCGAACCAGGCGACGCGCCCGGAGTTGCGGCGGGCGACGCGCGGCGCGGCGACGGCGTGCGGGCCCCGAATCACGCGGCGGCGCCGCGCGCGGCCCAGGCTGGGCGCGGCCCTCCGCAACCATGTCGGCGCACGGGGCACGCTGGACCTCGCACGAGCAAGGTTGCATGGGGGTCGTACGCTGAGGGGAGCGCGGCGCGGCCGCCCCGGCCCTGGGCAGCTTCCGTCGTCACGTCCCGTGGGGGCCTCATGGGTGAGCCACAGCCGAGCGAGGGGCGCGAAGACGCAGACGCGTCGACGCGGCGCACGCGTGCCCTCCTCGAGCTGGGCGCGCTCACCACGCCGGAGTTCGCGCGCGCCCTCCGGGAGATCCTCCGGATCGACGCGGACGCGCTCGAGGTCGAGCGGGTGGGCTTCTGGTGGCTCGAGCGCGACCCCCTGCGGCTCGCGTGCGAGGAGAGCTACAGCGCGTGCGAGCGCCGCTTCGAGGCAGGGACCTGCCTCGAGGGCGCCGCCGTCCCCGCCTACGTGCGCGCTCTTCAGGAGCAGCGCGCGGTCACGGTCCCGGACGTGTCGCGCGACCCGCGCACGCGGGAGCTGGCCGAGTACATCGAGCGGCTGGGGATCGGCGCGCTGCTCGACGTCCCCGTCTGGTCGCGCGGCGCCGTGGTCGGCGTGCTGTGCCACGAGCACGTCGGCGGCCCGCGCGCGTGGAGGTCCGACGAGGTCGAGTTCGCGACGGCCGTCGGGCAGGTGGTCGCGACCGCGCTCGAGGCGCGCCAGCGCGACGCGGCCGAGGACACCGCGCGGCGCGCCCGGTTCCTGGCGCGCGCCACGGCCGCGCTGAGCGAGGTGCTCGACGTGGGGCAGATCCCCGCCCGGCTGGCGGGCCTGGCGGTGCCCGAGATCGCCGACTGGTGCACGATCGACGTGCTCGAGGAGGGCGAGCTGCGGTGCCTCGCCGCCGCGCACGTCGACCCCGCCCTGTCCGCGTCTCTGCTGGAGCGCGCGCGCCATCCCCGGGTGCGCGCCCGACCGCCGCGGGCGGTCGTGCTCGAGACGGGCGAGCCGCTCCTCCTCCCGCGGATCGCGCCCGAGCAGCTCCGCGCGGTGACGGGCGAGGAGGAGGCGCGCTTCTTGGCCGAGCTCGGCACGTCCTCGATCCTGGCGGTGCCGCTGGTGGCGCACGCGCAGCGGATCGGCGCGCTGACCCTCGGGATCGGGCGGGCGCGCCGCCCCTACGGCGAGCACGACCTCGACCTCGCCCGCGAGCTGGGCGACCGCGCCGCGATCGCCATCGACAACGCGCGGCTCTATCGCCAGGCGCAGGACGCCGTGGCCGCGCGCGACGAGTTCCTCTCGATCGCATCGCACGAGCTCTACACCCCGATCACCTCGCTCAAGCTCGCGGTCCAGACGCTGGCGCGTGACCGCCACGCCCTCCCGCCCGAGGCCATCGCGCGCGCCAACGAGCTGCTGCAGCGCCAGGTCGACCGCCTGACGCAGCTCGTGAGCGAGCTGCTCAGCATCACCCGGATCCGCGCGGGGCGCCTGCCCTTGGAGCTCGAGGACGTCGACCTGTGCGAGGTGGTCCGCGGCGTGATCCAGCAGCTCGAGCCCGACCTCGTGCGCGCCGGCTGCCCCCTCACCCTCGACTGCCCCGAGCACCTGACCGGCCGCTGGGACCGCAGCCGGCTCGGGCAGGTCGTCACCAACCTGCTCACCAACGCGCTGAAGTTCGGCGCAGGCCGCCCGATCGAGGTCGAGCTGCGGGGAGGCCCGGACGAGGCCCGCCTGCGCGTGCGCGACCACGGGATCGGGATCGAGCCGCAGCAGCTCGCGCGGCTGTTCCGACCCTACGAGCGCGCCGTCCCGACCGGACAGATCGGCGGCCTGGGCCTGGGGCTCTACATCGTCCGCGGGATCGTGGACGCCCTCGGCGGCGCCGTGACCGTGGAGAGCGCGCCCGGCGAGGGCTCGACCTTCCAGGTCACCCTCCCGCGCTGCGCCCCCGCCGCCCCCGCCGCCAGCGCCGCCGCGTAACGACTCCGAGTCCGACTGGCTGCGCCTCGGGCGAAGCCGAAGCGCTCTTCCGAGCCACCCACGGGAGCTCACACCCGTTCGACCGAGGCGGGCTCACACCAGCGACAGCCATTCTGGGATTTCAATTGGTATTCGCTGTTGATATCCCGTGTTGCCTTGCTCTCCTCGTCGTCTCCTTCCACTCCACACTCCTCGCCCCTTGACAGGACCCTCCCGGCGGAGGGAGCTTGCCGGCCATGAGCGACCGCACGCAACTCGTCGAGCAGCGCCTCCGGGACTTCCTCGCCGCCGGCGGCGACGACCAGCCGATCCCCGAGGCCCCGCTCCCCTGCGCGCCCGACAAGCTCGTCGAGCTGTTCGAGGCGCAGCTGCTCTCGCGCCACGTCGACCTGGCCGCGCGACGGCTGCGCGCGCGCGACCTCTCCTACTACACGATCTCGAGCAGCGGCCACGAGGGGAACGTCGTGCTGGGCGAGCTCACCCGCAGCACCGACCCCGCGTTCCTCCACTACCGCAGCGGCGCGCTGATGGCGCAGCGGCTGCGGCAGGTGCCGGAGGCCGACTTCGTGCGGGACACGCTGCTCGGCGTCATGGCCCTGGCGGACGACCCGGTCTCGGGCGGGCGCCACAAGGTGTGGGGCAGCGCCGCCGGCTGGGTGCCCCCGCAGACGAGCACGATCGCCTCGCACCTCCCCAAGGCGGTCGGCGCCGCCCTGGCGATCGACCGCGGGCACCGCCTCAAGCTGCGCCTGCCGGTGCCGCGCGACAGCATCGTGATCTGCTCGTTCGGCGACGCGTCGGTCAACCACAGCACGGCGCAGGGCGCCTTCAACACCGCCTCGTGGACGGCCTACCAGCGGCTCCCGGTGCCGATCCTGTTCGTGTGCGAGGACAACGGGCTCGGGATCAGCGTGCCGACCCCGCCGGGCTGGATCGAGACCTGCATGCGCGGGCGCCCCGGGATCGAGTACGTGGCGGCCGACGGGCTCGACGTGATCGACGCCTACCGCAAGGCCAACTACGCGCTGCACCTCGTGCGCAGCGAGCGGCGGCCGGTGTTCCTGCACCTCTCGGTCACGCGCCTGCTGGGTCACGCCGGGAGCGACATCGAGCAGGAGTACCGCACGTTCCAGGAGATCGAGGCCGGCGAGGCGCGCGACCCGCTGCGGCTCACCGCGCGGCACATCCTGCGGCGCGGGCTGCGCAGCGGCGAGGAGCTGCTGGCGCTGCACGACGCCGTGCGCGCCCGCGTCGACCGCGAGGCCGAGGCGCTGGTCGGGCTCGCGAAGCTGGAGAGCGCCGCCGAGGTGATGCGGTCGCTCGCCCCCTTCAGCCCCGGCGCGGTGAAGGCGGAGGCGGAGCGCTCGTGCGGCTACGAGCCGCGCCAGGCCGTGGGCCGCCAGCGCCACATGGCGGCCATGATCAACCGAGGGCTCCACGAGGCGCTCGCGAAGTATCCCCAGGCGCTGGTGTTCGGGGAGGACGTGGCCCGCAAGGGCGGCGTGTACCACGTGACCACGCGCCTGTGGCAGACCTACGGGCCGGGGCGCGTGTTCAACACCCTGCTCGACGAGCAGGGGATCCTCGGCCTGGCGATCGGCGCCGCGCACCTCGGCTTCCTCCCGCTGCCCGAGATCCAGTACCTCGCCTACCTCCACAACGCCGAGGACCAGGTCCGCGGCGAGGCCTGCTCGCTCCAGTTCTTCAGCCAGGACCAGTTCAGGAACCCGATGGTCGTGCGGATCGCGTCCTTCGGCTACCAGAAGGGGTTCGGGGGCCACTTCCACAACGACAACAGCGTGGCGGTGCTGCGCGACGTCCCGGGCCTGGTGATCGCGGCGCCCGCCCGCGGTGACGAGGCGGTCCGCATGCTGCGCACCTGCCTGTCGCTGGCGGCCGTGGACGGGCGCGTGGTGGCGTTCCTCGAGCCGATCGCGCTCTACATGACCAAGGACCTGCACCAGGACGGGGACGGCCTGTGGCTGTCGGACTACCCGGCCGAGGGGGAGGCGACCCCGCTCGGGCAGGGGCGCGTCTACCGCGAGGAGGCGGGCGACGTCACGATCGTCAGCTACGCCAACGGCCTGTACCGCTCGCTCCGCGCCGCCGAGGTCCTGGCCCGCGAGGGCGTGCAGGCCCGCGTGATCGACCTCCGCTGGCTCGCGCCGCTCGACCTGTCCCTGGTCGAGCTCCACGCCCGCGCCACCGGCCGGCTGCTCGTGGTGGACGAGTGCCGCCGCGCCGGCGGCCCGGGCGAGGCGATCTTGGCCGCGATCGCGGAGCGCTGCGGCGCGCAGGTCCGCGGCGCCCTCCTGGCCGGGCACGACACCTACATTCCGCTCGGCCCCGCCATGGAGCGGGTCATGCCCAGCCAGGAGGAGATCGAGCTCGCCGCGCGCGAGCTGGTCGAGCAGCCGCTCCATCTCGCGTAGCGCGCAAGTCGGGCCCGCCCGCGGACCGAAGAGAGGGCATGAGCCTCGCCCCCCTCCTCCCGATCCGCGCGCTCGAGCGGCGCGGCGTGCGCGCCGGCTTCACCTGCAAGGTGGGCGGCGTATCGCGCGGACCGCTGGCCAGCCTGAACCTCGCCAGGCGGCCGGGCGAACGGACGGGCGACCTCGAGGAGAACTGGGCCCGCGTGGTCCGGGCGCTCGACCCGGGCTGGACGAGCGAGCGGCTGGCGCTGCTCGAGCAGGTCCACGGGCGCGCGGTGGTGCGGGTCGAGGCGCCGGGCGGGGCGCTCACGACGCTGGCGGCGGCGGACGCCGCCGTGACGACGCAGCCGGGGGTGGTGCTGGCGGTGCGCGTCGCCGACTGCGTACCGGTCCTCCTGTCCGCGCCCGGCGGGGTCGCGGCGGTGCACTCGGGGTGGCGCGGGACGGCCCAGGGGGTCGTCCCGGCGGCGGTCGCCGCGCTGCGCGAGGCGACCGGCGCCTCGGCCGGCGAGCTGGTGGCGGCGATCGGGCCGCACATCTCCCGGGACGCCTACGAGGTCGGCGAGGAGGTGGTCGAGGCGCTCGCGGCCGCCGGCCTGACCGCGGCGCGGTTCTGCCAGCGCGGCCCGCAGGGGCGCGCGCGAGTCGACCTCGGCGAGGCCGTGGCCGAGCAGCTCGAGCGGGCTGGGGTCAGCGCGATCGAGCGGACCCGTGGCTGCACCGCCAGCGACCCACGCTTCTTCTCGCACCGCGCCGAGGGCGACGCGACCGGCCGGCAGGCCGGGGTGATCGCGCTCGCCGCGTAGGTCAGCGGGGCTCGGCCGGCGAGGGCGGGCCCACCCCGGCGAGGACCGCCGGCGCTGGCGCCGCGGCGGCGCGCCGCCGCCTCGCCGACCGCGTCCGCCCGCCCTCCGCCCACAGGCCCGAGACCGCCCCCGCGGTCAGCGCGATGAACGGGTTGAACATGGCGTTCAGCAGCCCATCGATCGCGTAGAGCGCCAGGAACGCGGCGAGCAGGCCCGCCGGCGCCGCGCGCGGGTCGCGCCAGGGGGCCGACCCGCCGCTCAGCCCGACCAGCCACACCGGCGCCAGCAACATGGCGCCGAACGCGAGCAGCCCCACGAAGCCGTTCTCGCCCAGCACGCTGATCCAGTAGCCGTCGATCGTGGTCTGGTCGCGCCCGCGCTCGTCCTTGACCCGGTTGCGCCCCCAGCCGCCCCAGCCCAGGAGCGGCCGCTCCAGCGCGCGGTCCCGCAGGAGCACCTCGTTGTCGAGCCGGAACTGCACCGACTGGGCCCGCTCCGGGCCGGCGTACTCGTCGATCAGCTGGACGAAGTCCTCCCCCGTCCACGCGTCGCTCACGCGGGCGACCACGTAGATCGGCGGAATGAACGTCAGCGCCAGGACCGGCAGCGCGCTCCCCAGCCGACGCGCCACCCACAGCGCGCCCAGGCCCCCGGCGAGCAGCAGGAGCGAGCCGAGCGACTTGCAGAGCACGGTCGTCACGAACAGGACCGACACCAGCCACGGCATGATCACGCCGTGGATCCGCGCGGCCCCCGTCCGCCACAGCCACACCCCCGCCAGGGTGGCCGCGCTCATCCACATCCCGACCGCCAGCCCGTGCTGCAAGAACACCGTCGGCCGGAACCCGCCCAGGCGATACGTCTGCGCGAACGAGTGCTGGTGCCACCCGTAGAAGATCTTGTGGAGCTGCGGGCTCATCCGCACCTCGTACAAGCAGAACGGCACGTAGAGCAGCCCGCCCACGAACAGCGTCATGACGAGCAGCCGCAGCCCCTGCGCGTCGCCGAGCGCGACGCGCGCGATCAGGTAGGGCAGCCCCCAGTGGAGCGTGCGGTCGAACGCCCCCGAGAGCCCGTCGTACAGCCCGAGCGCGTTGCTGATCGAGGTCACGATCGGGCACAGGCACCACACGATCGCCGGCAAGTCCGCGAGCCGCGGCCGGAGCCGCGCGAAGTGCGCCGGCGCCAGCACGCCCATCGCGGCCAGCGTCGAGACGTTCAGCACCACGTACCGATCGAGGTCCGGCAGCACCCCCGGCACTTCGACCCGCACCTGCGGCAAGAACAACCACCCGAGCACGAACGAGGCGAGGGCCGCGCGCCGCACCGGCAGCAGCATGAACAACGCGAACGCCAGCGGCCCGAACCCCGCGAGCGCCAGCTGCATCTCGTTCGTCACGAACCAGGCGCCTCCGCCGCGCGGCGAACGACACGCAAGCTGGAGACCGCGGAGATTCGCTGCGCGCATCTCGGTGGGGCGGCCCGTGTGTGACCGGACGGGGTCGGACCCGCAGGTACAGGAGGTCGCAACCGCTTGGACGGTCGCCCCGGGCGAGAGGTTGGTTCGGGGCGAGCCGCTCGGGCGGTCGCCCCGGGTCGAAGCGCCTGGCCTCCGCCAAGACCTCTCGCCCGGGGCGCTGGTCGAAGCGCTCGCCTGCTTCTAGAACCTTGCGCCGTCCCGGCCCGCCTCTCAGGAGGCGCCCATCCGAGATTCGCTTCAAGCGAATCTCGCGCGAGGTGACCCCCCCCCGGCCCGAGGGGGGGGAGGGACTCGGGGCCGGGGGGGAATCGCAGGGAGGAGATCAGCTCTCCTGGCGCCTGCCAAACAACCGAAGCTCAGTGAGCGAGAGCCGTACCCGCTGCAACTCGGCCCGCGACGCTCGACGAGCCGCACGCTGCGCGCGAGATCCCCCTCGCCGTGGGGAGTCTCCCCGTGAGATTCGCCTCCGGCGAATCTCTCTCACATGAAGTCCCGCTTCTGGAGCCCGTACTTGTTGAGCTTCCGCAGCAGCGTGCGGCGGCTCATGCCGGCGAGCCGCGCGGTGGCCTGGATCCGTCCCCCGGTCTGCTGCAGCGCCCGCTCGAGGTACACGCGCTCGACCTGGGCCACGTGGGCGGCGAGCGGGAGCGACGGACCGACCTCGAGCGTGGTGCTGTTGGTGCGGCCGCCGGCGCTGGGCCTCGGCTCGGTCGCGCTCGGCGCCGGCGCGCGCTGCGGGGTGGGGCCGAGGAGGTCGTCGGCGTCCCGACCGCGCAGGGGGCCGCGCCGGGCGGCCGTGAGCAGCACGCGCTCGGCGAGGTTGTACAGCTGCCGGATGTTCCCCGGCCAGGGGTGCTCGAGCAGCGCCTCCCGGAAGCAGGCGCGCGTCTCGGGGGGAACCGCCCCGTGTTGGCGCGCCACCTGCGCCAGGAAGTGGTCGAACAGCAGGAGCACGTCCTCGCGGCGCTCGCGCAGCGGCGGGACCACGATCCGGATCACGTCGAGCCGGTAGAGGAGGTCGGGGCGGAACTGACCCGCGACCACCGCCCCGTCGAGCGGCTTGCTCGTGGCGGCGAGCACGCGCACGTCGACCGGGATCTCCACGTTCCCGCCGATCGGCCGCACGGCCCGCTCCTCGAGGGCGCGCAGGGTGCTGGCCTGGGCGGGCAGCGGCAGGTCGCCCACCTCGTCGAGCAGGAGCGTGCCGCCGTGCGCCCGGCGGAACAGGCCGAGCCGGCTGCGGTCGGCGCCGGTGAACGAGCCGCGCTCGTGCCCGAACAGCTCCGACTCCACGAGGTGCTCGGGCACCGCCCCGCAGTTGAGCGGCACGAACGGCCCCGGCCGGGCCGACGCCTCGTGGATCGCCCTGGCCAGGAGCTCCTTGCCGGTCCCGGTCTCACCGAGCAGGAGGATCCGCGCCTGGGTCGGCGCGACCTGCCGGCAGATCTCGATCACCTCCCGCATCACCGGGCTGTGGGTGATCACCGCCGCGAACGGGTCCGGCGGCCCGCCCGCAGGGTGGCGCGGCTGGGCCGCGTCGGTCGTCGTCCTTCTTCCCCACTGGAACACCGGTCCGAGCGGGCGCGTCCCCTCTCGGACCCTGGTTGCGATCGTCATTGCGTGCGTCGTCCCCTTGCAGTCATCCCCGAAAACCAGCCATCCCCGAAACCAGCCGCGCCGGCGGCCGCCTCCCCGAGAAGCGGCCGACCGGCGCGCTCAAACCTCTGCGAACACGTAGCGCTCCAGCGCCGCCTCGCGCCGGCGGGCGTGGTCGTCGGGCGCGAGGAACCGCAGCGTGGCCGCGACCGACGAGAGCAGCGAGTTGCCGTCCTGCGGCGTGAAGCACGTCCCGACCACCTCGCGCCCTTCGCGCACCGCGAGCGAGTCGAGCGGCACCACCGCGTGGCACAGGATCCGGCCGTAGAAGCCGTGGTCGCGCCCGAAGGAGAACACGCGGTTGGACGAGCGCTTGCGCGTCACCGCCAGCTGCGGCGCCGCGGCGAGCCGCTCGCGCACCTCGTCGAGCGTGGTCGTGCGGTCGAGCTCGAGGCTGAACCAGACCGTGTGCATGTACTGCGTGTTGAGCTTGATCGCCGAGGACCACAGCGGCAGGTCGAGCCCCAGCGTGGTGAACAGCGCGTGGACGTCGGCCGCGTGGTGGGTGCCGAACCGCGCGGCGTCGTGACGGCCGATCGCCGGGCCGGGCACGAACGAGCCGTCCTGCCCGATGTCGTTGGCCCGGCGCATGCACACGAAGCGGCCCGAGCGCAGGTGGCTGCGCCGACCGACCTGCGTCAGCGCCTTGACCACGCCCGAGATCGCGTGGGTGTTGCAGGACACGACCTGCACGAAGCGGTCGTCGCGGGCGAGCGCCTCGTCGTTGATCCCGAGCGCGTACGGCTTGCCGAAGCCCGCCTCGGAGCCCTGCGCGATGAACCCCTTGGGGCCGCTCAGGCCGGCGTACAGCCGCTCCTTGTTCTCGAGGCCGCCGGGCGTGCAGTCGACCACCACGGTCGCGCGGACCGCCGCCTCGTCGGCCTCGAGCGAGGGGCGGTAGCCCTGGTCGCTGAAGGCGCTCCAGTCGGCGCGCGCGACGGCGAGCCGCGCTCCCATGGCCTGCAGGTGATCCGCCTTGGCGCGGTCCTCCGGGTTGGCGCGCTGCTTCGAGAACGTGACCTCGTCGATTCCGAGCTGCTCACGGTGCTGGGTGAGGAGCGCGATCAGAGGCTCCCCAATCGTTCCACACCCGACGACGTGCACGACGTTCACTCGCGACTCCTGAAGGGCGTCCCCGCCCACAACGGAGCAAGTGACTTGCCCCGCTCGTCGCTTCAGGGGGGTACCCCGACGGCGCAGCCTCTTCGGCGACCACTTCGGCCGTTGGGGCGCTGGCGACCGGGCCTGGCGAGTGGGGCATTCGCCCCGCACCTGGTGGATTCCCCGCGCCGCAGCGCGCCGTGTGGAATGTGGAGAAAGGTGTGAAGCCTTGCTGGAGATAGCGTTGAGCGCGTGCGATCCCGGATCGCACCGCTCGCGCGAGGTGCGCGAAAACGCTCGCCGCCCCCACCCGCCAGGGCGAGGGCTCCCGCGGACGGTCGCGCGGGCCCTGCGGAGGGCCGCTCACCCGAGCTGGAGCAGCGCCTCGTCCACCGTCTCGCACACGGTGAAGAACGTGGTCAGCCCGATCGAATCGATCACGACCCGCACCCCCGGCTGCAGCCCGGCCAGAGCCAGGTTGCCGCCGCGGTCGCGCAAGCGGTCGTGCACGTTGAGGAGGTAGCCGGCGGTCGAGCTGTCGATCGAGTCGACCTCGTCCATGTCGAACACGAGCGCCGTCACGTCGGCCCCGTCGGCGAGCACCGCGTCGACGTGCGCTCGGAACTGCTCGGCCGTGCGGGCCCGGATCGCGCCCGATGGCGAGACGACCAGCCCCGCGCGGCCGCGCGTGAGCCCGTCGATCGCGCGCTGTCGGACCTTCAGCTCCACGCCCGTAGCATAGCCGCGCCCGCCCCACGGCTCCAGGAGGGGCCCCGTCGGAGTAGGTCCGTTCGCGGTTCGCAGCCGTACACGAAGACAACACGGAGTATCAACAGCGAACGACAATCCGACTGCCAGAATGGCTGTCGCTTGGAGACCCGCGCCAAGCGCGCGGCGCTACGCGCGCGACGCGAGGCGATCCTCGCGACGCGCGACAGCGCCTTTCATTGATACTCGCTGTTGATATTCCGTGTTGTCTTCCTCTGCCTCTCGCTCTCGCCTGGTCCTACACCCTGATCGAGAGCGCGATCCCCTGCCCGCCGCCGATGCAGGCCGACGCCACGCCGACGCCGCCGCCGCGGCGGCGCAGCTCGTGGGCGAGGGTCAGCACGAGCCGCGCGCCCGTGGCGCCGAGCGGGTGGCCGATCCCGATCGCGCCGCCGTTGACGTTGACCTTCTCGCGGTCGAGGCCGAGCTCCTTCTCCACCGCGAGGTACTGCGCAGCGAACGCCTCGTTGATCTCGAACAGGTCGATCTGCTCGAGGTTGCGCCCGGTCTGCTTGAGCAGCGCCCGGATCGCCGGGGCGGGGCCGATCCCCATCACGCCGGGGTCGACGCCGACGGTGGCCACCCCATCGATCGTCGCCAGGATCGGGAGCCCGTCCGCCTCGGCCACCTCGCGAGCGGCCACGACCAGGGCCGCGGCGCCGTCCACGATCCCGCTCGCGTTGCCGGCGGTCACCGAGCCCTCGGGGCCGAACGCCGGGCGGAGCTTCCCCAGCTTCTCGCGGGTGCTGTCGGGCTTGACGTGGTCGTCGCGCGAGACGCGCACCGTCTCACGGCCCGCCTTCACGTCGATCTGCACGATCTCCTCGAGGAGCGTGCCCGCCTCGGTGGCCGCGATCCCGCGCTGCATGGAGCGCCAGGCGAAGTCGTCCTGCGCCTCGCGCGAGATCTCGTACTTCCGCGCCAGCGCCTCGGCCGTCTGCGCCATGAACAGGCCGCAGTGCGGGTCCTTGAGCGCCTCGAACAACAGGTCCTCGAACACCACCGGCCGGCCGAACGGCAGGCCGGCCCGCGCGCCGCGTGCGGCGCCTGGCTCATGTTCTCCATGCCGCCCGCGAGCACCACCCCGGCCTCCTCGAGCTGGACCATGCGGCGCGCCTGGGCCAGGGCCTCGATCCCCGAGCCGCACAGGCGGTTGACGGTCAGCGCGGGCGTCTCGATCGGCACCCCCGCCTTGAGCCCGACGTGGCGCGCGCCGTAGATCGCGTCGGCCGACGTCTGCAGGGCGTTGCCCATCACCACGTGGTCGATCCGGCGCGCCGGGACCTTGGCCCGCTCCAGCGCCGCCTTCGCGGCCCGCGCGCCCAGCTCGATCGCCGAGAGGTCCTTGAACAGCCCGTGCCCGGGGGTCCCGCTGTACTCCGCCATCGGCGTCCGGGCGCCCGCGCAGATCACGACGTCACGCATTCGATCTCTCCTCCTCGCTCGCCAGACGAGGTCATTGTCGCGCGGGTCGCGCCCGCGAGGCCGCTCGGCGTCAGCGGCCCAGCCCGAACCTCTATTGCCCCGTGAACGCGGGCGGGCGCTTCTCCAGGAAGGCCCGCGTCCCCTCCGCCCCGTCGTCGCTCGCGAGCGCCAGCCCGAACAGGTCGGCCTCGACCGCCAGCCCCGCCGGGAGGTCCAGCTCCAGCCCGCGGCCGATCGCCTCCAGCGCGAGGCGGACGGCGAGCGGGCCGCGCTGGGCGACCTTGCCCAGCGTCTCGCGCGCGCCCGCCAGGAGGGCGGCCTTGTCCTCGAACACGCGCTGGACGAGCCCGAGGCGCAGCGCCTCCTCCGCGCCGACCGGCTCGCCGGTCAGCACCAGCTCGGTCGCCGCGCCGCGGCCGATCGCGCGGGCCAGGCGCTGCGTGCCGCCGTAGCCCGGGATCAGCCCGAGCGTCACCTCGGGCAGGCCGAGCTTGGCCCCGCGCACCGCGTAGCGGACGTGGCAGGCCAGCGCCAGCTCGAGCCCGCCGCCGAGCGCGTAGCCGTTCACGCACGCGATCACCGGGCGCGGGCAGGCGCTGATCCGGTCGAGCACCGCCTGCCCGCGGCGCGCGAGGGCGCGCGCCGCGTCGGCGCGGCGGACCTCCGCCAGCGCCTTGATGTCCGCGCCCGCCACGAACGCCTTCTCGCCGGCCCCGGTGAGGATCGCGCCGTGCAGGCCGCTCGCCCCCGCGACCTCGTCGACCGCGCGCTCGAGCTCGTCGAGCGTCTGGGCGTCGAGGGCGTTGAGGGCCTTGGGGCGGTCGATCGTGATCATGGCGACCCCGTCGGCCACCTCGACCTGCAGGCGCTCGTAGCTCACGCGGGTCAGCCCTCGACGATCGTGATCTTGTTGACCTGGATCGGGGTCCGGGGCCGGTCGCCCGCCGCGGTGGGCGAGTTGCCGATCGCGTAGACCACGTCCATGCCCTCGGTCACGCGGCCGAACACCGGGTGCTTGCTCCGCCCCGGCGTGAACCAGTCGAGGTAGTCGTTGTGCTTGGTGTTGATGAAGAACTGCGAGCCGCCGCTGTTGGGCGCGCCGGTGTTCGCCATGGAGAGCGTGCCCGGCTCGTTGCTGAACTTGGCGTTGGGCAGGTGCTCGTCTTGGATCGTGCCGTGGGGCGGGCCGCCGGTGCCCGCCCGCTGGCTCTGCGGGTCGCGGCTGTGCGGGCAGCCGAACTGGATCATGAAGTCCTTGATCACCCGGTGGAAGTGGAGGCCGTCGTAGAAGCCGTCCTTCGCCAGGTCGATGAAGTTCTTGGCGGTGATCGGCATCTGCTCGAGGAAGACCTCGGCCTTGAAGGTGCCCTGGGTGGTGTCGAAGACCGCGGTGGGGTTCGCCATCTGCTCTTCCTTGCCTAGCCCTCGTCGGGCGCGGTGCGGAGGGTGATCGAGTCGATCGTGACGGGGGTGAGCGGCTTGTCCGCGCCGCCCTTGGGGACCTCGGCGATCGTCCGGGCCACGTCGAGGCCCCGCGTCAGCTCACCGAACACGGTGTAGTCCCCGTCGAGGTGCGAGGGCGCGCCGACGCAGATGTAGAACTGCGAGCCGGCCGAGTCGCGGTGGGGGCTGCGCGCCATGGCCAGGCGACCGGGCGCGTGCTTCAGCTCGGCGGGGATGTCCCCCTTGGGCGCGGTCTCGGCCGGGATCGTGTAGCCCGGCCCGCCGTTGCCGGTCCCCTCGGGGCAGCCGCCCTGGATCATGAAGTTCTCGATCACGCGGTGGAACGTGAGCCCGTCGTAGAACGGCACCTCGCGCCCGTCGCCCACCTGCCGGCGTCCGTCGCGGATCAGGCGCGCGAAGTGGAGCGCGGTCCCGAGGGTGCGCTCGGAGAACAGGCGGGCGTGCATGGGGCCGAGGTTGGTGTGGATCACCACCTCCACCCGCTCGTGCCCGTCGGCGCTCGGGGCCAGCTTGACCGTGACCGGCTTGGAGACGTGCTTGGCGGGCTCGAAGCTGCGCTCGCCGGTCTGCTCCTTCTTCACGGCGCGGTCGTAGTTGGCCGTGATCGTGAGCACGCCGGTCGTCAGGGCGGGGAGCTCGACGGTCAGCTCCTTCGCCTCGCCCGCCGCCAGCTCCACCACCTTCCAGTCGGGCTTGGGCGCGTAGATCGTGGGGTGGATCTTGTAGTGGCTGAAGGTCGGACCGTCGTCGAGGCGCAGGTCGAACGAGACGAGCTGCACGTCCTCGGCGAGCTCGCGCACCTTCACCGGCTCGGTGCCCGCGTTCTTCAGCCGCACCGTGACCTTCACCGCGTCGCCGACGGGCACCTCGGCCCGGTCGGTCTCGACCGTGAGCTCGAGGAAGCTCTTGGCCTCCTGCGGCTTGTCGTCCTGGGGCGGCTCCTGGGCCATGGCCGGGGCGGCCAGCGCACCCAGGAGGAGCAACGCTGCGAGCCGATTCACTTGCTGCCTCCGGTGTAGTCGTAGAACCCGCGCCCGCACTTCTTGCCCATGAAGCCGCTCTCGACCATGCGGCGCAGGAGCGGCGGGGCGGCGTACTTCGGGTCGCGGAACTCCTCGAACAGGACGTCGGCGATCGCGAGGGTCGTGTCGACCCCGACGAAGTCGAGGAGCGTGATCGGGCCCATGGGCATGCCGCAGCCGAGCTGCATGCCCTTGTCGATGTCTTCCTTGGTGGCGACGCCCGCCTCGAGCAGGCGCACCGCCTCGCACAGGTAGGGCACCAGCAACACGTTGATCACGAAGCCCGGCGTGTCCTTGGCGAGGATCGTGGTCTTGCCGAGGCCCTCGACGAAGGCCTTGCCCTCCTCGATCGCGGCGGGCGAGGACTCGATCCCTTGCACGATCTCGACCAGCTTCATCACCGGGACGGGGTTCATGAAGTGCAGCCCGATGAACCGGCGCGGGTTGCCGGTGGTGGGCGCGAGCGAGGAGAGCGGGATCGAGGAGGTGTTGGTCGCGAGCAGGGCGTCCGGCCGGGCGACCGCCGCGATCTCGCGCCACAGCGCCACCTTGGCGGCGCGGTCCTCGGTGATCGCCTCGATGATGATGTCGCAGTCGGCGAGGGCCGACATGTCGGTGGTCGGGATCAGCCGCGCCCGCGCCGTCTCGCGCTCGGCGTCGGTCATCTTCCCCTTCTTGACCGCCCGCTCCATGGAGTCGTCGAGCCGCGCCAGCCCGCGCTCGAGGAACTGTTGGCTGGTCTCGCGCACGACGGTGGCGTGTCCGCTCTTGATGCAGACCTCGACGATCCCCGAGCCCATCAGGCCGCAGCCGAGCACCCCGACCTTCTTCATGGCAGCACCCCTCCGTCTCCCTCGGGGCGGGCGATCCCGCGCCGGCCCGAGGCGAGGGCACGTTTTACTCGCGGGGCGGGATCGGGGAAAGGGGCAGGCCTTCTTGGTTTCTGGGGGGGGGCGCCCCCCCCCCCGGGGCCCCCCCCCGGGGGCGGGGGGGGGGGGGCGCCGCGGGGGCGGGGCGGCGCGGGGGGGGGGGGGGCGGGGGGGGGGGGGGG
>CAZMSZ010000129.1:0-18337 GCA_964569055.1 uncultured Planctomycetota bacterium | reverse complement strand
ATCCGCTTCGCGCGGCCGAGGTCGGAGAGGACGGCGTTCTCCAGCTTGAACCCGACCTCCTCCGAGATCACCTGGCCGCCGGTGAGGATCGCGATGTCCTCGAGCATGGCCTTGCGGCGGTCGCCGAAGCCGGGCGCCTTGACGGCCGCGCACTTGAGGATCCCGCGCAGCTTGTTCACCACCAGCGTCGCGAGCGCCTCACCCTCGACGTCCTCGGCGATGATCAGGAGCGAGCGCTGCTCGCGCATGACCTGCTCGAGGAGCGGCACCAGGTCGCGGACCGAGGTGATCTTCTCCTCGTGCACGAGGATGTAGGGGTTCTCCAGCTCGCACTTCATGTCCTGCGAGCCGGCGGCGAAGTGGGGCGAGAGGTAGCCCTTGTCGAACTGCATCCCCTCGACCCAGTCGATCGTCGTCTTGAGCGTCTTGCCGGTCTCGACGGTGATCACGCCGTCGCCGACCCGCTCCATGGCCTCGGCGATCTTGTCGCCGATCTCCTTGTCGTTGTTGGCGGCGATGGTGGCGACCTGCGCGATCTCCTCCTTGGTGTCGATCTTCTTGGAGACCTTGCCCAGCTCCTCGACCACGCGCTCGACGGCGACGTGCATGCCGCGGTGGAGCGCCATGGCGTCGGCGCCCGCGACGACCGCCTTGATCCCCTCCTCGAACAGGGCCTCGCCGAGCACGGTGGCCGTGGTCGTGCCGTCGCCCGCCACGTCCGAGGCCTTGGAGGCGATCTCCTTGACCATCTGGACGCCCATGTTCTCGTACGGGTCCTCGACCTCGACCTCCTTGGCGACCATCACGCCGTCCTTGGTGACGGTCGGGGCGCCGAAGCTCTTGGCGATGACCACGTTCCGGCCGCGGGGGCCGAGCGTGACCTTGACCGCGCGGGCCAGCTTGTTGACGCCGCGCCGCAGGGCGTTGCGCGCCTCCTGGTCGAAGGCGATCCGCTTGGCGGCCATCGTTACGCCTCCACGACGGCGAGGACCTCGGACTCGCCGAGGATGAGGTACTCCTCACCGTTGATCTTGATCTCGGTGCCGGCGTAGCTGCTGAAGATCACGCGGTCGTCCTGCTTGACCTGCAGCTGGGCCCGGCTGCCGTTCTCGAGCAGCTTGCCGTCACCCACCGCGATCACCCGCCCCTCGCGCGGCTTCTCCTTGGCGGTGTCGGGCAGCAGGATCCCGCCCTTGGTCTTCTCCTCCGCCTCGAGCCGCTTGACCACCAGCTTGTCGTTGATCGGACGGATCCGAGTCGCCATGACTTCTTCCCTCTGTCGTCGATTCGGGTGTTGTCGAGTCGGGGCCGTCCGACGGCGCCAGCAAGGCCGGCGACGGCCCCGGATGGGGACCTGGGCGGCGTGCCCGCGGTCGGGGTGCGCCGCTCGATCGTCTCGGCGCGCGAGCAACGGACGTGCCGCCCCCTCGGGCCGCTCCGGTCCCCGCCGCAACGCGCGTCCGGCCACGCTCGGAGCGCCCGGTCCTCCGCGCGCCCGCCCTGCCAATCGGGCAGCCGGCGCCGCCAGGTCCGAGGCCCCCTGTCATAACGACAGACCGTTGTCCCGGTGAGGGTTGCGTGCTACGTTCCGCCCCTCAGGAGGGACCATGGTCGAGGCGCCGACCCGGCGCGCAGGAGGGAGCCCACCCTCCGCGAGCCTCCACGTTCCTGGCGCGCCCGCCCGGCGCCCGCGCGGCCGACTCGGCCTGGGGTGGCTGATGCTGGCGGCGCTGCTCGCCGCGACCCCGGCCCGCGCCGCCGACGAGGTGGAGCTGGCCGACGTCCTGTACGCGGTCCACGAGCTCGACCGCGGCGGCGAGCCGCTCTGGAACAGGTCGTTCGCGCTGGGCTGGCCGACCGATCAGCGACACCGGGCGCTGACCGGGTTCGCGCGCGACGCGGCGCTGGACGGGCTCACCGCCGTGCTCACCTCGCGGGCGGGCGCCGGCCTGGTGGACTCGGGCTACATCGCCGCCCGGCGCGCGGCGCGCGTCGAGGCGGGCGAGCGGGTCCCGACCGCCGACGACCAGCTCCGCGACGAGCTGCGCTGGCTGGCCGACCTCGCCGGCTACGCCGGTCCGCTCGACGGCCTCGAGCCGGTGTTCCTCCCGGCGCGGCGCGCTCGACCCGACCTGCGCGGCGCGCTCGCCCGCGACCGCCTCGGCAGCTGGGCCTGGCGCGAGCCGGCCGCCGTCGATCACTCCCTCGCGGCCCTCGGGTTCGCCCTCCTCGCCGAGACGGACCACGCCGCGCGCGAGATCGTGCGCCGACACGACGACGGGCGCGTGGGCGCGACCGCGCGCGACGGCTTCTTGGGCCTCCTCGCGCTCCAGGCCGCTTGCGCGCAGGTGCACGAGCTGCGGACGGCCCTGGTGCTCGACTCGGACGAGGGCGAGATCTCGCCCACGACCGAGCTGCTCGCGCTCAGCCCGCGGCGCTACCACTACCCGAGTGTGTGGCTCAGCGACCGCGAGGGCGGCCGGCTCGCGCACGCGCCGGACGGGGAGGACGGGCGCAAGAGCCAGCTCGGCGGGCAGGCGGCGCTCCTGCTCGGCCTCTCGCGCCTGGCCGCGCTGATCGGCCCGCGCGCGCCGAGCGCGGTGGTCGAGCTGTTCGCCGAGCGCGAGGTCGGGGCGGGCGGGCGCGCCGTGCCGTTCGACCCCGGGGTGCCGGTCCAGGTCATGGAGACGGCGCTGTTCACGTTCCGCTCGCTCCGCACGCTGCACGTCAGCGTCGAGGGCTCGGGCCGGGCCTCGTCGGTGGCCGGACCGGACGGGCCCGGCACCTCGGTCTCCCCGGTCGACCTCGGGCTGTGCCTGCTCGCGATCGAGGCCTTCCTCGAGCACGTCCACGCGCCGGACTCTTGGCGCAAGAGCGGCCTCGAGAGCCAGCTCGCCGAGGAGCACGACAAGGCGCGGCGGCTGGTGGGCCCGCTCAGCAGCATGATCCGCACCTGGCAGCAGAACGAGCCCGGCTTCTACGACGGCTACGACGTGCGCACCAGCGCGCGGGTCGTGCGCTCGCGCTCGCTGGCGGCGCAGGGGTTCGCGATCCGCGGGCTCCTCGCCACGCACCGGGTGGTCTCCAAGGGCGACCCCTCCTCCCCGTTCCTGGCGGGCGCGCTCGAGGCGGCCCGCTGGCTCGACCAGAACATGTGGGACCGCGACGCGAAGGCCTACGTCGAGACCGACTCGCAGGGTGAGCGGCGCGCGCCGCTCCAGGGCGCCCTGGCCGTGCTCGGCGCGCTGCGCGAGCTCGGGCTCGAGACCGGCGACGGGCGCTTCTTGCTGCGCTACCGCCAGTACCTCGAGAGCCTGAAGGCGGCCGGGCTGCTGCGCGAGGGGAGCGACGTCGCCCCCGGGCCCACGCCCGTGGTGGGCTTCGGGTCGGCCCGGGGCGCCAAGTAGCGGGTGCTCGCGGGCAGGCGGGCCCGCGGCCGGAGCGTCACTTAGGATGCGCCCGTGATCTCGGGGGACGAGCTCGCCTTCGTGCGCCTGGCCATGCGGCGTCGCCTCCTCGACGCCGACCAGGTGCGCGAGGCGGTCGAGCGGCAGAAGTGGGACACGCCCCACGCCCCGATCCCCGAGATCCTGGTGGAGATGGGCGTGCTCGAGCGCGAGGTCGCGGCCGAGCTGCGCCGCGCCGCCAAGGGGGAGGACCCCGCGCCGCATCGCCCGCGGGCCACCATGGTGGCCCAGGACCCGCGCGTGGCGCCGCGGATCCCGGTCGACGAGCGCGACGAGGAGGAGGAGCCGCTCGCCGAGCGCACGCCGACGCAGCTCGGGCCCTACCGCCTGGTGAAGCTGCTCGGGGCCGGCGCCATGGGCGCGGTCTACCAGGCCCGCCACGTCGAGCTCGAGCGCGAGGTCGCGCTCAAGCTGCTGGTCTCGGAGGGCGCGCCCAGCCCGCGCGCGGTGCAGCGCTTCAAGCGGGAGGCGCGCCTCGCCGCCCGCCTCGACCACCCCAACGTGGTGCGCGTCTACGAGGCGGCCCAGGACAAGGGCTACCACTACATCGCCATGGACATGGTCCGCGGCATGTCGGTCGCCGAGCTGATCGCGCTCGGCGAGATGTCGCCGCGCCGCGCGGTCTACGTCATGCGGCGGGTGTGCGAGGCGGTGGCCTACGCGCACGAGCGCGACGTGATCCACCGCGACCTCAAGCCCGCGAACATCCTGGTCGAGGAGGCGAGCGGCGAGGCGCGCGTCACCGACTTCGGCCTGGCCGTGCTCGCCGAGGGCGGCGAGGACGACCGCCTGACCCGCACGGGCGCGGCCGTCGGCACCCCCGCCTACATGGCGCCCGAGCAGGTGCGCGGGCAGCTCGACCGGATCGACGCGCGGACCGACGTCTACGCGCTCGGCGCCACGTTCTACGAGATGCTCACGGGCAAGCCGCCCTTCGAGGCGAACACGTTCCTCGAGCTCGCCAAGAAGATCTGCGATCACCCGCCCGCCGCGCCGCGGCGGCTCAACGTGGCGGTCCCCAAGGACGTCGAGACGATCTGCCTCAAGGCGCTCGAGAAGGCGCCGCAGAACCGGTATCAGACCGCGGCCGACATGGCGGCCGACCTCGCCGCCTTCCTCAGCGAGCAGGAGATCGCCGCCAAGCCGCCCGGCGCGCTGGTGCGGGCCGGCCGCTGGGCCCGCCGCCATCCGGTGCTGGTGGGCGCGGTCGGCTGCGTGCTCACCGTGCTGGTGGGCGGGCTGGGCTTCTACCTGACGCAGCCCGGCGACCTCGCCGTGACCACCACCCCCGCGGGCGCGGTGGTCCTGGTCGACGAGATGGAGGTCGGGGTCAGCCCGGTCCGGGTCGCGCTGCCCGCCGGCCGCCACGTGCTCCGGTTCCGCAAGGAGGGCTACCTCGACCGCGCCATGGGGATCGACGAGGTCCGGATCAACCACCTCGGCGACCACGCGGTCAGCGGCCAGCTCGTGTCCGAGCGCGGCCTGCTGCGGGTGACCAGCGACCCCCCCGGCGCGCAGGTCACGGTCGAGGCGCAGCGCGCGCCGGGTGAGCCCGGGCCGGTGGTCGAGCGCGGCACGACCCCGTTCCTGGCCTCGCTCCGCGCCGGGCCGTACCGCGTCCGGCTCCAGGCCGACGGCTACGTCGAGCCGGCGCCGCGCGACGTGACGGTCGCGCCCGGCGGCGCCGAGGAGGCGATCGCGTTCAGCCTCGCGCCCGACCCCGCCGCCCTGGTGGTGCAGGCCTCGCCGGAGAACGTCACCCTCCGCCGTCCGCCCGCCGACGACTCCTACGCGGCGCCCGCCGAGCTGCGCGGCGCGGGCGAGCACGAGGTGCTGGCCGACAAGGTGGGCTGGCTCCCCCGCGCCCTGCGCGTGCGCGTGCCCGAGCAGACGCGCCGCACCCGGCGCCTGTCCCTGGCGCCGCTGCTCGCCTACCGGCGCGCGCTCGAGGGGCGGCTCCTCGGCAGCCCGCTCGCGCGCGACGTGGACGGCGACGGCGCGCTCGACCTCGTGGCGCTCGAGCGGGCCGAGGGCGGCACGAGGCTCGTCGTCCTGCCCGGCGGCGGCGGCGGCGGCGCGCTGTTCCGGGCACCCACCGTGGCGGAGCGCCTGGTGGACGCGGTCGACGTCGACGCCGACGGAGTGCTCGACGTCGTGCTCGGCGACGCCGAGCACCTCGAGGTGCGCGACGGTCGCGACGGCGCGCCGCTGTTCCCGCCGCTCGACGTCGACGCGCGCGCGGTGGCGGTGGCGGATGGCCGCCCGGCCCAGCTCCTGATCCACCGCGGCGGCGGCGACGTGATCCAGCGCGACCTCGACCTCACGATCGGCCTGCGCCGCCCGCGCGCCCAGCGGCTGGGCGCGAGCGGCGCCCCCGCCTTGATCCGCAGCGGCGGTGCGCTGGCCGGGCAGGGCCGCGGGCTCGTGGCCGCCTACGCGCTCGAGGGCCGGATCGCGCTGTGGTCGGTCGACGAGCGCAAGGTGAGCCGGCAGCTCGACGACCTCGAGGGGATCACGCCGGCGAGCCCGCTCGTCGCGCTCCGCGTGGCGATCGGCGCCGACCCCTGGCTGGTGGCGCTCCCGCGCCGCGGCCCGGCCTGGCTGCTCGACCCGTTCGGGGAGGCGCGTCACCGGATCGGCGCGGAGGACGCCCGCTACACGCGCGCCGCCGGGGTGCTGGCCGAGCGCGGCGCCTGGCTCCTGCTGGGCGACGCGCGCGGCGAGACCGCCGCCTTCCCGCTGGGGCAGGGCGGCGCGAGCGCGGCCCCGGCCCGGCTCGGCCCCGACGCGCTGGTGCTCGCCGAGGGCGGGGAGCCCGTGGTGTGGACCCGCGGCGGCGAGGTCTACGCGCTGGCGGACGGGGCGTGGGCGCTCGACCCGCTCCGCACCAGCGAGGCGGAGGTGTGGGCCGCCACCGACGCGGAGCCGATCGCGGCGGACCTCGACCTCGACGGGGTGCGCGAGGTGATCACCGCCTCCGCCGACCGACGCTCGCTGGTGGCCCTGGCCCCGCACCCGGGCCGGCTGCGCTGGCGGGCGCGCCTCGCCCCCGGCGCGCTGGCGCCGGCGCGCCTGCGCGCGCAGGGCGGCCCGGACCTCGTGGCGGTGGACGGCGCCGACCTGCTGGCGCTCGCCCGCGAGGACGGGCGCGAGCTCGGCCGGGTGACCCTGCCGGGCCCGATCGAGGCGCTCGCGGCCGGGCCCGCGCCGGAGGGCGCGCGCTCGCTCCTGTTCGCGCTGTGCGACGTCGCCGGCGAGCGGCAGCTCGTGATCGTGACCGCCGAGCCCGCGCCCGGCGGCGAGGCGGTCGCGCTCCGCGCCGCGGCGTCGGCGCCGCTGCAGGCGAGCGGGCTCGAGCCGCTCCCGCTCGACGTGAACGGCGACGGCGCCACCGACCTGCTCGTGGGCGGGCCGCTCGGCGTGGTGAGCGGGAGCGACGGCTCGCCCATATGGCGCGGGCCGAGCGACGAGGAGCGCGCCCGGATCGGGCCGCGCTTCCTGCCTGCCGGCGAGGACTCGGGCGCGGTCGCGGTGTGCGTCGGGGTCGGGCGCGCCGGCGAGGTCCCGGCGGTGGTCGGGCACGACCAGTCGGGCGCGCGGCTGTGGGCCACCCCGCTGGACGGGGAGCGGCCGCGCCTCCTCCTGGGCGCGACGGGGCTGCCGGTGTTCGCGGTGGTGACCGAGCGGCGCGTGCTCGCGCTCCGCCGCGCCAGCGGCAGCGTGGTGTGGGAGCGCCCGCTCGAGGGGGCGATCGGCGGGGCGCTCCACGGCGGCGCCGCGCCGCGCCTGCTCGTCACGCGGCCCGACGGCGACCTGATCGCGTTCGATCCGCTCGGCGGCGACCCGCTGTGGGTGCGGCGGCTCCCGGGCGCGGACGAGGGCCTGCCCTCGGCCCCGGTCGTGCTCCCCGACGCGGTCGAGGGCGGGGGCGCCCTGGCGGCCACGGTCGCGGGGAGCGGCGCGCTGGTGCTGACCGCGCTCGAGGACGGCGCCTTCCTGGGCGAGCGCCGCTACCCCGACGGGCGGTATCGCCCCGAGCTGACGGTGCTCGCGGGCGGGCGCGGCGAGGACGAGCGCGTGCTCCCCCCTGCGCTGCTGCTCCGCTCGCTCGACGGGCGCCTGGTGGCGCTCGACCTCCCGCCCACCCCGCGGGCGGCGCTCACGCGCCGCGCCCGGGTGCGCTCGGCCGAGCGCCTGCTCGAGCGCGGGCCGGCCTTCGCCGCGCTGGCGCTCGAGCAGCTGCGCAAGCTCTCGGCGGAGGAGCCCTCCGACCCGGCCACGCTGCTCGGCCTGGCGCGCGCCCACATGCGGCGGGGCGAGGCGGAGGCCGCGCTCGAGGTGCTGCGCCGCTACCCGGTCGTGCGGGCCGAGGGTGAGGAGCGCGTCCCGCCCGAGGTGCTGCGGCTGCAGGTCCAGGCGACCTACGCGCGCGAGGAGTCGCCCGAGGCGGTGCGCCCCCTGCTCGAGGCGCTCGGCCGGGTCGACCCGGCGCTGGCCGCGCGCGAGGCGGTCGCCCTCGCCCGCCGGGCCGACGCCGCCGGGAACGCCGGGCTGGCCGAGGCGTTCTTGGTCCAGGCGATCGCGGCCAACCCGCGCGATCCGGAGGCGCGCGTCGCGCTGGGCGAGCTGATGCTCCGCCAGCTGCTCCCGACCGGCGCGCGCGAGCGCCCGCAGCCGTTCTCGAACCTGGTCCTGCGCTGGACCCGGCTCGCGCCCAAGGACCTGCTGCGCGTGCGCGCCCGCGCCGAGCAGGCCCGCACGCACCTCGTGTTCGCCCTGACCGCGCGGGAGGACGACCGCGCCCGCGCCGCGGCCCTGGTGGCGGCGGTGCTCGAGCGACACCTCGACCTCGAGGTGGAGCAGCGCGGCGGCGGCAGTCGGCGCAGCGAGCTGGTCGAGGAGGTGATCGCCGCGCTGGCCGGCGGCGGCCGCATGCCGCCGCTGGCCGACCCGGTCCTGGTCGCGGCGCGCCGCCTGACCGCCAGCCGGACGCTGACGGACGACGAGCTCGGCCCGCTGCTCGAGGACGCGCTGCTCCCGCTCCGGCGCGACTGGGAGGTCCCGCTGGCCGGGATCAAGGCGCTCGGGCGCCGGTAGTGGACCGGCGCGAGCGCGAGCGTGCTCGCCAGGTCGCGCTCGACCCGGCCGCGCGCGAGCGGCAGGCGGTCGACCGCGCGCGAGCGGGCGACCTCGAGGGCTGCGCGCGGCTCGTGCGGGCGGGCCTCGAGGCGGGCGTGGCCATGGACGGGGCGCTCGACCGGCTGACGCCCGAGTCGCTGGACGCGCTCGAGCCGATCCCGCTGAGCGAGCGGGCGGAGGACGCGCTGCGCGCCCCGGTGTGGCGCTCGAACGACGAGCTGCTGGTGGTGGAGGAGCGCGCCCTCGACCCGCTCGTCCTGCGCTGGCGGCTCGGCCAGGCGCCCGAGCCGCTGTTCGCGCGGACCTTGCAGGCTCCTCCCGATCCGCTCCACTTCGTCGCCGACCTCGGCGGGCTGGCGCTCGACGCGAGCGGGCGCTGGCTCGCCTTCGCCGGGCGTCACGTCGGCTACGTCGCCTTCACGCGCGCGGGCGGCCCGCCGCACCAGTGGGCCCGCCTCGACCTCGCGACCGGTCGCGCCGAGGCGGGCCCGCTCCTGCGTGGCGTGCAGCCGACCACCTGGTGGCGCGGGCGGGTGATCGGCGTCGGCGCGCGCGCGATCTGGTCGTGGGCTCCCGGCGAAGACGCCGAGCCCCGCCAGCTGACCGCCGCGGTCGACGCCGCGGCCGGGGTCGGGACGTGCCTCACCCAGCGCGGCGGCAAGCTCGGGTTCCGCTCGCTCGACACGGGCGCGCTCGTGGCCGAGCGCCCCTACCCGATCTCACCCCTGCCGGCGGGCTGGCGCGGCCTGCTCGCCGCGTGGGGGCAGCGCGCGGTGATCTACGACCGCGCGCGGGGGCGGGTGCTCCTCCACGGGCTGGACGGCGAGCTCGGCGGGGCGCCGTTGCCGGCCGCGGACCTCGGCAAGCTGGTCGCCGTTCGCCCGTGCCCGAGCGGGTGGGTGGTGGCGCTGCGCTACAAGCAGAAGCGCCACCTCGGCCTGGTCGACCTGCGGACCGGTGAGCGCCGCGTCGTGGAGGTGGCGCGCTCCCCGCGCGACCTGGCCTGGTCGCCGTCGGGGCGTCGCCTCGCCCTCGCGGCTCGGCGCGGCGCCGTGCTCGTGCTCGCCGCCTGAGTGAGCCGCCCGGCGCTCAGCCGAGGTCGACGGCGCGCCCTCCGCGCACGACGGCGCGCACGGCCAGGTCGCCGGGGTCGAGCACGACGGCGTCGGCGAGCGCGCCCGGGGCGAGGCGGCCGAGGTCGGCGCGGCCGAGCGCGTCGGCCGGGTTCTCGGTGAGGAGCGGGGCGGCCTGCTCGAGGGTCAGCCCCGCGTCGAGGGCGTTGCGCAGGGCGCGGTCGAGGGTGAGGACGCTCCCGGCCAGCGTCCCGTCGGCCAGGGTGGCGCGTCCCTCGCAGACGGTGACCGCCTGCCCGCCCAGCTCGGTGGGGCCGTCGGGCAGCCCGGTGGCGCGGATCGCGTCGCTCACCAGGAGCAGCCGGGTGCTCGCGGGCGCGGCCCGCAGCGCGAGGTGGAGCAGGGCGGGGTGCACGTGCTGCCCGTCGAGGATCAGCTCGTGGAACGCGTGCTCGGCCTCGAGCGCGGCGAGCGCCAGGCCGGGGCGGCGGTGGTGGAGGCCGCTCATGGCGTTGAACAGGTGGGTGACTCCGCCCGCCCCCGCGGCGAAGGCGGCCCGCGCCTCGGCCAGCGTGCAGTCGGTGTGCCCCAGGCTGGCGCGCACACCGCGGGCGCGCAGGGTGCGGATCAGCTCGAGCGCGCCGGGGAGCTCGGGCGCGAGGGTGACGACCGCGACCGGACCTGTCGCGAGCAGGGCGTCGAGCAGCGTGGGGTCAGGGGCGCGCGCGAACGGCGGCTGGGCCCCGCGGCGCTGCTCGGAGATGAACGGCCCCTCGAGGTGGACGCCGAGCAGGCGGGCCCGCTCGGGGGCGTCGGGCTCGAGCGCCGCCGCGGCGGCGAGCGCGGCGCGCAGCGCCTCGACCGGGGCGGTCACGGTGGTCGGGCAGAGGGCGGTCGTCCCGTGCCGGAGGTGGAACGCCGCGGCGCGCGCGATCCCCTCCGCCCCGTCCATGACGTCCGCGCCGCCGCCGCCGTGGACGTGCAGGTCGACGAAGCCCGGCAGGATCAGGCGGTCGCTCGGGGCGGGCCCCTCGCGCAGGGCGGCGATCCGCCCGTCCTCCACGAGCAGGCTCCCCTCGCGCCAGCCTGCGGGCGTGAGCAGGCGCCCCGCGAGGGGCGCTGCGCTCACGACGGCGCCAGGTCGACGAACGCGCGGATCGCGGCCGACTCGCGCACGCGGGCCACCAGCTCCTCGCGGTCGAGGCCGTCCACGGCGCCGCCCTGGGCGATCCGCTTGCCGCCGACCCACACCTCGCGGATGGCGGTCTGCGGGACCATGGAGCTGGTGAGCGCGTTGAGCAGCGCGTCGCCGCCGATCGCCGCGCCCGGGAGGAGCGAGGGGTCCTCGAGGTCGATCACCAGGAAGTCGCCCCAGAAGCCCGGCTCGAAGGCGCCCGTCTCGAGCCCGAGCGCCTCGGCTCCCCAGCGGGTCCCCATGTCGAAGATCCGGGCCGGCTCGGGGTTGCTGCCGATCTTGGTGCGCGGGAGGCAGCCCATCTTCAGCTTCTTGACGCGCTGGAGGTATTCGGCGGCGCGCATCTCGGCGAACACGTTGGGCGCCGCGTTCATGTCGGTGCCGAGCCCGACGTGGACGCCCTGATGGACCAGGTCGGTGAGCGGCGCGATCCCGTCGCCGAGCGCCATGTTGGTGGTGGGGTTGCTCACGAGCGCGCCGCCGCGCTCGGCGAGGAGCGTGCGCTCCGCCTCGCTCAGCCAGATCCCGTGCACGACCACGGTCCGGCGGTCGAGGACGCCCCACGAGTCGAGCACCTCGAGCGGCGTCCCCTCGTGGATCCGCTGGGAGTAGCCCACGTCGCTGTGCTGCTCGGCGAGGTGGATGTGCCAGCGGCTGCCGAGCTCGGCGGCGAGCGCCGCGCCCGCCTCGACCGCCTCGCGGGTGGCCCCGTGGAGCGAGTGGGGAGCCGGGAGCACGGTCGTGGCCGGGTCGCCGGCGTACTCCCGGTGCAGGCGGCGGATCCCCTCCACCGCGGTGGCCGTGCCCTGCGCCATGCGCCCCTGGCCGACCCGCTCCTGCACGTCGTAGATCGTGCGCAGGAAGGCGACGCGCAGGCCCACCCGGCGCGCCGCGCGGATCACGACGTGGGACAGCTCGTCGTGGCGCGCCTCGTAGTCGTTCTGGGCGTTGTGGATGTAGTGGAACTCGCCCACGCTGGTGATCCCGGCCTGGACCATCTGGCTGAAGCACAGCAGCGCCGCGGCCTCGAGCGAGGCGTCGTCGAGCCCCTCGATCAGCGGGTAGAGGTAGCGCTTGACCCAGTCCTGGAAGCCGAGCGGGTGGTCGCCCGCGCCGCGCAGGAACACCTGGAACGCGTGGCTGTGGGCCGCGACGGTCCCCGGCGAGATCGCGCGCCCCGGATAGTCGTGGCGCTGCGCGCCCGAGGCCTCGGGGTGGGCCTCGATCGTGGCGCGCGGGCCCGCCGCCACGACGTGCCCCTCGTCGTCGAGCAGGATCGCGTGGTCTGCCCGGAACGTGTCCTCGAAGTGGATCCAATCGGCGGTGAACAGGTGCACGGTCAGCCTCTCTCGCGGCGCGCGGCGCGCCCGAGCTGGACGTAGAGCTCCACGCCCGCCTCGATGTCGGCGCGCGTGATGTGCTCGTGTTCGGAGTGCGCCAGCTCGATCGCCCCCGGGCCTCCCAGCCACACGGGACCGAGGGGCGCGAGGTAGCTCGCGTCGCTGTTGAAGGGGATCACGCAGGTCGGGAGCTCGGGCGGGACGTCCAGCTCGACGGGGTCGTTGCGCGAGATCAGCTCGACCCGCACGCCCTCGACGGCGGCCGCGAACGCCTCCACGCGCGCCAGCACGTCGGCGGCGGGGACGGCGAGGCGGAACAGGACCTGGCAGCTCGCGGCGGGGGCGAACACGTTGGCCGCCACGCCGCCCTCGATCAGCCCCACGTTCCAGGTGGTCGGCCCCAGGACGGGGCGCGAGGGCCAGGGCTCGTGGCGCACGCGCTCGAGCACCTCGAGCAGCCGGTGGATCGCCGAGGCGCCGCGGTCGGGGAACGCGGAGTGGCCCGCGACGCCGGAGGCGGCGAGCCGCACCTTGAGCAGCCCCTTCTGGGCCGCGACCACGCGGCCGGACGTCGGCTCGCCCAGGACGATCCGCGCCCCACCGAGGTCGAGCGTCCGCGCCGCGTGGATCGCGCCGCAGTGGTCGACCTCCTCGCCGACCACGAGCAGGAACCCGACCGCGACGCCTTCGGCGCGCAGCCGGCGCGCAGCCTCGAGCATGGCGACCAGCGGGCCCTTGGTGTCGGCCGCGCCGCGTCCGTGCAGGCGGTCGCCCTCGCGGCGCGCCGGCAGGTGGGGCGGCACGACGTCGAGGTGCGTGGAGAAGTAGAGGGCGGGCGGGTCGCCCCCGCGCGGACGCGCCACGAGGTTGGGGCGCCCGGGCGCGACCTCGGGGAGCTCCACCGCGTAACCGTCGCGCTCGAGCAGCTCGGCGACGAGCCGCGCGTACTCCCCCTCCGACCCCGTCGGCGAGGGGACGTCCACCAGGCGTTGCAGCAGCTGGAGGGGGTCGCTCATGCGGAGCGCGGATCGTAAGCCAAACCAGCGACGCGGGACAGCCGGGCCGCTCGCTACCAGACGGATCCGTTCCAGGCGCGCGCGTGCACCAGCCGCTGACGGCGCACCGCGTCGGGCGCGATTCCCCAGGGCCCGGCCGCGCGTAGCCGCTCGACCACCTCGACGGTGTAGGCGTATTCGTGCGTGTTCACGAACCACCGCGCGCGGGTGGGGAGGCGCGCGGCCTGCTCGGCCGTCTGGCCCGGCGGCCAGGCGAGCACGCCGCGCACCCAGCCAGCGTGTTGCAGCCCCTCGCCGACGGGCGGGAGGCGGTCGCCCTCGCCGCAGGCGCGCCCGGCGAGCCGGAGCCGCGGGCGCGGCGCCGGCACGAACGGCAGCTCGGCGAGGTCGGCCGCCTCGCGCCGCGCGAGCGCCTGACCGCCCGCGTCCGGCGGGGCCGCCGGGAGCCCCCGCACGCGCAGCCCGCTCAGGCGCACGTCTCCCACGCCCGAGGCGAGGCCGATCCAGCTCGAGAACCCCACGCGCTCCCGGTCGGCCTCGATCTGGGTGTGGACCACGAGGTTGAACCGCGGGTCGCTCGACGCGCGGACCACCTGCTGTCGCACGCCGCGGACCGCGCCGCTGGCGGGGTCGAAGGCGCAGGCCAGCTCCAGGTCGACCTCGAGCAGCCGCTCGGGCCCGTGCGCGAGGCGGAGCTCGACCCGGTGCACCAGCACGGCGACGTCGGCGGGGAGCGCCTCGAGGTCGGGCACCGGCGCGCCGTCACTCCAGGTGGGCCCCCGCCAGGAGACGAGGCGCAGCGCGCCCGCCGGCGCGGGGAGGGGCCGGGCCGGCCCCGGACGCGTCGCCACGTACTCCCCGAAGCTCGGCGTCCGCACGTGGTGCGCCACGGCCGGGAGCGCGCCGGCCCAGGCGACCGCCAGGAAGGCCAGCAGCCCGAGGCTCGGGAACAGGGGGTGCGTCGCGAGCCGCGCCAGCGGCGGCGCGCTGGCGCGGGCGCGCTGGGCGCGCGCTCGGGCCGTCCAGGCGCAGGCCGCGGCGACGGCCAGCGCCGGCCAGGCGAGCAGGGCCGGGGCGAACAGCCGCACCAGCGGCGACGAGCCGGGGTCGAGCGAGGCGCCGCGGGCGAGGCTCGCGAGCAGGGCCGCGGCCAGGGCGAGCGCCGCCGCGCCCAGGGCCACCAGGCTGGCGAGGTGCGCCCGCCGCCAGGCGTGCGAGGCGTCGGACCAGCCGGCCGCGTCGGCGTGGCTCATGAAGGCCCGCGCCCCCAGCAGCGCCGCGGCGAGCAGCGCCCCGACCTCGAGCAGCGGGCCGAGCAGGTAGGCGGTGCTGCGGGAGGAGGCGGGGGCGATCGCGTCGAGCAGGGCGAGGGTGGCCCACAGCGCCGCGACCGCCGCCGCGCTCGTGGTGGCGGGGGCCGGCGGGAGCCCGCGCGCCGCCGTCAGGCCCCCCGCGACCAGCAGCGCCCCGATCGCCCGGAGCGCCGCGCCGACGTCGAGCGTCCCCGTCGCGCCCAAGGACACCTCGAGCGGCAGCTCGAGCGCGGCGAGCAGCGCGCCCCCCCCGAGCACCGCCAGGGCGGGTCCGCTGGGTCGGGCCCGGGGCGGACCGGCGGATCCCTCGGGGCCGGATTCGGGGGGGGTCACGGGCGCCGAGTCTACCCCGAGCACGGCCCGGCTCGCCGCGACCACAGGGCGCTCACCTCGATGTGCGGACAGGGACGGGCGAGCGCCGATATCGCTCCTGGAGGGAACGCCATGACGAGGAAGATGCTCCGGCGGATCACCCAAATGCTCCGCGCGTCCGTCCGCCCCTGCCCCCGCTGCCGCGCCGACCAGGCCGACCTCGGCTGCCCCACCTGCGCCGGGTCGGGGGTGGTGTTCGAGGGGTAGGGGCCCGGCCCCCCTTGGGCCGGCGGTGGGGCAGGGCGCGAGCGCGTCGGGCCCGGGCAGGAGCCGCGCGGGCCGGGCCGAGCTGCTCCCGATTCGTCCCGTCGAGCGACTTGCTGGGCAACTTCTGCCCGCCGGCCGCGCCGGTCACCGGGTCGATCCGACACCGAGCCGGGCGGGTCGACGGCGCCAAGCGAGTTGGGGCAGGCCCGCGCTTTGCCCAGGCGCGGCTCATGACCTTCGCGCGCCGTCTCCTCGCAGGGCAGCTCCACTTCGTCTCGCGCCGCTGCACGCAGCGGCTCCTGCTGCTCACTCCCACCGAACCCGTGAACCAGGTCGTCCGCTACGCCCTGGCCGCCGTGGCGCCGCGCTACCAGGTCCGGATCTGCGCCGCGTTCGCGTCGACGAACCCAAGGCTATACACATCGGATCCGGGTGACCCCGGAGGATCTCCGTGCGGTCGCGTAGGGCCGGCGCGGTGGCGCTCCTGGCCGCCCTGGCGGGCTGTGGGCCGGCCAGCTCGGGGCCGGCCCGGACGGTCGAGCAGGCCGCGCCCGGGGTCCGGGTGGTCTACCAGACCCGCGACCCGGCGACCCTGGCCCGGAGCCGGGTGGGGGTGGGCGTCCACCTGGATGCCTGGCAGCAGGACCACGGGCCGATCCCCGAGCCACTGACCGTCCGGGTGATCTACGCGGAGATGTTCGACGACACGACGGGCCGGTTGGTCTCGGGCTGCTGGCACGAGGATCGGCGCGAGGCGTGGGTCAGCGATCGGGCCGGGGAAGTGCCCGCCCTCTACCACGAGCTGGCCCACGCGGTGCTGCTGCCGCAGGACCGAGACCACCTGGATCCGCGCTGGCCAGCGATCGACTCGCGGGCAGCGTGGTGCACGCGCGAGGCGCGGGCGCGGCTGGCCGGTCAGCAGTAGACCGAAGCGAAGCGGCTTGAGGCTGTTGCGCTTCCTGTGGCAGAGCCAGGGCGCCGGGGTAGATCCCCGGCGCCCTTCTCCGTCGGGGACGGGCGATTGACGCTCCGCCGTTGGTCACGATGATCGGGGCGAGAAGAGGCAGAGGTATCGGGCATGGAGACCGTCGCGGACCGCGAGTACTTCCACGTCAATGTCGCGCATCCATACGGGAAGCCTCTCTGGCAGCGCGCCCAGACGATCGAAACGTCGGACTCGGTCGAGAACCCGTTCTTCGGCTTCTACTCGGTCGGTAGCAGGGTGTTCGAGATTCCTGTGGCGGGTCAGGCTGTGCCCCTGGCCCTGCATGGGCTGCGCTACTTCGAGGCAGTACGCGATGGTACGGTTTCCGGCGTCAGCCTCACGACGCTCGCAGGCCATGCCCGTGACGTGTCCGGACACTGGTTGACGCTCGCGCGCGAGTTTCTCTTTGAGGCAGCGCGCCTGTCTGTGTCGCCTGCTCTGCCCTCCCGGCGGAACTGCATTTGGCTCGTCGAGACGCTTGAGCAGGCCCAGGCATGGAGGCCACTCCTGGGGGCGGTGGACAGGGCAACGCAGATCGTTCGCGTCAGCGCGACAGGGACCGCCCACAAGGCAGACGCCAACCTGCTGCTCCGTGAGAATGACCTGCTCCCAGTCGCGCACAACAAGGCTCGACGCTACTGGTGTGGAGAAGCCTCCGCGAATCCTCAATGGGAGGTGCTCTTCATAGGAACGTGAGGTTCTGCTTCGCGAACTAAGCATTCCGTGGGTAGGTGCGGCTGCGCGCCCTCCGTTCCGCTCGTCGAACTAAGCATTCCGTGGGTAGGTGCGGCTGCGCGCCCTCCGTGAGCGACCGCCCGTCGCCTTGAACCGCTCGTCGCGCGGAGGCGCGCCGCGGCGACGGCTGGGCCTGACCTCGTCCTCCACGCGCCACCACACGACCGAGGGCGCCGGGCGCGAGCGCGACCGACGGGCCGAAGTCCAAGCTCGCCACTCGCCCCGGGTGGGCGCTACGTCGGTGCTACGAGCGCGGCGTGGAACACGCGCATGGCGTAGGTGCCGACGGGGAATGTGACTCGGCGGCGACCGGCTCGCCATTGCTCGTAGGCCTCGCGGTAGGCCGCGCGCCAGCCGACGAGCTCGGCTTTGCGCTCGGGCGGGGCGTCTTCGCGGCCGGGGAGGCGCGGGTCGAGGGCGAAGTCGGGCCAGACCTCGCCAGCGGGCTTCTTGGGGTCCTGCTGGATCACGCGGGTGCGGCCCATGAAGGGCTTGCCTGCGGCGGCTCGCTCGGCGCGGATCGCGGCGACGCGCGCCTCGACGCGCTTGCGGAGGAGGCGGTGCAGCGCCTGCTGCGGCATGTTCGCGAGCATGGTTGGCACGTGCACGTCGAACGCTGCCACCTCGGGGAGCGTGCTCGGGCGCTCGCGCTGGGCGGCGCGCTTGGGCTCGGGCGCGCGGCGCTTGCGCTTCGACCAGGTCCGGCGGCCCGGCTCGTAGGTCGGCTCGTTCCGCTCGTCGAACTAAGCATTCCGTGGGTAGGTGCGGCTGCGCGCCCTCCGTGAGCGACCGCCCGTCGCCTTGAACCGCTCGTCGCGCGGAGGCGCGCCGCGGCGACGGCTGGGCCTGACCTCGTCCTCCACGCGCCACCACACGACCGAGGGCGCCGGGCGCGAGCGCGACCGACGGGCCGAAGTCCAAGCTCGCCACTCGCCCCGGGTGGGCGCTACGTCGGTGCTACGAGCGCGGCGTGGAACACGCGCATGGCGTAGGTGCCGACGGGGAATGTGACTCGGCGGCGACCGGCTCGCCATTGCTCGTAGGCCTCGCGGTAGGCCGCGCGCCAGCCGACGAGCTCGGCTTTGCGCTCGGGCGGGGCGTCTTCGCGGCCGGGGAGGCGCGGGTCGAGGGCGAAGTCGGGCCAGACCTCGCCAGCGGGCTTCTTGGGGTCCTGCTGGATCACGCGGGTGCGGCCCATGAAGGGCTTGCCTGCGGCGGCTCGCTCGGCGCGGATCGCGGCGACGCGCGCCTCGACGCGCTTGCGGAGGAGGCGGTGCAGCGCCTGCTGCGGCATGTTCGCGAGCATGGTTGGCACGTGCACGTCGAACGCTGCCACCTCGGGGAGCGTGCTCGGGCGCTCGCGCTGGGCGGCGCGCTTGGGCTCGGGCGCGCGGCGCTTGCGCTTCGACCAGGTCCGGCGGCCCGGCTCGTAGGTCGGCTCGTTCCGCTCGTCGAACTAAGCATTCCGTGGGTAGGTGCGGCTGCGCGCCCTCCG
>CAZMSZ010000128.1:15507-18432 GCA_964569055.1 uncultured Planctomycetota bacterium | reverse complement strand
ATGTTCCCGGCGGTGCCGAGCTTGGTCCCGCCGACGAACACCACCACGTCGCCCTCCCTGCCGATCCCGAGGCGCACCAGCTCGCGCTCGGCCTGGGCCACGAGGTCCTCGGAGCGGTCGCTGGGCTGGATCAGGATCGGGGTGATCCCGCGGTAGAGGTTCATGCGGCGCAGGGTCGGGCGCTCGGTGGTGGCGCCCAGCACCGGCACGGTGGGGTGGTACTTCGACATGAACAGGGCCGTGGTGCCGGTGCTGGTGAAGGTCACGATCGCGCTGGCGGCGAGGTCGTGGGCCACGCTGTTGGCGCCCCCGCAGATCGCGTCGCCGAACGTCTCGAGGTTGACGTTGCTGTCGTGGCGCCCGCTGCCGAACTGCCTGTCGACCTGCAGGTCCGCCGCGCGCGCGATCTGGTCCATGACCTTGACCGCCTCGAACGGGTAGCGCCCGCTGGCGGTCTCGCCCGAGAGCATGACCGCGTCGGTCCCGTCGTAGATCGCGTTGGCGACGTCGCTCACCTCGGCGCGCGTGGGGCGCGGGTGCTCCTGCATGGAGTCGAGCATCTGGGTGGCCGTGATCGAGAGGCGGTCGTGCAGGTTCGCCAGGCGAATGATCTGCTTCTGCGCGGCGGGGACGTCGTACAGCGGGGTCTCCACCGACAGGTCGCCGCGCGCGACCATCACCCCGTCGAACGCCTTCACGATCTGCTCGAGGCGGGCGAGCGCCTCGGGCTTCTCGATCTTGGCGATCAACTGCGGGGCGTGCTCCAGCCCCCGCAGCCGCTCGCGCAGGTAGAGCACGTCGTCCTCGTGGCGCACGAAGGAGAGCGCCACGAAGTCGACCCCGTTCTCGATCCCCCACTCGAGGTCCTGCTTGTCCTTCTCGGTCACCGAGGGGACGTCGAGGTGGGTGTCGGGGAGGTTGAGCCCCTTGCGGTCCTTGAGCACCCCGCCGTAGACCACCTCGCACCCGAGCCAGCTCCGGTCCGCGGGGACCTCGGTCACCTTCAGCTCGAGCAGCCCGTCGTCGAGGAGCAGCCGGTGCCCCACCTCGGCGTGCGCGGCGAGGCTCGTCAGCGAGGCCCCGATCGTCCCCGGGTCGCGGCTCTCCTTGAGGCCCGGCACGACCTTGATCGCCTGGCCCTCGACCAGGTTGATCTGCCCGCCGGGGAGTTGCGTGACGCGGATCTTGGGGCCGCACAGGTCCTGCAGCACCGCCACCGAGCGGTCGACCTCCTGCTCGATCTTGCGGATCCGCTGCAGCACCTCGGCGTGCTGGGCGTGGCTCCCATGCGAGAAGTTGAGCCGGCACACGTCCACGCCGGCCTCGATCAGCTTGCGCAGCGGCTTGGCCGCCGAGCAGGCCGGGCCGATCGTGGCCACGATCTTGGTCTTGCGCTGGGCGTCTCGAGGCACGCCGACCTCCCGGGGCTGTCGGAGGCGGGGCATGCTCGCGCACCCCTGCCCCGGTGTCCAGGACCGCACTCGGCGGGGGTCGTACACTGGCCGCCTGGAAGGGGGAGCCGCATGAGCCTTTCCCAGCCCCATGCGCCCGAGCCGATCGAGTCGCTGGTCGCCCGCGCCCGCGGGGGTGAGGAGGAGGCGCAGGGCGCGCTGTTCGCGCGCTACGAGCCGTTCGTCCGCCGCCGGCTGGCCGAGGCGCGCCGCGCCCGGAACTGGTTCTGGCTCACCGACCTCGACGACGCGGTGCAGGAGACGTTCGCGCAGTTCTTCGGCGCGCTGCGCGGGGAGAAGTTCCGCTACGAGGGCGAGGGGCGCCTGGAGGGGTTCTTGGTGCGGACGGCCTGGTTCGTGAGCATGAACCTCAAGGACAAGCACCGCGGCGGCGAGCTCTCCCTGTTCGACGCCGAGGAGGGCGGCCTGGCCTTCGACCTGCCCGCCTGGGCGGAGGCGGTCTACGACGGGCTCGAGCGGCGCGACTGCTTGCGGCTGCTGGCCGCCGCCGTGGCCGAGCTCAACCCGAGCCGCCGCGAGGTGGTGGAGCGCACGCTCCTCGGGCAGCCGGTCCGCCAGATCTGCGCCGCCACCGGCAAGACCCCGGCCTCGGTCTCGGGGCTCAAGTTCAACGCCCTGGTCGAGCTGCGCCGGCGGCTGGCCGAGCGCGGGTTCCTGGAGCGCTGCGGCGAGCTGTTCGGGCTGAGCGCGGCGCAGGGCGAGGAGGAGTGACCATGGCCGAGCACCCCGAAGCGCACGAGCTGTTGGCGCTGGCCGAGGGCGCCGGCGACGCTCCTCCCGCCCAGGGCGTGGCGGCGCACGTCGCCGAGTGCGCGGACTGCCGCGAGCAGCTCGCGCTCTACCGGGGCGCCGCCCGGCTGGTGCGGGAGGCGGCCCCGGCCTCGCGCGCCCACTGCCCCTCGCGCGCGGAGCTGCTCGCCGAGGACCTCGCCCCGGCCCGCGCCGCCGCGCGCGAGCGGCACCTCGCGAGCTGCCCGCTGTGCGCCGACGACCTCGCCGACCTGCGCGCCCTCGAGGTCGAGCCCGCCCCGGGCCTCCTGGCGGTCCTCGCAGGGCGCGTCGTCCTGGCCCTCGACGCGGCCGCTCGGGCCATTCGCCTGCTCGAGGCGAGCTTCCCCCCCCTGCCCACCCCCGCGCCGGCGGTGGTGCGCGGCGACGCGCCCGCGGCCGGCCGCGCGGCCGGCGTGCGGGCCCCGTTCGGCGAAGGCGCGCTCGAGCTGAGCTGGAGCGCCGCGGCCGCGGGCGTCCACCTGCGCGCCCGCGCCGAGCCCGGCGCGCCCGTCCCCTACCGCCTCGAGCTCCGCGACGGCGCCGGCGCGCCCCTCGAGAGCCGGGCCAGCGACGACGCCGGGGCGGTGTCGCTGAGCGACCTCGCGCCTGGGTCGTACCGCCTGCTGGCGTTCGGCCCGCAGCGCAGCGACCCCGATCTGGAGCTCGCACTCGACCTGCGCTC
>CAZMSZ010000128.1:0-15407 GCA_964569055.1 uncultured Planctomycetota bacterium | reverse complement strand
CGTTCGGCCCGCAGCGCAGCGACCCCGATCTGGAGCTCGCACTCGACCTGCGCTCCGATTCCTCGGCTGGCTCGGGCTGAGGAGACCGGCGTTGGGTGGGCGCCGAAGAGTCCGACTCGGGCTCGGACTCGAACCCCCGCGCCGTCCCGCCACGCGTTCCCCCGCGGAGCTGAATCCGGGGGCCGCCTTGAACTACGATCCCCCGCATGGACGCACCCGACCGCGCGCCGGCGCGCCTCGTGATCGCCTTGGGGTGCTTCATGGCCAGCTTCGTGGCGGTCCTGATCGGGTTGCGCTTCGCCACCGTGATGGGGACGGTGTCGCCCGTGTGGCCGGCCTCGGGGCTCGCGGTCGCCTGCGGCTTCCGCTGGGGGAGGCGCGGCCTGGTGGCGGCGGTCACCGGCGCGATGCTGGCGAACCTCGTGAACGGCACGCCGTGGGGCGTGCAGCCCTTCGTCAGCGTGGGTCACCTGCTCGAGGCCCTCGTCGCCGAGGCGCTGCTCCGGCGCGGCGGTTACCGCCCCGCGCTCGACCGCCCGCGCGACGTGGGCGTCCTGCTGCTCGCGGGCGTGGCGGGGCCGGCCCTCTCCGCGGTGTGCGGAGTCGCGGGCCTGCTGATCGGACCCGGGCTGGGGAGCGTGAGCGGCGCCGCCGCGCTGGCGTTGTGGTGGACCGGAAATGCGGTGGGCGTGGTGGTCATGACCCCGCTGGTGCTCGCCTGGACCGAGCCGACGCCCTCGCCGACCGCGGGGCCGATCGAGCGCGCGGGCCAGGCCGTGGCGCTGCTCGCGGTGTGCGGCCTGGTGTTCGCGAGCGAGCTCTCGGCGGGGGCGGCCGTCACCGCGCCGCTCGGGTTCGCCGCCTTCCCGCTGCTGATCTGGGCGGCGCTCCGCCTCGGTCCGCGCGCGGCGACCGCCTCGCTCGTGGTGGCGCTCGGCTTCTCGCTCGGCGCGGCCTCGGCCGGCGGCGGGCCGTTCGTGGGCCTGCGGCTCGACCAGAGCTACTGGCTGTTCGAGACCTACGCCGCGGTCGCGGCCGTGAGCACGCTGTTGGTGCTGACCACCACCGAGGCCCTCCGGGCCTCCCTCGCCGAGCGGCGCGCCCTCGAGCTGGAGCTGGTGCAGAAGCAGAAGATGGAGGCCCTCGGCGCCTTCGCCGGCGGGATCGCCCACGACTTCAACAACCTGCTCACCGTGGTGTCGGCCAACACCGAGCTCGCGCGGGCGCACACCGACGACCCGCGCGCGCTGCGCGCGGTCCTCGACGACATTCAGGACGCGGGCCGGCGAGGCGCCGACCTCGTCGCGCAGCTCGTCACGTTCAGCCGCCCCGGCGCGGCCGATCGACGGCCCGTCCAGCTCTCGACCCTGGTCGCCGCGGCGACGCGCGTCCTGCTCCGTCCCCGGACGCCCGCCGGGGTCGACCTCGTGGTCGACACGCGCGCCGGCCCCGACGAGCCGGCGGTCCTCGCCGACCCGGTGCAGATCGACCGGATCGTGCAGAACCTCGGCACCAACGCGCTGCTCGCCATGCGCGAGCGGGGCGCGGGCACCCTGACCGTGCGCGTGCTGGTGCGCGCGTTCGACGAGGCGGCCGCCCGGGCCCTCGGCCTCGAGCCCGGCCGCTACGTCGGCCTCAGCGTCGCGGACACCGGCGTCGGCATGGCGCCCGAGGTCCTGGCGCGGGTGACCGAGCCGTTCTTCACCACGCGCTCGCGGGCCGAGGGGAGCGGGCTCGGGATCCCGGTCGTGCACGGGATCGTGCAGGGGTGCGGGGGCGCCCTCGAGGTGACCAGCGCCCCAGGCGCGGGGTCGACGTTCACCGCCTGGCTCCCGGCGACCGACCAGCGCCCCGCGCCCGCGGTCGCGCCTACCGTCCGCGTGGAGCGCGAGAGGCCGCGCCGGCGGGTGCTCCTGATCGACGACGACCCCGGGGTGCTCCTCGCCGCCCAGCGCGCGCTCGAGCAGCTCGGCTGCGAGGTCGACGCGTTCCTCGACGGCGACGCGGCGCTCGAGCGCCTGCGGGCGGGGCCGCGCGAGGTCGACCTGATCGTCACCGACCTGACCATGCCCGGCCTGAGCGGACGCGCGGTCGCCGCCCGAGCCCGCGAGGCGCGCCCGGGCCTGCCCGTGGTCCTGATCACCGGCCACGCGGCGCCCGAGGCCGCCGACCCCGTGTTCGCCGCGGTCGTGCCCAAGCCGTTCGATCTCGCGCGCATGCGCGACGCGCTCGAGCTCGCCCTCGCGCCCCCGCCGCTGGCCTCCGCGTCGACCGTTTAGCGCGGCGGCGCCGCTACCCGCGCGCGGGCCCGATCAGGTCCTCGTCCTCGTCGGCGCGCTCGTAGCGCAGCTTGAACACGTGCTCCTTGACCAGCTCCCCGTCGCGCCGGACCCACACCCGCCCGCCGATCCCCAGGTAGTCGCCCGGGCGCCAGTCGAACACCGCGTTCTGCACGCGGTACTCGCCGTTGATCCAGGTGCCGTTCTTGGAGCCGATGCGCGCGCCCGACTTCTTGGTGCCGAAGTCGCGGAACTTCACGTGGCCCTCGGCGTCCATGAACACCAGGCCGTGGTCGCGCGAGATCTGCCCGCAGATGCAGGCGGGGTCGAGCGCGTCGGGGTCCTCGTAGTAGCGGAGCATGTCCTCGCCCACGTAGGGGCGGAGCTGGTTGTGGGGGAACCGGCCGACCCCCAGGCACATGATCTGGCCGACCGAGGTGGCGTCGAACAAGAACGCCTCGCTGAGGAGCGGCGGCTCCCCCTGCGCGATCATGTGCTCGGCCACCTCGCGCGACTGCGCCAGCGGCTCCTTGAGCTCCTCGTCGGCGTACAGCCGGAAGCGCGGCTCGAGGCGCGTCATGAACACGCGGTAGCGCGGGCGCTGCTGCGCCTTGAGCTCCTGCAGGGCCGGGTGGTCGTAGAGGCAGATCTCGGCGGAGGAGTGGAGCGTCTCGTCGAACAGGCGCGCGTAGTCCGCGACGTTGATGCTCGAGTCCGAGAGCCGACGATCCATGAAGGCACGCCCCTACCTGGGATATAGCGCGGGATCGGCCGTCCGTCCAACCTCGGGGCCCCGGGGGGGGCGGCTCACGGGCGGCCGGTCAGCTCCGCGGCCAGCCCGGCGGCGTAGCCGGCGGCGCCCACCAGGTTGCGCGCCAGCAGCACGGGGGGCGTGGCGAGCGCGACCGCCGGGTCGCGGCGGCGGACCAGCACCTCGGCGGCGCGCGGGAGCTGCAGGGCCAGCGCCGCGCCGAGCAGCCCGCCGCCCCCCGCCGCGCAGGCCAGGCCCGCCCCGGGCAGCGGGCTCAGGGCCGCCAGCGGCGCGGCGGCCAGGCCGGCCGCCCCGAGCGCGGTCAGCCCGACCTCGAGCGCGAGCCAGCGGTCGGCCGGGTAGAGCTCCAGGGAGGGGTTGTGGCGGCGGTAGCGCGCGTAGGCGTACTGCCGGCGCAGGTAGCCCGCCAGCGAGGTCTTGTAGTGGTGGCGCACGCGGGCCCGCGGCTCGTAGAGCAGGCGGGCGCCGCTCGCGCGCAGGCGCGCGTTGAACACCGAGTCGAGGCTGGCGTTGACGAGCCGCTCGTCGAACGGCCCCGCCGCGGCGAAGGCCGCGGCCCGGTAGAGCACGTTGGCGCTGGTGAGGTGCGCGCACTCGCGCGGCTTGCTCGCGAACCGCCGCTCGACCTCGTAGCCCGCCAGGCGCGCGATCCACGGGTCCTCGCGCGGGGTCTCGAGGTAGCCGCCGACCGCCCACGCGCCCGGGTCCCCCTCGAGCGCGGCCAGGCAGCGCTCGAGCCAGTCGGGCGCGGGCTCGACGTCGGCCTCCAGGATCGCGACGTAGCGCCCGCGCGCCTGCTCCCAGCCGGTGTTGAGCGCGGCCGCCTCGCCCCCGTTGGGTCGGCCGATCACGCGGACCCGCGGGTCGCGCGCCGCCCAGCCCTCGGCGAGGCGGCGCGAGCCGTCGCGCGAGCCGTCGTCGACGACCAGCACCTCGAGCGCGCGCGCGGTCTGTTGGGCGAGGGTCGCCGTCAGCGCCGCGTCGAGGGTCTCCTCGGCGTCGAACACCGGCGTGAGGATCGTGACCTCGGGCTCCACGGGCGCGGATCCTACTCCGCGGCCCCCCGGCTGGCGGCGAGCGCCGCGCGCAGCCGCGGGTAGACCGCCTCGAGCGAGTAGCGCGCCTCGACCCGGGCGCGGGCCCGCACCGCGAGGCGCAGGCGCAGGGCCGGGTCGCCGAGCAGGCGCGTGAGCGCCTCCACCCACGCCTCGGTGTCCGCGGCCAGCAGGCCGCAGGCCCCGCCCTCGAGCAGCTCGGGGTTGACCCCCACCGGCGAGGCCACGCAGGCCACCCCGCTCGCCATGTACTGCAGCAGCTTCAGCCCGCACTTGCCGCGGGTCCAGGGCGTGTCGGGGAGCGGCATCACGCCGACCGCCCCGCGCCGCACCGCGGCCGCCTCCACCCGCGGCGACCAGCGCACGTGGCGCACCGGCACCCCCAGCTCCGGCGGCGGCGCGTCGCAGATCACCAGGAGCCGCGCGCCCGGGACCCGCCGCAGCGCGGGGCCGAGCGCCTCGAGGTAGGGGAGCGTCCCGCGCGAGCCGGTCCACACCAGCGGCACGTCGGGCCGCCCGCCCGGCCGGAAGCGGGCCACGTCGATCGCCGTCTCGACCACCCGCGTGCGCGGGTTGTGCTCGCGGGCGAACGCCGCCAGCCCCGCGTTCCCCGCGCTCACGCCCGCGGCCGCCGCCAGCGCGCGGGCGATCGGGTTGGCCGCCGCGCCCTCGGGCTGCAGCCGGTCGACCAGCGGCGCCAGCGCGGGGTGCGTCCGCTCGTAGTAGAGGTGGATCGCGTCGTCGAGGTCGACGTGCACCGCGCGGGCGAGGCGGGTCGCGAGCAGCTCCAGCCCCGGGCTGAAGCTCGGCAGGAGCTCGCGCTCGACCACGACCAGGTCGGCCAGCGGGGCCGCCGCGAGGGCGCCCAGCCGGCTCGCGAGCTTGACCCCGGTCAACAGCGCCTCCAGCCCCAGCCCGCGCGCGAGGCGCCGCCCGAGCAGCCGCTCGAGGCTGGCGTCGGCGTGGGGCAGGCAGGGGAGCACCGCGCACACGTGCCCCTCGGCGCGCAGCCGCGGCACGAAGGGGTGGATCCGGAACCGGCTCGAAGGGAGCCGCCGGCCGGAGGTCAGGAACAGCAGGCGGGCGGGCGGCATCGCGCGCAGGTCCCGTTGTTGACTCGACCCTGGAGGCTGCTATCGTACCGCCTCGCTCGCGCGGACGGCACGCGCCGGGCCGCCCCCCTGGGACCGAGTCGAGCACAGCCGAGCAGAGGTCCTCTGAGCAGTCCGTGAGCGGGTGGTCGTGACCGTGAGCGACGTCGCCCCCGCTGCGATCCGCGTGGAGGGCCTCGGCAAGCGCTACCGTCTGCAGCAGCGCAGCCTCGGCCTCCTGCGCGAGCTGCTCGCGCCGAGCCGCGCTCCGGCCGCCCCCAGCGACGTGTGGGCGGTCCGCGAGCTGACGTTCAGCGTGCCCCGCGGCGCGGTGTACGGGCTGCTCGGCCCCAACGGGGCGGGCAAGAGCACCACGCTCAAGCTGCTCGCCGGCCGGCTGCGCCCGACGACCGGGCGGGTCGAGGTCGAGGGGAGCGTCTCGGCGATCCTCGAGCTGGGGACCGGCCTCAACCCCAACCTGACCGGCCGGCAGAACGCGCGGCTGAACGCGCTGTTCATGGGCCTCGACCCCTGGCGGGTGGAGGAGCAGCTCGAGCGGATCCTGGCCTTCGCCGAGCTCGGCGACTACGTCGATCAGCCGCTGCACACCTACAGCACGGGCATGAAGGCCCGCCTCGCCTTCGCCGTGCTCACGATCGTCGAGCCCGAGGTGCTGATCCTCGACGAGGCGCTCGCCACCGGCGACGCCGCGTTCGCCGACAAGTGCAAGCGGTTCATTCGCGAGCTGTGCCGCTCGGGGTGCACCACGATCGTGGTCAGCCACGACCTCGGCTTCCTGGGCGACCTGTGCGAGCACCTGCTGTGGATCGACCACGGGCGGCTGCGCGGAGAGGGGCCGCCCCGCGAGCTGATCCCCGAGTACCTCGCCTCGATCGGCGTGGGCGAAGCCGGCTACCGCCCGGCTCACGCGCTGTTGCGCCTCGCGCCGGCCGAGCCCGGCCCGCCGCTGGAGTACCTGGTGCAGGCGGCGGAGTGGGTCGACGCGAGCGGCGAGCCGCTGGCCGCGACGCACCTCGTGGGAGACCTGCTCGAGCGTCAGGCGCGCGACCGCGCGGCGCTGGTCGGGCTCTCCGAGCGCGCGGCGCGCGCCGGCTGGGGGCCGACCCGCGAGGTCCCGCCCCACCACGCGCCCTTCCGCGTCCTGCGCCTCGAGCCGGGCGAGGTCGTCCACCTGGCGCTGGCGATCCCGGCCCCGCCGGCCGCGGCGCCCGCGGCGCTGCGCTTCCTCGGCCTGCAGCAGCTCGAGCGCGAGCTCGAGGTGTCGCTCCTCGTCGACGGCGCCGCGCGCCCGCTCGGGCGGATCGGCCGCGAGGGCTCGGGCTACTCCAGCCTGCTCCCGCTCCCGCCCGAGCTGTTCGCCGTCCCCGCGCGCGGTGCCTCGTGAGCGGCGCCGCCCCCAGCCCGGCCCTGCGCGCGCTCGCGCTCGCGGCGGCGATCGGCGCGCCGCTCCTGGGGCGCGAGCGCGCGCGCCGCGCGGCCGGCTACCTCTACTCGATCGCCACGCTCCTCGCGTACTCGTTCGTGGAGCAGCACCGGCGCGCCGTGCTCGGGCTGCTGTGGATGCTGTTCACGCCGCTGTTGTTCCTCGCCGTCTACCTGCCGATCTTCACCTCGCTCGGCTTCGGGAGCGGCGCCGGCCCGCTGCTGGGCGGACAGTACGGCTTCTCGATCTACCTCGTGCTCGGGCTGCTCACCTGGAACGCCTTCGTGGAGGGGGTGCAGGGGGGCGCGGCCAGCCTGATCTCGCGCCCCGACCTGGTGCAGCACTCGCCGATTCCGCTGGGGATCCTGCCGCTGGTCAAGGTGCTGGCCGGCCTGGTGGCGCTGAGCGCGGCCTCGCTGCTGGTCCTGCTCCTGCTCGTGGCCCTCGGGCGCTGGCCCGGCGTCCGGGTGCTCCTGCTCCCCGCGTTGCTCGTGCTGCTGGGCGCGTTCACCCTCGGGCTGAGCCTCCTGTGCGCGGCGATCGCGGTGGTGTTCCGCGACCTGCTGCAGGTGCTCAACACGCTGCTGTTGATCGAGTTCTTCGCGGTCCCGGTGATCTACCTGCCCGGCGCGATCGGCGAGCGCTGGCGCTTCATCATCGACTGGAACCCGCTGACGCCCTTCTTGCAGCTGGCGCGGGCCGCGTTCCTCGCCCCCTACCCGTTCGCCTGGGGCGACCTGGCCGCGGCGGCGGGCTGGGCCGCGCTCTCGCTGGCGGTGGGCGCGTGGGTCTTCCGGCGCCTCGCGCCCAGCCTCCCCGATCACGCGTGAGGCCGCGGCGGAGGTCGGGCCTCCTCGCCGACGTCGCCGCCCTGCCGGGGCGCGCCCTGCGCGCGGTCCGCGCGCAGGGCCTGCGCGCCACGGCCCGCGCCGCGCTCGAGGTCCACCTGCTCGAGCGCGCGCGCCGGGCGCGGGTCCGCCTGGAGCTCGCCTGGTGGCGCGCGCGGCGCGCCGGCGATCACGGCCGCGTGCTCGACCCGCCGGCCCTCCCCGCGCGGCCGCCCGTGACGCCCCACGGCGAGCAGGTCGACGTCGTGGTGTGCGTGCACGACGCGCTCCCGGCCGTCCGGCGCTGCCTCGCGGCGCTCGCTCGACACGCCCGCCCCGGCGAGCGGCTGATCCTGGTCGACGACGGGAGCGGCCCCGAGACCGCCGCGGCGCTGCAAGCCTTCGCCGCCGAGCACGGCGCGACCCTTTTGCGGGAGGAGGTCGCGCGGGGCTACACGCGCGCGGCCAACCGAGGGATCGCCGCGGGCCAGGCCCCCTGGGTGGTGCTCCTCAACAGCGACGCCGAGGTCACCGCCGGGTGGCTCGACCGGCTGCTCGCCTGCGCCCGCTCGGACCCGCGGATCGGCCTGGTCGGGCCGCTGTCCAACGCGGCCTCCTTCCAGTCGGTCCCGCGCCTGCGCGAAGGAGGGGACTGGGCGACCAACCCGCTCCCGCCGGGGAGGACGGCGGACGAGCTCGCGTCCCTCCTGGCCCGGCACGCGGCGCGCATGCACCCGCGCGTGCCGGTGCTCAACGGGTTCTGCCTGCTCGTGCGCCGCGGCGTGCTGGACGCGGTCGGCCCGCTCGACGCCGACCGCTTCCCCCAGGGCTACGGCGAGGAGAACGACCTGGCGCTGCGGGCCGCCGCGGCGGGGCTCGAGCTCGCCGTCGCCGACGACGCCTACGTGGCGCACGCGCACTCGGCCAGCTTCGGCGACGCGCGCCGGCGCGCGCTGGCGGCCGCGGGGGACGCCGCGCTGCGCGCGCGCCACGGGGGCGCCACCTTGCGCGCGGTCGCGCGCCGCCTGGAGGACGACCCCGTGCTCGCGGGGCTGCGCGCCCACGCCGGCGCGCTGTGGGAGCGCGAGCGCCTGCGCGACCTCATTCGGGCGCGCCACGGCGGGCGACGCCTGCTGGTGCTGCTCCAGGCGGCGGGCGCCTCGGGCGGCGTGAACGTGCTCCTGAGCGAGGGGCGCGCCCTGCAGGCGGGCGGCGTCGACGTCACGCTCGTGCAGGACGAGCGCCTCGCGGCGGGGTTCCACGCCGCCTACCCCGACCCGGGGCTCCCGCTGGTGCTCGCCGCCCCGGGCGCCCTCCCCGCCCTGGCTCGCGGCGCCGACGCGGTGCTGGCCTCGTTCCACCCCACCGTGGGCTGGCTGGCCGCGCTCCCGCCGGCCGGCTCGGGCGGGCCGGTGCGCGGCTACTACGTGCAGGACTACGAGCCGCTGTTCCACCCCGAGGGGAGCCCTGCGCGCGCGGTCGCCCTCGCCTCCTACGCGGCGCCCGGGCTGGCGCTGCTGACCAAGACCGAGTGGACCGCGCGCCAGCTCCGCGAGCGGCACGGGGTCAGCGCGGCCGTCGTCGGGCCGAGCGTCGAGCTCGACCTGTTCCGGCCGCGCCCGCGCGAGGCGCCGCCCACGCCGCTGCGGGTCGCGGCGCTCGTGCGCCCCAGCACCCCGCGCCGCGCGGCGCGCGAGACGCTCGCGCTGCTGCGGCGCGCGCGCCGGCGCTTCGGCCCGGCGCTCGAGCCGGTCCTGTTCGGCTGCGCGCCGCACGACCCGGGCTTCCTCGCGCTCCCGCGCGACTTCGGCTGGAGCTGCTACGGCGAGCTGCGCCCCGAGCAGGTCGCGGCGCTGCTCCCGAGCTGCGACCTGTTCGTGGACGTGTCGCGCCACCAGGCCATGGGCCTGACCGCGCTCGAGGCCATGGCCTGCGGCCTGGCCGTGATCGTCCCGCGCCGCGGGGGCGCGGGCGCCTTCGCGCGCGACGGCGAGAACGCGCTGGTCGTGGACAGCGACGACGGCGAGGCCTGCTCCGCCGCCCTGGCCCGCCTCGTCGAGGACGCGGGGCTCCGCCGCCGGCTGGGGGAGCAGGCGCTCGCCGACGCCTGCGCCTTCCCCCCCGAGCGCGCCGCGCTCGCCCTCGCCGACGCGCTGTGGGGTGGGTAGCGGCCGCCCGCGGGGAGCCCCTCGGCCATTGCGCGAAGCGCGCCATTCGCTACGTTCCTTCCCGCATGAGCCTGGATTCGCCGCCGCCCGACCCCGCCGCGCAGCGCCTGCTCCTCGGGCTGCAGGCCAAGCTCGAGCTCAAGGAGCGCGAGGTCCGCGAGCTGCGCCGCCGCGCCGAGGAGCTGGAGCAGGAGCTCGAGCGGCTGCAGCGCGCCTACGAGCGCTCGCTCTCCTGGCGGGTGACGCGCCCGCTCCGCTGGGCGGGGCTGGCCGCGCTGCAGGCCCGCGCCCGCCTCGCGCCGCCCGCGCCCGCGTCCCGGCGCGCCCCTGCCCCCACCGACGACCCGTCCTACGTCCGCTGGGCCGCCGAGCACGCCACGCTCACCCCCGAGCAGCGGGCGCGCCACGCGCCGCGGGCCCGGGCCCTGGAGGGGCCCACGATCTCGGTGTTGCTGCCGACCTACGCGCCCGACCTGCGGCTCCTCGCGCGCGCGGTGGCCTCGGTCCGCGGCCAGCTCTATCCGCGCTGGGAGCTGTGCATCGCCGACGACGCCTCGCCCGACCCGGCCGTGCGCGAGCGGCTGCGGGCCTGGGCCGCCGAGGAGCCCCGGATCCGCCTCGCGCTGCGCGACGAGAACGGCCACATCGCGGCCGCGACCAACAGCGCCCTGGCCCTCGCCACCGGCGAGCTGGTGGCGTTCCTCGACCACGACGACGAGCTCGCGCCTCACGCGCTGTACTGCGTGGCCGAGGAGGCGGTGCGCCACCCCGGCGTGGGCCTGATCTACAGCGACGAGGACAAGCTCGACGACGCGGGGCGCCGCCACTCCCCGCACTTCAAGCCCGACTGGAACCCCGACCTCCTCCGCTCCTACAACTACATCTGCCACCTGGTCGCCGCCCGCCGCGACCTCGTGACCGAGCTCGGCGGGCTGCGCGTCGGCTTCGAGGGCGCGCAGGACCACGACCTGCTCCTGCGCCTCACCGAGCGGCTCCACCCGCACCAGATCCGGCACATCCCGCTGGTGCTCTACCACTGGCGCGCGACGAGCGGGAGCACCGCCGCCGACCCGGCGGCCAAGTCGTACGCCCGCGACGCGGCCGCCCGCGCGCTCACCGAGCACCTCGCGCGGACGGGCGCGGTGGCCGCCGTGGAGCCGCTGGCGTCCCCGATCGTGGCGCTCCGCGTGCGCTGGGCGGTGCCCGCGCCGCGCCCGCTCGCGAGCCTCGTCGTGCTCACCCGCGACCGCCTCGACCTGCTGCGGACCTGCGTGACCACCGTGCGCCAGCGCACCGACTACGACCCCTACGAGCTGTTGATCGTCGACAACGGCAGCGTCGAGCCCGAGACGCTGGCGTACCTCGCCGAGCTCGAGGCGAGCGGCGCCGCGCGCGTGCTGCGCGACCCGCGCCCGTTCAACTTCTCCGCCCTCAACAACCGCGCGGTCGAGGAGGCGCGCGGCGAGGTGCTGGTGCTGCTCAACAACGACACCGAGGTCACCGACGCGGGCTGGCTGACCGAGCTCGTGAGCCACGCGCTGCGACCCGGCGTGGGGGGCGTCGGGGCGCGCCTGTGGTATCCCGACGGGACGATCCAGCACGCGGGGGTGATCGTGGGGATCCTGGGGGTCGCCGGTCACGCTCACGTGCACACCCCGCGGGGCGGGGCGACCTACATGGCGCGGGCGGAGGTCGTGCAGGACCTCACCGCGGTCACGGCCGCCTGCCTCGCGCTCCGGCGCGACGTGTACCGCGAGGTGGGCGGCATGAACGAGGAGCTGCCGGTCGCGTTCAACGACATCGACCTGTGCCTGCGGATCGTCCGCGCGGGCTACCGGATCGTGTACACGCCGTTCGCCGAGCTGGTGCACCACGAGTCGGCCTCGCGCGGGCTCGACGACACGCCCGAGCGGGCCGCCCGCTTCGCGGCCGAGTCGCTCCGCATGCGGCGGATCTGGCGCGAGTGGCTGCTGTACGACCCGGCCTACTCGCCCAACCTGAGCCTGGAGCGGCTCGACTTCGCGCTGGCGCGCCCGCCGCGCGTCAGCCTCGAGTCGCTCTACCCCGCCGGGGTTGGGGGGCCGTAATGCCGCTCCGGCTGCCCGCGACGGTGGCGCCTCCCCTCGACCGCGTCCGCCGCCGGCTCGCGGCCGAGCTGGTCCGGCTGGGGAGCCGCTGGCTCGGGCCCTCGGGGGAGGCGCCCGCCCCGCTGCTCCCCGACCGCGCCGCGATCGCCGCCCGCTATCTGCGCGGGACCGGCCTCGAGATCGGCGCGCTGCACCAGCCGTTCCCGGCGCCCGCCGGGGTCACCCGCCGGTTCGTCGACCGCATGAGCGCCGCGGCGCTCCGCCGGCACTACCCCGAGCTCGCCGAGCTCGAGCTGGTCGAGGTCGACGTGATCGACGACGGCGAGCGGCTGGCCACCGTGGGGGACGCGACGCAGGACTTCGTGATCGCGAGCCACTTCCTCGAGCACTGCCTCGACCCCTGGGGCGCGCTGCTCGCCGGCCTGCGCGTGCTGCGCGAGGGCGGGCACCTGCTGCTCGTGGTGCCCGACAAGCGCGCCACCTTCGACCGGACCCGCCCGGTGACGCCGCTCGAGCACGTCCTCGCGGATCACCGCGACGGCGGCCGCGGCTCGCGCCTGGCGCACTACCGCGAGTGGGCCGAGCACGTGGACGGGCTGCGCGACCCGGGCGAGGTCGCGGCTCGAGCCGCGCAGCTCGCCGAGCTGGACTACAGCATTCACTTCCACGTCTGGACGCCGCGCGAGCTCCTCGAGCTGTTGGCCGCGCTGCGCGCCCGGGCGAGCTTCGACGTCGAGCTGTTCCTGCAGGGGCCCGACGAGTGCTCGATCGTACTGCGCCGGACGAGCGGGCCCGCGGAGGCGCTGCCGTGAACCGCTTCTTCGGGTCGATCGTCCGGCCGCTGCTCGAGGAGCTCGCCCCGCAGGTGATCGTGGAGGTCGGCGCCGACCGCGGCGCCCACACCGAGCTGCTGCTGGCGCACGCGGCCGCCAGCGGCGCCGCCCTCCACGCGGTCGACCCCGCCCCGGGCTTCGACCCCGAGGCGCTGGCCGCGCGCTACCCCGGGCGCCTGACGTTCCACCGCGCGCCGAGCCTGGTCGCGCTCGCCCAGACGCCGCCGCCCGACCTGGTCCTCCTCGACGGCGACCACAACTGGCACACCGTCCGGGGCGAGCTCGAGCTGCTCGCGCGGCGCGCGCGCGAGGAGGCCCGCCCCTTCCCGGCGGTGCTGCTCCACGACGTGGCCTGGCCGTACGCGCGGCGCGACATGTACTACGACCCCGCCGCGATCCCGGCCGAGCGCCGGCAGCCCTACGCGCGCGGGGGCCTGGCGCCGGGCGAGCCCGGCCTCTCGCCCCAGGGCGGGGTCAACGAGCACCTCCACAACGCCGAGCGCGAGGGCGGCCCCCGCAACGGTGTGCTGACCGCCGTCGAGGACTTCTTGGGCGACCCCGAGGCGCCGCGCGACCTCGCGCTGCTGAGCGTGCCCGTGCTCAACGGGCTCGGCATCCTGTTTCGAGAGGAGCACCGCCAGCGCTCGCCGCATCTGGCGCGCCTCGCGGAGCAGCTCGCGCCCGAGGGCGCGCTGAGGGCGCTGCTCGAGGCGGTCGAGGAGCAGCGCAACGTGGACGCCGTGACCCTGGCGCGGCAGGCCGCCGCGCTCGAGCGCACGCAGCGAGCCGTCGAGGAGGCCCGCGGCGAGCGCGACCGGCTCGCGGCGGAGCTCGCGCGCACCATGGAGCTCGTCCGCGCGGCGCACGCCCAGCTGGCGGCGATCTGGCGGAGCCCGACCTGGCGGGTCACACGACCGCTGCGGGCCGTCGAGCAGGCGGCGCGCGCCGCCCGGGACCGGCTGCGCCCACCCGGCTGAGCCTCAGGGATCGCGCGCCCCCGGCAGGATCCGGAGCGCGCTCGCCGCGCCGCCGGGGCCGACCGCGATCACGGTCAGCGGCTCGGAGGCGGCCTCGGGCGGGGCGACCAGCTCGAACCCCGCGATCGCCTCCGCCCGCCCCAGGTGCCCGGCCACGTCATGGCGTCGCACGTGCGGCGCGACCTCGCCCGCGCAGCGCCCGCCGACGAACAGGAGCACGCGCAGCGGCTTGGGGCCGCGCGGGTCGGCCGCCCAGCCGCTCACCCGAAGGTGGGAGCCGTCGGTCGACCGCCGCGCGACCTCGACGGCGCCGAGCACCGCCCCCGAGCGGAGCGGCAGCTCCACCCGCCCTTCCAGCAGCGCGATCGGCTCCTCGTCCGCCCAGCGCAAGCGGGGCGCCTCTTCGGACGACAGGCCGACCAGCGCGGGCCCGCCCCGGGGGTCGCGCTCGAGCAAGAACGCCTCGAGCGCGCCGCCGGTCTGGAGCGCCGCGACCGGGAGCAGGGCGTGGAGGAGGCCGCTCCCCGCCTCGGTGCGGGTGACCGCCACGACCCGGCCCCCCAGGGCCAGCGCCACGTCGAGCGGACGCGGCGGCGCGGGGGTGAGCTGCCCGCCCACGTAGCAGGGTTGCCACGAGGCCGCCGGGTCTCGCGTCCGCGCCGCCGACAGGTCGGCGGAGAGCGTGACTCGGTGGGCTCCGGTGCGGCGGGGCAGGTCATGGACCCTGCGGCCGACGACGTCGGCGAACGGGCCGCGCGCGAACAGCCGATCGAACGGGGTCCCGCTCCCCGAGCGGCGCTCGAACGGGGCGCGCGCGGCGAGCAGGCGGGCGCGCACGGCGTCGTCAGGCAGGGGCTGGCCCGCGAAGCGCCTGGCCCGCGGCGTCGAGGCGGACGTGGAGAGCGCGTCCCTTCCGTCCACGGCCCAGGGAACGTCGAGGCCGAGCGCGCCTGCGATCGTCGGGAGCACGTCCACCAGCTCGACGGCGCGGTCGTCGACCACGCCCGTGGCCTGCCCCGGCAGCTTGACGAACAGCGGCACCGAGGCGAGGTCCGGCAGGTTGGCCGGGGAGGGAATCCGGCGGCCCTCGCCCGGACGGAACGACAGGCCGTGGTCCGCGGCGAGCACCAGCAGGCAGTCGTCGTACAGCCCGACCTCCTCCAGCCGCGCGACCAACCTCCCCACGAGGCGGTCCACGAACCCGAGCTGGAGCAGGTAGCGCAGCTCGCACAGGGAGACGGCCCACTCGTCCGCCGGCCAGCGCTCGGCGGGCTCCCAGGGGGCAGGCCCGCGCCAGGTGTAGCGCTGGCCGCTGGGGAAATAGGTCCAGGGGACGTGCGGGAGCAGCGCGTGCAGCAGATACAGCGGCGGCCGCTCGCCCGCGGGGGCGAGCGCGGCGAGGAAGCGCTCGAAGTGCTTCAGGCGCCCGTCCCGCACGTGGTGGATCACCCGCTCCGGCAGCGGTAGCCCGAACCCCAGCGGCGCGTCGCGCACCGACGGCAGCTTGCGCTCGAGGTCGCGAGGCGCGAACACGTGCAGCGAAACCGCCACGAGGTCGAGCGCGAGCGCGCGCGGGTCCACCTCGCGCGCGCCCGAGGCGGCGATCTCGGGCGGGCAGATCGCGGTGATCGCCTCGAAGGCGTGGACCTCGTGCGAGCCCGCGAGCAACGTGAACAGGCTGCGCGGGTGGTGCGCGACCGTGGCCGGGAGCGGCGGACCGGCCGCGGGGTGGAGCCCGGTGAGCAGCGCCGGCACCGCGGCCTCGGTCTGGAAGTGGACCGTGGTCGCGTTGCGGAACCAGCGCGAGCGGCTGGCGACGGCGGCGATGTTGGGGAAGCGCGCGGCGTCCACCTCGAGCTCGGGTGTGAGCAGCG
>CAZMSZ010000127.1:12936-18450 GCA_964569055.1 uncultured Planctomycetota bacterium | reverse complement strand
CGAGGGGGCTCTCTGCGCCTCTGCGTCTCTGCGCCTCTGCGTTCCTTCTTCTTCAGGCAACAGGCGGGGGGTCTTCGCAACAGCGACAGCGGCTTGGGCCACGCCCTGCGCCCTTTTGGTTGCGGCCTTGGCCGCGCTGTGTTCGCTTCTTCTGGTTCGACGAGGAGGAGCGCTCGCGGCGACAGCCTCACGAGAGGTGGTCGCAATCGAGGCCAGGCTCCGGCGTTCCCCTCGGACGAGAAGGTCGCGGCGAGCCGGTCCGACGCTCGCCTCGCGCGTTCCTGCGCGTGGCGATGGTGCGAGGAGTCGGCGCCGACCGTGTTGCTCTCCGCGTCTCTGCGTTCCCTGCTCCTGGTTCGACGAGAGGAGCGCTCGCGGCGACAGCCTCAATGCGCCGTCACGTGGCGGAGGCTGGGGCGCTGCGCGCTCGCTATAGTCGCGGCCATGGCGTTCGCCTGGGTCCCTCGCGCGACGCGGTTGCGGCCTGCCTTGCTCGTGGGGTTCGGGGCGGCGGTGGTGCTCGCGCTGTACCTGGCGCGGGGGATCGGGGTCGACTTCACCCCGCAGCGGATCTTCGAGTCGGACGATCCGGCGCAGCTCGAGCTGGCGCGGACTCGGGCTGCCTTCGGCGAGGACGACAACCTGCTGCTGGTGCACGTGCGCGCCGAGGCGCTGTTCTCGTCCGAGGGCGTGGCGGCGCTGCGGCGGCTGCACGAGGCGTTGGCGCGCGCGCCGCACGTGCTGCAGGTGGACTCGCTCGCGTCGGCGTACGTGCTGCCGGCGGGGCGTCCCTACCCCGAGGCGGTCCTGCCGGCCGGGCTCGAGCAGCGCGGGGCCGACGCGCTCGACGCGGCGCGCGCGCTGGCGCTCTCCGACTCGCTGCTGCGCGGGCGGCTGATCGCCGAGGACGGGCGCGCGACGCTGCTGGCGGCCCACCTCGACCCGACCCGGAGCGAGTTCGAGGCGCTGCAGCCCATAGTGGACGCCTGCCTGGCGGCGCTCGCCGCGGTCCCGGTCCCGGCGGGCATGGAAGTCCTGCCGACCGGGATCCCGGTGGCGCGGGTCCTGATCGCGCGGCGGCTGATCACCGACCAGCTCACGTTCCTGCCGGTGTGCAGCCTCCTGTTCGTCGCGATCCTGTGGCTCACGTTCCGCGACCTGCGCGCCGTCGTGGTGCCGCTGCTGGCCGTGCTGCTGTCGCTGATCCTGCTGGCGGGCGCGCTCGGCGCGGTGGGCGCCACGATCGACATCATCAACAACGTGCTCCCGGTGCTGATCTTCGTGATCGGGATCTCCGACGCGATCCACCTCGTGGCGCGCTACCGCCGCGAGCTGGGGGAGGGGCGGCCGCGGCTCGAGGCGCTCGGGGTGACGCTGCGCCACCTCCTGGTGGCCTGCTTCCTCACGAGCTTCACCACCGCCGTCGGGTTCGCCAGCCTGGCCGTCGCCGACGCCTCGATCCTGCAGCGGTTCGGGTTGCAGGCCGCCGTCGGGGTGCTGATCGCCTACGTGGTCACGGTCCTGTTCGTGCCGCTCGCGTTCAGCTACCTCTCGCCGCTCTTGCCGGCGCGCTCGGCGGCGAGCGACCGGGCGTTCGACGCGGCGGCCGAGCGCCTGGGCGAGCTCACGATCCGGCGGCGCGGGGCGATCCTGCTCGGGAGCGCGCTCCTCATGGGCGGCTCGGCGTGGGCCGCCAGCAAGATCACGGTCGAGAACAACGTCTACGAGGCGTTCCCGAGCGACGACCCGGTGGTCGAGGCGAACCGCCGGATCGAGCGCGACTTCGGCGGGATCGTGCCGCTCTCGGTGGTGGTCGAGTGGGCGCCGGGCGTGCGCCCGCTCACGCCCGAGGCGCTCGGCTACGTGAGCGACGTCCAGGGGAGGCTCGCGGCCGCGGGGTTGCGCCCGCTGTCGCTCGTCGACCTCCTCGCCGAGTGGAACGCCGCCCGCCACGGCGGCGACCCGAGCTGGCGGAGGCTCCCGGGCACGGCGGCCGCCTGCGAGCAGGGGCTGCTCGCGGTGACCCTCGCGCTCCAGGCGGGCGGGCGCACCGACCTGCTCGCGCGCCTGTGGGCCCCCGAGGCGCGCATGCTGCGGATCCAGGCCACCACCGGCGACATCGGCTCGCGCGCGCTCGACGCGCTGTTCGACGGGATCGAGGCCGGCCTGGGGCGGGACGCCCCCCGGGCGGCGGCCCTCGGCCTCGAGGCGCGGCTCACGGGCGACGGGCCGGTGGCGAGCCGCGGGATCGACCGCCTGATCACCGACCTGTTCACGAGCCTGCTCACCGCGTTCCTGGTGATCTGCCCGGTCATGTGCCTGCTGCTGCGCTCGGTCAAGGCGGGCCTGATCAGCATGCTCCCCAACCTCGCGCCGCTGCTCGCGACGCTGGGGTTCATGCAGGTCGCCGGCATGGACCTGCGCGTGACCTCGGTGATCGTGTTCAGCGTGGCGCTCGGGCTGGCCGTCGACGACACGATCCACTTCATGGCGCGCCTGCGCGCCGAGTGGGACCCGGCGCGGGACGGGCCGCTCGCCTACGAGAACGCGCTGCGCCGCACGTTCCGCGGGACGGGCGCCGCGATCGTGACGACCTCGGTCCTGCTCGCCGCCGGCCTCGGCGTGCTGCTCCTGAGCGCGTTCCCGATCTCGCGCACCTTCGCGCTGTGCATGGTCGTGACGGTGATCGGGGCGCTGCTCGGAGACCTGCTGCTACTGCCGGCCTTGGTCCTGGCTTTCCGCCCCTTCGGGCCCGCCCCGGCGGGCGCGCCAGCGCTCGCCGACCCGGCGGGCGCCCTCGCCGATCCCCCAGGGGCGACGCCCGAGCAGCGAGACCAGCCGCTCGATCCGGAGGCTGACGTCGGCGGGGCGCGGCGATAGCTTCGGCACGTCGGCCATGGTGGCCTCGCGGCACAGCGCGAGCGGGAGCCCGCAGGCGGCCGCCAGGGCGCGTCCGTGCTCGAGCCGGCTGACTCGCTCGGGGCCGGCGAGGTGCACCACACCGCTCGCGCGGCGCACGAGCAGGTCGCGCAGCAGCGCGGCCGCGTCCTCGACGTGGAGCGGCGTGCGGTGCTGATCGGCGAACAGCGAGACCGCCTCGCCCGCGGCCAGCCGGGTCAGGAGCGTGTCGCTGAAGCAGCCCTTGCGCCCGCCGGCCAGGCCGTAGAGGAGCGCCACGCGCGCGACCAGCGCCTCGGGATGCGCGCGGCGCACCTCGCGCTCGGCGTCGGCCTTGCTCCCCATGTAGGGCCCGAGCGGCGCGGGCGGGTCCTCCTCGTCGTAAGGGGCGCGCGCGCCGTCGAACACCAGGTCGGTCGAGGCGAACCCGAACCAGGCGCCGGTCTCCTCGGCGGCGCGCGCCAGCTCGGCGGCGGCCTCGACGTTCACGGTCCGGCAGCGGTCGGGCTCGCGCGCGCAGACGTCGGGGTCGGAGATCGCGGCCAGGTGGAGGACGGCGCGCGGGCGCTCGCTCAGGATCCAGGCCGCGCCGGCCCGACCGCCGTCCCCGAGCTCGAGCGCCAGCGGCGCCACCCCGGGCGGGAGCCCGGCCCCGTCCTGCGAGCTGCCCACCACCGCGTGCCCGGCCTCGACCAGCGCGGCGGCCGCGTACCAGCCGAGGAACCCGGCCGCGCCCGTGACCAGGATCGCGCCGCCCTCGCCGGGGGCCGTCACCTCAGCTCACCACCGGGAGCGCGCGCGTGCGCGGGCGGGTCGTCCGCCGCGCCGGCGCGCGCTCCTCGAGCCCGACGCGCGTGAAGTGCTGCTCGCACGGACGGCCGAGCGCCGCGAGCAGCGCGCGCCCGCCCGGGTCGAGGATCGTCGCGGCCTGCGCCTCGCGGCCGCCGTGACGGCAGAGCGTGGCCGCGTCGCCGCGGTCGTGCGGGCCGTGGTCGCGGAGCAGGCCCACGAGGTCCTCGGCCTCGAGCGGCGCGGCGGGCGCGCGGCGCGCGAGCGGCGCGCGGGCGCGTCCCCAGCCCAGCAGCGCGTCGGCTTCGAGCCTGCCCTCGCCGACGCGCGCCAGGGCGCCGCTCGGGTCGGCCAGGAGCAGCCCGCGCCCGGCGCTCGGGCCGGCCGGCGCCAGGAACGCCAGCGCCTCGTCCACGCTCCGGCAGCGCTCGAGGACGCGCTGCGCCCAGAGCGTGGCGGGGAGGGCCGCGCTGGGGTCGACGTCGAGCGCGAGCGCGGCCAGACCGGCCTCGTTCACCCCGGCCAGGCTCCCCGCCCGCGCGGCGCGCGTGAGCTCGAGCGCCCTCAGCCCGCGCCGCGGCGCCGAGCGCCGCACGAGCGGCGCGGAGTCGCTCGCCTCGCCGTCGAGCACCAGCGCCAGGAGCGGGGCCCCGCCGCGGGCCTGCGCGGCCGGCACCACCAGCGCCCCGCCCGCCGCCTCGCCCCGCTCGAGGGCGAGCAGCAACGCGCCCGGGGCCACGCGAGCGGCGGCGGCGATCCCCTCGAGGCGCGCGGCGAGCTCGGGCAGCTCGGCCGCCAGGGCGGGCCAACGCCGTCGCCGCGCGCGCCGTCGCGCCAGGACCTGGCCGAGCGGTCCGCCGCCGCGCGCCCGGCGCGGCCAGGCCCGCAGCTCGGCCGCCCAGGCTTCCCCCTGCGCCGAGCCCTGCTCGCGGGGCTCGCCCGCGCACTCCAGCGGCCGCCAGCTCATGGGCGCGCAGTATGGCACGTCGCCGCGAGGCGGGCGGACGCCACCGCAGGGCGGCGCGGACCCTCCCACGGGCGCTCGGGGGCGCGGTTAGGATCCCGCCGCTCGAGCAGGTGAGCGGGAGAGCGGCGCGTGGCGAAGAAGAAGCAGGCCGAGGCGGAGCAGGACGAGCCCAAGGCGACCAAGAAGAAGGCCGCCAAGAAGAAGGCGAGCGGCGGCGCGACCAAGAAGACGGGCGCCCGCCGGCGCAAGACCGCCGAGGCCGGCTCGCGCGGGCTCGCGGCGGCCGAGCTGCAGCAGGGCGGCACGGCGACGAAGGCGAGCGAGCTCGAGGCCTCGGTCGCGGCCGCCGGCGGGCAGGTGCTCGCGCGTTACCGCGACCCGCTGGGCGGGAGCTGGCAGCTCCTGGCCGCCCTCCCGCTCGAGGCGATCGACCCGGCCCCGTTCCAGCGCGACCTCTCCGAGGCGCACGTGAAGAAGCTGGCCGCGGTGCTCGATCGGCTCGACCGCTATCTCGACCCGGTGCTGGTGGTGCGCGCGGCGGACGGGCGCTACTGGACCCCCAACGGGCACCACCGCCTGGCCGCCATGCGCCAGCTCGGGGCCAAGAGCCTGGTCGCCCTCGTCGTGCCCGAGTTCGAGCTCGCCTACCAGATCCTGGCGCTCAACACCGAGAAGGCGCCCGGGATCAAGGAGCGCTCGCTGGAGGTGATCCGCATGGCCCGCGAGCTGGCGCGGCTCGGCCCGGCCAGCGAGGAGGACTACGCGGTCCCGTTCGAGGAGGCGGCGCTGCTGACCCTCGGCGCCGCCTACGAGCGCAAGGCCCGCTTCTCGGGCTCGGCCTACCACCCGATCCTCAAGCG
>CAZMSZ010000127.1:10648-12836 GCA_964569055.1 uncultured Planctomycetota bacterium | reverse complement strand
GCGCGCCGAGGCGTTCGACGCCAGCCGGATCGACCCGAGCCACGTCTCGGCGAGCGCCGGCGGCGGCGGCGGCGAGTAGGCGGGCTCGCGCGCGGAGGCCCCTGCCGTACGGTAGGGGCGCCGATCGTGCGTTTCGCGCACGTCGTCGGCTGGCGCCAACGGTTTCCCGGAACTGGAAAGGGGATGGCGGTCACCGGTGGCGGAACTGGGCCGCGAGGCCCGGCGCGGGGGTGACCGGATCTGCACTTATCAGCGGCCGGCCGGCGCGGCGCCATGACGCACCGCGCCGTAACCTTCGGTGCTCGCTGTGCTTGCGTCGCGCGCGGGTTGGCGTCGAGGGGAGCGTGCGGGGAATGTCGCAAGGTATGGGTTGCCTGCTCGCCAGGCTGATCGTGACGAGCCTCCTGTTCCTCGCGCCCGCGGTCCTCGGGTGCAACAGGAGCAGCAACGGGCTCCCGGCTCAGAGCAGCAGCACCGGCAACGGCAGCACGGCGCCCGGATCCACCGCGCTCCCGCGGGGTCCCTTCCCGCGCGGGCAGGTCGACCCCGCCCTCCTCCCCGACCCGGCCACGATCGGCCCGGTGATCTCGATCCTCTCGCCCGCCCGCGGCGCGCAGGAGACCGCCAGCCAGGTCACCCTGACCGCCCGCGTGGAGGACACCGACGGGGTGTCCTCGGTCTCGATCGCGGGGACCCCCGCCAGCGCGAGCGGCAGCGACTACAGCGCGCAGGTCGCGCTCGGCGCTGGGCTGAACCTGATCCCGGTCGAGGCGACCGACGCGCTCGGCAACCGCTCGAGCGCCTACGTCTCGGTGACCCAGGGCGCGTTCGCGCCGCACGACCGCATGCAGGCGCGCACCGTGGCGGCGGGCCTCACCCAGGCCGGCCTCGACCGGGTCGGCGACGTGGCCGGCGAGCTGACCAAGAACGTCGACCTCTACGCGCTGATCGCCCAGAAGAACCCGATCCTCAAGAACTTCGCCCTCGAGGTCCGGGCCACGGCCCTGCGCCACGCGCCGCCGCGCTTCGCGGCCACCGGGCTGGCGGCAGGGGTCGAGGTCACCGTCACGATCGACGCGCTGGCCCTCGACGCCGACATCGACGTGATCGGGGTCGCGCTCACCAAGGCCACGATCCAGGCCCAGAGCGTGGTGGCGGTGGTCCGGGCCACGGTCAGCCAGAGCGCGTTCACCGGGACCAAGCCGGGCAAGCGCGCGCTCGGGCTCGAGATCGAGTCGATCGACATCACGCTGAACGGCTTCCAGCTCGTGACCTCGAGCTCGTTCTTCACCTCGATCCTGAACCCGTTCCAGCCGCTGCTGCAGACCATGATTCGCGACCAGCTCGAGGGCATGCTGATCGACGTGGTCAACCTCGAGCTCGGCAAGTCGCTGGCGGGGCTCGACACGCCGCTGCGGGTCGCGATCCCCAATCCGGTCGGCGGCGCGGGCGCGACGCTCGACCTCGACCTCATGTTCCAGGTCGACGAGGCGAACGGGTTCTCGGGCTCGGGCCTGGGGCTGATCGCCGGCTTCCAGGCCACGCCGGCCCAGGTCGCCGTGAGCGGCTCGACCGAGGTCCTCACCACCGGCGCGCAGGTCACCCCCGCGATCGGCCCCGAGCCGTTCACCGTGCGGATCTCGCAGGACGGGCTCAACGCCTTCCTCGGCGCCCTCTACCTGACCGGCGGCGCACGCGCCGTCGTGGACGGGACCAAGCTGCCCGTCGGCGGCCCAGTGAGCCTGACCGCCAACCTCCTCTACCCGTTCCTCCCGCCGGTGCGCGGCCTGGCCCCCGACCCGGCCACCCCGGTGGTCCTCGAGGCCGCGGTGTGCGCGGCGCCGGTGGTGTCGATCGACGGGGCGCCCGGCGCGGCGCCCGTGAAGCTCGCGGTGGGCGAGCTCGAGGTCTCGATCGCGATCGACTACATGGACGGCGGCCCGCGCGCGCTGCTGTTCGTGCTGCGCGCTGGCCTGCAGGTCGAGGTCGACGTGGCGATCAACGGCAACACGCTCAGCTTCTCGACGCTGACCTGCACCGGCGTGGATGCGGACATCTTGAGCGAGCCGACCTGCGACCTCGAGGACCAGCAGATCGTGGACTTCCTCCGCGCGCTCTGCCCGCGCTTGATGGTCGAGCTCCAGCAGAAGCTCCCCGCCATGCCGATCCCGGCCCTGCCCTTCGGCCT
>CAZMSZ010000127.1:0-10548 GCA_964569055.1 uncultured Planctomycetota bacterium | reverse complement strand
CCTTGGTACTTGCGAAGCCAGAGGACCGACACTACGATCTGGCCCTTCTTCGTGCAGAGGATGTGCCGTGAAGAAGCGAATCCGTAAGAGCTCGCTGATCAAGCGCAAGCGCCACGGCTTCCGTGCCAAGCCCCGCAGCCACATGCCGCGTGGGGCGAAGGCCAAGAACGTGAAGCTGATGCTCAAGGCGCGCCGCAAGCGCCGGGCGACGGCCAAGGCCTAGCGCCGGGCGCGACGGCGGGCTCCGGTCCGTCGTGGCGCTCGACGTGTGGGCGCCGGCCGGGCGCAATGCGATCCGTCGTGACCTGCCGCCACCGCTCCGCTGCCGCGGGGTCCCGCCGACCCCCCGACCGAGGGCCGGGGGGGCGCGTTCGTGTACGCAGCCCGCGCCGGGGCGCGAAGTGAGCGCGCTGACCGACCTGCTCGATCGCCGGCTGGTGGTCGTCAGCGGCAAGGGCGGGGTGGGGAAGACGATCATCTCCTCGGCGCTCGGGCTGATCGCCTCGGGCCAGGGGAAGAACGTGCTCCTGGTCAAGATGGACGACCAGGGGCGCACCGCCCAGCTGTTCGGGGTGCCCTCGCTCGGCGACCGGGTCACGCCGCTGCGCGAGAACGTGTCGGGGATCCAGCTCGACCCGGCCACGATCGTGGCCGACTACTTCCACCGCCAGCTCCGGATCCGGCGGCTCGTGCAGCACATCATGCAGAGCCGGCTGTTCCAGAACTGGTTCCGCGTCTCGCCCGCGATCAAGGAGATGATCTGCCTGGGCAAGGTGTGGGACCTCGTCGAGGAGCGCTCCTGGTGGCGCCAGACGCCCGTGTGGGACCTCGTGATCTTCGACGCCCCCGCCACCGGCCACGGCCTGGGGCTGCTGGCGCTCCCCGAGCAGGCGAGCCGCCTGCTGATGGGCCCCATGCGCACCAACGCGCTCGGGGTGCAGGCCATGCTCGAGAACCCGCGCACCACCAGCCTGTTGATCGTCACGCTCCCCGAGGAGATGCCGGTCAACGAGGCGATCCACTTCCACGACGAGGCCCGCGCCAAGCTGGGCGTGCACCTCGCGGGCGTGGTGCTCAACCAGGTCTACCCCGAGCGGCTGGGCGAGGGCGCGCTCGCGCGCGCGGACGAGGTCCTGGCGGGGGACGGGGCCACGCAGGCGCTGGCGAGCCTCCTGGGCGAGGGGCGCGACCCCGCGCTGGGGCGCGCGGCCGTGCGCGAGGCGGCCAGCTACAGCCACGACCGGCGCGCGCTGACCGAGCGCTACCGCGAGCAGCTCCGCGCGGCGATCGACCTGCCGCTGTACGAGGTGCCGCACGTGTTCGCCGAGGCGTTCGGCCTCTCCGAGCTCGAGCGCGTGAGCGGCGAGCTGGCGCGCGCCCTCGAGGGCGCGGCGCCGGCGGAGGCGGGCCGGTGAGCGCCCCATCGCTCGGGCACCTGCTCGCGGAGCGGCGGATCCTGATCTGCTGCGGCTCGGGCGGCGTGGGCAAGACGACCACCTCGGCCTCGCTGGCGCTGCAGGCGGCCCTGGCCGGCAAGCGCGCGGTGGTTTGCACGATCGACCCGGCGCGGCGGCTGGCGAACTCGCTCGGCCTGCACGAGCTGGGCAACGAGGTGGTCGAGGTCGACCCGGCCCGGCTGCGGGCCGCGGGGCTCGAGCCGCGCGGCTCCCTGCACGCGCTGATGCTCGACACCAAGGGGACGTTCGACCGGCTGATCGCGCGCTACGCCGCCGACCCCGAGGCGCACCAGCGGATCCTGGCGAACAAGTTCTACCAGCAGATGAGCAGCACGGTCGTGGGCTCCTCCGACTACATGGCCATGGAGAAGCTGTACGAGCTGCACGAGGAGGGCGACTACGACCTGATCGTGCTCGACACGCCGCCCACCAAGCACGCGCTCGACTTCCTGCAGGCCCCCAAGCGCATGAGCGACGCCTTCGACCAGAGCACGCTGGAGGTGTTCCTCAAGCCCTGGGCCGACGCGGGCAAGCGCTCGCTCGGCTTCCTCGGGCGCGCGCTCAACAAGGTGGTCAGCAAGGTCGACTCGATCCTCGGGCTGCGGTTCGTGGAGGAGTTCGCCGACTTCTTCCGCGCCTTCGAGGGCATGTACGAGGGGTTCCGCGGCCGGGCGCAGCGGGTCGACGCCCTCCTGCGCGAGGCGGGCACCGGGTTCGTGGTCGTGAGCTCGCCCAGCCCGCTCCCGCTGCAGGAGGCGAGCTACTTCTGCGAGCGGCTGCGCGAGCTCGAGATGGCGCTCGACGCGGTGATCGTGAACCGCGTGCACCCCAGCGCCCTCACCGACCCGGGCGCGCGCTCGCACCTGCGCGAGCGGCTCGAGGCCGGGCCCCGCCAGGCGCTCGAGGAGGCCCTCGCCGCGGCGGGCCCCGAGGCGGCGGCCCTCGACCCCTACCTGCGCGCGTTCCTCGACTTCGAGCTGCAGGCCGCGGGCGACGCCCGCCGGGTGGCCGGCCTGCGCGAGGGCGCCGCCCGCGGGGTGCTGCTCGCGGAGGTCCCCCGCTTCCCCCGCGACGTGTACGATCTCGACGGGCTCAAGCACATCGTCGATCACCTGTTCGCGAGGGGTTGACCCGTGGACCTGCAGCGGATCGAGCGGGCGGCCATCCGCAAGGTCGTGGTGGTCAGCTCGCCCTACAAGCCCGAGGGCCAGGACGTGGCCCGCGCGATCGTCACCTGGCTGGAGCGGGCGGGGCTCGAGGCGATCTCCGACATCGACGGCCAGCTCGACCTGCAGGCCGCCGCGCAGGGCGCCGACCTCGCGATCTCGGTCGGCGGCGACGGGACCATGCTCGCGACCGCGCGCCGCCTGGGCGAGGCGCAGGTCCCCACCCTGGGCGTCAACCTGGGCAAGCTCGGCTTCCTGGCCGAGTTCGACGAGGCCGAGGTGCGCGAGTGGATCGCGGGGCGCAAGCGGCTCGACCTCAGGGTCAACCCGCGCATGCGCCTGCGCTGCCACGTGTGGAACGGCGCGCGCGAGCACGTGCAGTACGCGCTCAACGACGCGGTCGTCAGCCAGGGGATCCTGACCCGGCTGATCACGATCGACATGAAGGTCGACGGGCACCACGCGATCCAGTACCGGACCGACGGCCTGGTGATCTCGACCCCGGTCGGCTCGACCGCCTACTCGCTGTCCCTGGGCGGGCCGCTGGTCACGCCGGGGCTGCAGGCGTTCATCGTGACCCCGATCGCGCCCCACGCCCTCACCAACCGCCCGATCGTGGTGAGCGGCTCGTCGACCCTGCGCTTCCGGCTCAAGACCCAGGTCGAGGAGGCGGCCCTGGTCCTCGACGGCCACGAGCAGCTCGCGCTCGACGAGCAGTGCATCTTCGAGATCTCGCGCGCGCCGCGCGACTTCCTGCTCGTCGGCTCGGCCAAGCGCTCGTACTACGACCTCCTCCGCTCCAAGCTCGGCTGGGGCGAGGCCCCGCGCTACCGCCAGGGCGGCGAGGAGGCCGACGCGCCGGGCGAGGAGGCGACCTCATGAGCAGCGACCTGGCGGCCCGTCCCCCGAGCGCCTCGCGCACCGAGCTGGCCGAGCTGATGCTCCCCCACCAGGCCAACATCCTCGGCAAGGTGTTCGGCGGGACCGTGCTGGCCATGGTCGACAAGGCCGCCGCCACCGCCGCGATCCGCCACGCCCGCCGCACCGCCGTCACCGCGCAGCTCGACCGCGTGACCTTCGAGGGCCCGATCGAGATCGGCGAGATGGTCCGGGTCGTGGCCGAGGTGACGTACGTGGGCCGCTCCTCCATGGAGGTCGAGGTCGACGTCTACGCCATGAACGTCCTCACCGGCGAGGAGCGCCTGACCAACCAGTCCTACGTGACCATGGTCGCGATCGACGAGGGCGGCCGCCCCGCGCCGGTCCCCCCGCTCGAGCTCACCACCGAGGCCGAGCGCGACCGCCACGCCCGCGCCGCCGAGCGCATGGCCCGCCGCCGCGCGGAGCGGCGCAAGCAGGCGACGCAGTAGGGCGCTACTCGGGGGGCGGCGCCAGCGTCTCGATCGGATGCTCGCCTTCGGGCCCCTCCAGGACGACGTGGCGGCCCCCGCCCGCGGCCGGGCGCACCTTCCAGCGGTACTCGCGCCCGCGCCAGGTGAAGGCCGACCGATCGCCGCGCGGATCTCTCGTGCGCGGGAGGAAGTCCTGCTCGGCCCAGAGCACGGCCGCGCCCGAGCGCTTGGACGCGTCGTCGAGGGCGGCGTGGACCTCGGCGTACGAGCCGCTGATCCCGTGCACCGCGAGGAGCGCGGTGGCCTCGGGGTGGGGCTCGAGCGAGGGGAGCGCGCGCAGGCGCCCGTCGTCGAGGTGGAGCAGGACCTCGTCGCCGAGGCGGGCGAGGCGCGCCATGTGGGGCCGCACCGTGACGTGGGGTAGGAGCGGCAGCTCGACCGTGTTCCGCCCCACGACCTCGTCGCCCAGGATCCGAACCACGGTCAACCGCTTGCCGCGCGGCCGCACCGGCGCCGAAGCGAACGGAGACCGGAGCGAGATCAACTGTTCGACCTCGACCACGACCCACAGCTCGTCGCCTGCGCCCAGCACCTGAGCTGCCGGCAGGTAGTCGCCGAGCTCCCACGGCGGGCGCGACTCGAGGATCAGACAGGAGCAGAGCGCCGCGAAGGCCGCGAGGCCCAGCCACAGGCAGCTTCGCCGAGGCGGTCGAGTGGCGGCGGCCTCGCCCGAGCTGTCGCTCACGCCGGGCGTTGCTCACTCCCCCGCGTCACCGCGAACGCCTCGTCGGGCACGCGCCGGGCGCGCAGGCGGAACTCCCAGGTGAAGCCGGGCCAGAGCGTGGTGTTCTTGCCGCTGCGGGTCAGGTACCAGCTCTTGCAGCCCGAGGCCCAGATCGTGCGGCCCAGGCGGGCCTGGAGGCCGTGGTTGAACTCGCGCTCCACCTCGGGGCGCACCTCGAGCGCGCGCAGCCGCTCGGCGCGCAGGCGCTTCACGCAGCGCATGACCAGGTCGAGCTGCGACTCGATCATGAAGATCATGGAGCTGTGGCCCAGGCCCGTGTTGGGGCCGACCAGGAAGAACAGGTTGGGGAACCCCGCCACGGCGGTGCCGAGGAAGGCCTCGGGCCCCTCGGCCCAGCGCTCGTCGAGGTCGACGCCCCCGCGGCCGACCACGGGGAACGGACCCGGGGCCTCCGAGGCGCGAAAGCCGGTGCACAGGATCAGGGCGTCGAGCTCGCGCAGCGCGCCGTCCTGGGTGCGGATCCCCCCGGCGGTCACCTCCTCGATCGGGGCGGTGACGAGCTCCACGCCCGGGCGCTGCAGGGCGGGGTAGTACTCGTTGGAGATCAGGATTCGCTTGCAGCCGAGCGAGTAGCGCGGCGTGAGCGCCTCGCGCAGGGCAGGGTCGGGCACGCTCTTGCGGAGGTGGCGCAGCGCTAGGTGCTCGAGCACGCTCATGATCCGCGGGTGCGTGGTGAACGGGAGCACCCGCGCCTCGAGCTGCCAGTAGATCAGGACGCGCAGCAGGCGCTGGAGCGGGGGGGCGAGCCGGAACAGGCGGCGCTCGAGCGGTGAGATCGGCCGGTCGGGGTGCGGCATGATCCAGGGCGGCGTGCGCTGGAACACGTGCAGCCGCTCGGCCTGCGGCGCGACCTTGGGCACGATCTGGATCGCGCTGGCGCCGGTGCCGATCACCCCCACCCGCGCCCCGCGCAGGTCGGCGCCCTGCGGCCAGCGGGCGGAGTGGAACATGCGGCCCGCGAAGCGGGAGAGGCCCGGGATCGCGGGGTCGGCCGGGCGGCTCAGCCCGCCGCAGGCCGACACGAGCACGCGCGCGTTGTGCTCCTCGCCCGCCGCGGTGCTCACGACCCACAGGTCGCGCTCCTCGTCGTAGCGGGCGCCGCTCACCCGGACCCCGAACCGCAGGTGCGGCCCGAGGCCGAACCGCGCCGCGACCTCCTCCATGTAGGCCAGGATCTCGGGCTGGGTGGGGAAGGTCCGGGTCCAGCTCGGGTTGGGGGCGAACGAGAACGAGTAGAGGTGCGAGGGCACGTCGCAGGCCGCGCCCGGGTAGGTGTTGGCGCGCCAGGTCCCGCCCAGGCCGCCCCCCTCCTCCAGGATCGTGAACGAGTCGATCCCGGCCTGCTTGAGCCGGACCCCCATGCCGAGGCCCGAGAACCCCGCGCCAATGATCAGCACGTGCTGGCCTGGGTCGCTCACGCGCCGGCTCCGGCGAGCGCGGGCTCGCGGGCCGCGCGCGGCGCGGCGGGGCGCTCGGCCCAGCGCCCCTGCTGCGCGCCCGCGAGGTAGTCGCGCGCCAGCGCGTAGCCGTCCTCGCGGTCGGGGTGGAACCCGGGGCGCAAGAAGCGGAGGAAGGCCACGGCCCCGCCGAGCATGCCCGGCTTGCGCGCGAACAGCGTCACCCCGTCGCGCAGGACCTCGGCCAGCACGCGCCCCCAGCCCTCGCGCGCGGCGTCCTGGCGGACGAGGTGCACAAAGGCCAGCAGCCAGAACCCCTCCAGGCCGATCAGCGCCAGCGCGAAGCCGAGCAGGCGGGTGCGGTAGCGCGGGTCGACCTCCTGGAGCACGTCGAAGGCCACGCTGCGGTGCTCGATCTCCTCGGCGGCGTGCCAGAACAGGAGCGCCCGCGCGCGCGGGTCGGCCCCGTCCAGCATCCCGTCGCGCAGCGCGAGCGTGGCGAGCACCGCGGTGGCGTGCTCGAGGGCCGCCGTGGCGGCGAGCCGCGCCTCGGGCCCGAACGCCAGCTCCATGCGCTGGTAGCCGAGGTGCTGGTAGCGGGCGAGGAAGCTGGCCAGCTCGTAGCCCTGCGCCTCGAGCGCGGCGAACAGCCGCTCGTGCTCGAGCCCGTGGCGCGCCTCCTGCCCGGTGAAGGCGGCGATCCGCTGGCGCAGCCGGGGCTCGGCGATCCGGTCGAGGTAGCGGCGCACGCTGCGGACGAAGAACCGCTCGCCCGCCGGGAACAGCAGGTTGACGGAGTTGGCCAGGTGGGTGTCCCCGAGGCGCCCTTCGAGCCAGCGGCGCGGCAGCCCGTCGAAGGCGAACCCCGGCCGACGGACCTGCGGGATCGGCGCGGCCTCCATGCGTCCCTCCTCCCCGCCGAGGATACCCCGCTCGGGCGGAGGGGGGCGCGCGCTCGGGCGCCGCTTACTCCGGGCGCGCCCGACGCCGCCCCGGTCCGAACGCGGCGCGGACCGAGTCGAACGGGAAGCCGACCACCTGGATCTCGCCGCGGTGGTCGAGGCGCAGCTCGGCGTGGTTGGGCTCCAAGAAGCGGGGGTCGTCCTCGCGGTAGAAGTCGCTGAGGAAGTGGACGCGCTGGTTGGTCGAGCCGATCCAGCGCCGGGCGGTGGTGCGCAGGGCCGCCTCGTAGCGGCCGTCGACCAGGAGGTCCACCTCGCGCAGCAGGCGCGAGCCGCGCGCGCGCAGCTCGTCCAGGGCGTAGCCGCTGAACGCCATCACCGACAGGCCAGCGGCGCGCACGCCGGCGGCGAAGGTCGCGAGCGGCGCGTCCTGCTCGAACGGCTCGCCCCCGATCAGGGTCACGCCCTCGAGGTCGGGATGGCGCGCGCGGGCCGCCTCGACCCGCCGCCACAGCTCGGCCACGCTCAGGGGCTCGCCGCCGCGCGCGCTCCACAGGTGCGGGTTGCAGCAGTCGGCGCAGTGGAGCGTGCAGCCCTGCGTCCAGAGCGCGAAGCGCGCGCCGGGCCCCTCCGCCTCGGTCCGCTCGACCAGGCTCGCCACCTGGATCGGCGCCAGCTCCTCGGGGCCGGGGCGCTCGGCGAGCGGCAGGGGAAGCGGGGTGCGGCGCTGGATCACGGCGAGGGGGTCACTCGGTCACTCGGTGATCTTGATGACCAGCTCGTACTCGCCGCCCTGTCGGCTCTCGCTGATCTCGGTCACCTGGCCCATGCGCCCCGCCTTGCGCTTGAGCGACTCCGCATACACCTCGCGCACGACCTCGTTGAGCTCGGCGTCGCGCTCGGCGTCGGTCGCCTCGAGCGCCTCGGCGATCTCGCGCTGCATGCCGCTGCGCGCCTCCTCGCGCTCGCTGTCGCTGATCGCGATCGAGCGCTCGAGCGCCTGCTTCTCCTTGGCGCGCCGCTCCTCCTCCGCCTCGAAGTCGCGGTCGCCGCGCACGGTGATCGTGCGGCTGCGCTCGAGGGTCCGCTCCAGCTCGGCGGTGGCCTCGACGGTGAGCGTGTCGAGGTCGAGCGTCTCGACGACCTCGCCCCGCTTGCGCTCGAGCTGCTGGCCGTCGCTGCCCTCGACCTCCTCCCAGCCCTTCTCCTTCAGCCGCTCGCGCAGGATCTCGCGCTGCTCCTCGGCCGGGACGATCTCGGTCAGCACCAGGGACTTGGTGCGCTTGTCCTTCGCCGAGACCTTCTCCTGGACCGAGGCGGAGACGCGAATGACGTAGCTCTGGCTCATGGGAACTCCGCTCGCAGGGCGCTCTTCGCGAGTGTAGCAGCGCCCGGCCATTCCGGTTGCGCGGGCCCCAGCCGCGGCATACAGTCCCCGCCATGATCCGCCGCCGCGTCGAGCTCGAGGCCCTCGAGGAGCAGACCCTCGCCAGCTACGGGGCGCGCAGCAGCCGCACGCGTGGGCGGGCGCATCCCGAGCCCGAGCCCGACATGCGGACGGCGCACCAGCGCGACCGCGACCGGGTGCTCCACTCCGAGGCCTTCCGCCGCCTGCAGCACAAGACGCAGGTGTTCGTCGCCTACGAGGGCGACCACTACCGCACGCGCCTGACCCACACCATCGAGGTCTCGCAGATCGCGCGCTCGCTCGCGGCGTTCCTCGGGGCCAACGTCGACCTCGCCAACTGCATCGCGCTGATGCACGACCTCGGCCACCCGCCCTACGGCCACATGGGCGAGGTGGAGCTGAACCTCGTGGCGCGCGAGCACGGCCTGCCGGGCTTCGACCACAACCTGCACGCGCTGCGGGTGGTCGACCACCTCGAGCGGCGCTACGAGGACTACCGCGGGCTCAATCTGACCTGGGAGGCGCGCGAGGGGATCGCCAAGCACCTGACGGCGTTCGACTCGCCCGAGACCCCCGCCGAGTTCCGCGACTCGCCGCAGCCCGGCGTCGAGGCCCAGATCGCGAGCCTGGCCGACACCCTGGCCTACGTGTCGCACGACCTCGAGGACGCCCTCTACCACGGCTTCTTCACCCTGGGCGAGGTCGAGGCGCTCGGCCTCGACCTGCTCGACGAGGCGATCCGCGGGGCGGGGCTGCGCGGCGTGACCCCGCGCCGCTACGTGCGCCACGGCGCGCTCACCCGCCGGGTGATCGGCGCGCTGGTCCACGCGGCGCTCGAGGAGACCGGCCGCCGGCTGGAGGCGATCGGCCCCGCCCCGAGCCCCGACGAGGTGCGCGCGCAGAGCGACCCGGTGGTCGCGCTCCCCGAGGCGGAGGAGGAGCAGGTCGCCCGCCTGATCGGCTTCCTGCTGGCGCGGGTCTACCGCCACCCCAGCGTCGAGATCATGTGCGACAAGGGGCGCCGCCTGCTGCGCCGCCTGTTCGAGCACTTCATGGCGCACCCCGCCCACCTGCCGCGCCTGGTGCAGGAGCGGCTGCGCGCCGACGGCGACGCCGACGACCGCGCCCACGTCGCGCGCGGCGTGCTCGACTTCCTGGCCGGGATCACCGACCGCCACGCCGTGCTGCTGCACGACCAGATCTTCATGCCGGGCACCCCCCTCCTCCACACGATCGACTGAGCGTGAGCACCTCCGAGCCGACCGCGCCCGAGCCGCTCGGGGCCGTCCCGCCAGACGACGAGCGGCTCGTCGGCCTGCGCCAGATCCTGTGGCTGATGGACCGCCTGCGCGGCGAGGGCGGCTGCCCCTGGGACCGCGCCCAGGACGCCCGCTCGCTGCGCACGTACCTGCTCGAGGAGTGCTACGAGCTGCTCGAGGCGATCGACGAGGGCGACGAGCAGGGAACGCGCGAGGAGCTCGGCGACGTCCTGTTCCAGGTCGTGTTCCACGCGCGCGTGGCCCAAGACGAGGGCAAGTTCCACGTGGGCGACGTCGGCCACGGGATCGCGACCAAGCTCCTGGAGCGCCACCCCCACGTGTTCGGCGGCGCCGAGGCCCTCGCCAGCCCCGCCGCCGTCGAGAAGGTCTGGGAGCAGCACAAGCTGCGCGCCGGCCGCCGCTCGGTCCTGGACGGCGTCCCCGCCCAGCTCCCCGCCCTCCTCCGCGCCCAGCGCGTGCAAGAGAAGGCCGCCCGCGTCGGCTTCGACTGGCACGACCCCAGAGGCCCGCTCGGCAAGCTGCGCGAGGAGCTCGGCGAGCTAGAGGCCGAGGTCGAGGCCAAGGCGAGCAAGGACCGCCTAGAGCACGAGCTAGGCGACCTCCTGTTCTCGGCCGTGAACCTCGCCCGCCACCTAGGGATCGACGCCGAGCAAGCCCTCCGCGTCGGCGTGGCCCGCTTCGAGCGCCGCTTCCGCCACGTCGAGCAAGCGGCCGGCAGCGACCTCACCGCCCACACGCTCGAGGAGCTGGATCGGCTCTGGGACGCGGCCAAGCGAGCGGA
>CAZMSZ010000126.1:0-18476 GCA_964569055.1 uncultured Planctomycetota bacterium | reverse complement strand
GGCAAGCTCGCCAAGAACGGCAAGAAGCGCAAGCTCGCCAAGAACGGCAAGAAGCGCAAGCTCGCCAAGAAGCGCAAGCTCGCCAAGAACGGCAAGCTCGACAGGAAGGGTAAGCTCGCCAAGAAGCGCAAGCTCGCCAAGAAGCGCAGGCTCGCCAAGAAGCAGGCCAAGCGCGACGCGAAGCGGGCGCGCCGAAAGCGGCCGGCGGAGTAGCGCGAGCGGCCCGCTCCAGGGAGGAACCCGGCGGGAGGTCGGGGCGTGTGGAGAGCGTCCGCCCACGGTCGCGTGGGCCTGGAGGCCTTCATGCGCTCATGCGCGCACCCCTGCATGCACCCCGCCGGGGCGCTGCTGCTCCTCCTTCCTGCGCTGGCGTCCGCCCAGGACGACGCGGTGGCCAAGGCCGAGCGCGAGGCCGCCGCGCAGGCGCGGGCCGCCGCTCAGGCCACCGACGAGGCGCGCCGCGCGCTCGAGGCCTACGGCGCCGGGCAGCCGGTGCCGCCGCCCAGCCGCGCCGAGCTGCGGGCGCGCGGCCTCGACCGGCTCGAGGGACCGCTCGCCCCTCGCCCGGTCGAGCCGCCGCCCGAGCGCGCGGAGCGCTTCGATCCCGCGGCCGCGCTCGAGGAGCTCACAACGATCCGCGAGGCCCTGCTCGCGCGGCTCCGCCGCCTGGCGCCCGAGCGCTACGGCGATGAGCCCGAGGAGGAGGTGGAGCCCTGGCTGCGGCCGCCGCTCGAGGCGCGCAGCTACCCGGTCCAGGACCTGCTGGCGACGCCCGAGGACCACGTCGCCCCGCCCATGGGCCTCGACATGCGCGGGCCCTCCGACCCGGCCAGCGGCGGGGGGGTGTTCTCGTTCGAGGACGGCACCAGCCGGCCGACGGCCGGGGTCGGGATCTCGCCCAGCCTCCTGATCGAGCTGCTCGAGGCCGAGCTCAGCGGCGCGTCCGGCGCCTTCCTCGAGCTGTCACACTCGCAGCTCCTGGTGCGGGCTCTCCCGGCGGAGCACGCGCGGATCGAGGCCCAGCTCGCGCGGCTGCGGGCCCCGCGCGCGGGCATGGTCGAGCTGGAGGTGCGGCTGTTCGCCATGCCGCCGGCCGTGTTCCGCCGGCTGGACGCAGGGAGTGGGCTCGACGAGGCCGCCGAGGCGACCCTCGCGGCGGCGCTCGAGCGCGGCGACGTGCGCGAGCTCGGCAGCCAGCGCCTGGTCGCCCACGACGGGCAGCGGGTCGTGGTGCGGCGCGGCGGCTCGCGCTCGTTCCTGGCGGACATCGAGGTCAACGAGACGGGGGTCCTTCCGGTGACGCGCCCGGTGGTCCGCGCCCTGAACGAGGGCCTGGTCATCGAGCTCCGCCCGGTCGTCGACCGCCGGCGCGAGCGCGCGCTGATCGACGTGGCGCTCACGCTGTGCGAGAGCGAGGAGCAGGTCGAGCGGCGCGAGGTGCAGGGGCTCGAGCTCGAGCTGCCGCGCACCGCGATCGCGCGCACCACGTCGACCTCGTGCGTGCCCCTCGATCGGACCGTGCTGCTGGGCGGAGTCCTCGCTCCCCCGGGCGCCGAGCCCGGGCTGGCCGCGGTCGTCGCCGTGCGCACCCGCCTGATCCAGGGCCGCTGAGGCGAGGAGCCGATCATGAAGCCGTTCACCCAGGTCTCCCTCACGCTCGCGCTGGCGCTCGCCCCCTGCTTCGCCACGCGCCCGGCCGCCGCGCAGGAGCCCGGCCGCGAGCGCGCGGCCGAGGTCGCCGAGCTCGAGGCGCTCCTCGCCAAGGTCGAGGCCGCGATCGCGCGGACCGCCCCGCTGCTCGAGGTCGAGCTGGTGCAGTACGACGTGCGCCACCTGCAGTGGCGCCCCGTAGACCGGCTCCCGCCGCGGCTCAGCCTGCCCAACGAGGCCGCCGGTTGGCGGAGCGGCGCGGAGGGCGGCTACACGTTCGAGGACGAGGTGGCGGGAGAGGGCGTCGTCATCGAGGTGGACTGGCTCGAGCAGGTCGTGACGGGCGTGATCGGTGGCCGTCGGGCCTGGGACGATCCCCGCGCCATCCAGTTCGACGACGGCTACCTGCTCGTGTGGCAGACCCGCGCCAACCACGCCCGGATCGCGCGGCTGCTCGCGCAGCTCGCGGCCAAGGAGACCCGCGCCGTCCAGCTCGAGGTGCAGTTCTACGCCCTCCCTGCCGACCTGCAGACCCAGCTCGAGCAGGCGGCTCGCGCCGAGGACGGCGTCCTCGACCCCGAGGTCCTCGCCCGGCTCGACGGGGCCGTCGAGGAGGACCCCAAGCGGCTGGCGGGGAGCGCGCTCCTGACCGGCCTGGACCACCAGCGTCTGTTCCTGCACGAGGGCGCGGAGCGGACCTACGTCGCCGGCTACGAGCGCAGCTCGGGCGGGACCGGCGAGGCGGTCGCCACGGTGGACGACCCGGTCGTGGAGACCCTCGTCACCGGCATGGCGCTCGACGTGCACGCCTCGATCCTCGACGGCCAGCCGGCTCGGGTCGCGCTCGACGTGCGCTTCAACCGGACGCGCACGACCGGCCTCACCCAGCGCCTGACCGCCTGGGGTCCGATCGACATCCCGACCGTCGCGGTCGACACGGTCCGCACCTCGGCGCGCGTCCCTGACGGCGCGGGCATGCTGGTGTTCTCGACCCGCGGCAGCCAGGACCCCGCGCAGCCCGACGTCACGATCGTGGTCCGCCCGCGGATCGTTGGCCCCTGAGCCGCGCGAACGCGGTCGAGGGCGGAGCTCGGCCGGAAGTCGAGGTGTGTAGACTGGGCGCCCTCCCACGCTCCCGTGGGACCTGGAGGCGTTCATGCACACGCTCGCGCGCCCCTGCGCCCGCCGCGCCGCGGCGCTGCTGCTCCTCCTGCCGACGGTCGCGATGGCCCAGGACGACGCCGTCGCCGAGGCCGAGCGCGAGGCGGCGACGCAGGTGCGGGCCGCCGCTCAGGCCACCGACGAGGCGCGCCGCGCGCTCGAGGCCTACGGCGCCGGACCGTCCGGGGCGTCCTCCAGCCGCGCCGAGCTGCGGGTGCGCGGCCTCGAGCGGCTCTCCGGCCCGCTCGCGCCGGATCCGGTCGGGCCGCCGCCGCCGGAGCGCGTCGAGCCGCGGCCGGAGCGCGACGAGGCCTTCGATCCTGCAGCCGCGCTCGAGGAGCTCACGACGATCCGTGAGGCGGTGCTCGCACGGCTCCGCCGCCTGGCGCCCGAGCGCTACGGGGACGCGCTCGAGGAGGACGTGCAGCAGCCGCCGCTCGAGCCGCGGAGCTACCCGATCCAGGACCTCTTGGCGACGCCCGAGGACGGCCTGGCCCCGCTCCCGACCGTCGACATTCACGGGTTGTCGGGCCCAGGCGACGGCGGCGGCGGGGTGCTCACGTTCGAGGACGACCGTAACCCGCCGCTGGTCGGCGTCGGGATGTCGCTCGACCTCCTGGTCGAGCTGCTCGAGGCCGAGCTGGCCGACGCACCGAGCGTGTCCCTCGAGCCGTCTCCCACGCACCTCGTGGTGCAGGCTCGGCCGGCCGAGCACGCCCGAGTCGAGGCCTTGCTCGCTCGCCTGAGGGAGCCGCGCGCCGGCCTGGTCGAGCTGGAGGCGCAGATATTCGTCATGCCCCCGGCCGTGTTCGGCCGCCTGAACGCCGGGAGCGGCCTCGACGCCGCCGCCGAGGCGGCCCTCGCGGCGGCGCTCGAGAGCGGCGAGGTGCGGGCGCGAGGCAGCGAGCGCCTGGTCATTCGTGACGGGGAACGGGTCGTGCTCCACCGCGGCGGCTCGCGCTCGTTCCTGGCGGACATCGACGTCGACCCGGCCGGGGGCGCGCCCGTGCTGCGTCCGGTGGTCCGCGCGCTCAACGAGGGCCTCCTGCTCGAGCTGCGCCCGATCGTCGATCGTGCGCGCGGCCGCGCGCTGATCGAGCTCGCGCTCACGCTGTGCGAAAGCGAGGGGCAGGCCGAGCGGCGCGAGGTGCATGGCCTCGAGCTCGAGCTGCCGCGCATCGCGATCGCGAGCACGTCGTCGACCTCGTGCGTGTCGCTCGGCCGGACCGTGCTGCTGGGCGGAGTGCTCGCTCCCGAGGGCGCCGAGCCCGGGCTGGCCGCCGTCGTCGCGCTCCGCACCCGCCTGATCCAGGGCCGCTGAGAGGAGCCCGCCGTGAAGCGGTTCACCATGCTCTCCCTCGCGCTGGCGCTCACCCCCTGGCTCCTGGCCTGCCCGGCCGCCGCGCAGGAGACCGCGCGCTCGCGCGCGGCCGAGGTCGCCGAGCTCGAGGCGCTCCTCGCCAAGGTCGACGCCGCGATCGCGCGGACCGCCCCGCTGCTCGAGGTCGAGCTGGTGCAGTACGACGTGCGCCACCTGCTGTGGCGCCCCGCCGATCGCGCCGCGCCGCGGCTCAGCTCGCCCACCGAGGCGGCCGGGGACCCGAGCGGCGCGGAGGGCAAGTTCACGTTCGACGACGAGGAGGCCGAGGACGGGGCGTTCGATCGCGACCAGCTCGAGCTGCTCGTGTCGGGCGCGGTGGGTGGAGACGAGGCCTGGGCCGATCTGCGCGGCCTCGAGCGCGACCACGGCTACCTGCTCGTGTGGCAGACCCGCGCCAATCACGCCCGGATCGCGCGGCTGCTCGCGCAGCTCGCGGCCAAGCAGACCCGCGCCGTCCAGCTCGAGGTGCAGCTCTACGCGCTCCCGCCCGAGCTGCAGGCCCAGCTAGAGCAGACGGCCGCGGCCAGGGACGGCGTCCTGGACGCCGAGGCCCTCGCCCAGCTCGACGAGGCCGTCGCCGAGGACCCCAAGCGGCTGGCCGGGAGCGCGCTCCTGACCGCGCTGGACCAACAGCGCGTGTTCGTGCACCAAGGCGCGCAGCGGGCCTACCTCGCCGGCCACGAGCGCCGCTCAGTCGGGACGGCCGAGGTGGACGACCCGCTCGTGGAGGTCCTAGTCACCGGCACGGTGCTCGAGGTGCAGCCCTCGATCCTCGACGGTGAGCCGGCCGAGGTGGCGCTCGACGTGCACTTCGATCGCACGCGCAGCACCGGCCTCACCCAGCGCTCGACCCCCTGGGGCCCGACCGACACCCCAACCGCCGCGGCCGACGCGGCCCACACCGCGGCACGCGTCCCCGACGGCGCCGGCATGCTCGTGTTCTCGACCCACGGCAGCCCAGCCGTCACGATCATCGTCCGCCCGCGGATCGTCCGCCCCTAACTCCTTCCACCCCAACCCACGCCCACCCAAACAGGACCCCGACCACTACCACGTAGCGGCGGGGGTAAGTTGTTTTGGTGTAAAGGGTGGGGTTGGGCCAGGGGTGACCCGGGGGGCGTGGCGGGGGCGTGGGCAGGTTGGGGAGCAGGGCCGTTAGGCCTTGTCGATAAGGCGTTTGCGAGGTGCTTGTGGATGTGGGATGGAGGGTGGTAACTTAATGACCTTGGGTCGGTGACCCTGGGTCAATTTTAGGTCGGCGGAAGGCGGCGTGATGAGCCGGGAAGCCCAGCGGGCGGAGAGCCGGGAACGCTTGCTGAGCACGGCTATGAGCGTGCTCGACGCGCGGCCGCGGGCGACCATGGCGGACATCGCCGGGGCGGCTGGGTTCGCGAAGGGGACGGTGTTCCACCACTTCGCGACCCGTGAGGCCCTGATCGATGCCGTGCGCGAGCGGTGGGACCTCGAGCTGCAGGAGCGGCTCGCGCCGCGGCTGGCCTCGATCGATCCGTTCACGGCGGCGGACGACCCGGTGCCGGTAATCCGTGCGCTGGCCGAGGAGACGCTCGACGCCTGGGCGCAGCGCCGCGGCCTGATCGAGTGCTTCGTGAGGCGCGCGGCGGCCGCGCGTCCGGTCGAGACGCTGCAGGAGGGCCTGAGCCCGACGCTCGGCGCAGTGCTCCTCGAAGCGCTCGCCGAGATCGCCGCGGCGCTCGACGCGCCGCTCGCGCGCGCCGACCTCGTCGCCCAGGGGCTGCTCGGGCTGTGGACCCGGATCGGGCTGCACTACCTGTTCCGAGAGGACGTGACCCGCGGCGAGGCGATCGACGTGTTGATCCGCATGACGCTGGGCGTGTTGAACGGTGTGCTTCCGTTGCGCACCCACGGAGGTGGCGAGTGACCATGACCCTCGACGCGCCGAGCGCGAGCGCGGGCGAGACCAGCGCGGGCGAGGCGGTCACCTCGCGACGCCGCGCGGGGACCCTCGCGCTGCTGCGACAGGCGGCCGGCGGGCCGCGCGCGCTCGCCGGCAAGCTGGGGCGCCTCGCCCGCGGGCTGTCGACCTATCTCGATGGCCCCGAGCTCGAGCGGCGCCTGCGCCGGCTGCAGGCGCTCGGGCACCTCGACCAGCTACCCACCCGCGTGCAGCTCGTGGTGGGGAGCGTCGACATGCTCCGGTTTTGGATCGTCCCCGCGTCCGACGACTACTACCGCCAGCTCGGGATCAGCAACGCGCTCCACCAGGTGCTGCGCTTCTTGGACGAGCCGCTCTCGCTCACCGACCCCGTGGGCCTGCTCAGCAGCCGCGACGCGGTGATCGGGCACCTGATGCAAGTCGTGCACGCCAACCCGACCTACGACCTGCAGCTCCTCGAGATGTTCGACGACGGGCTCGACCAGCTCGAGCTGCAGGTCGAGCAGATGCTCGCGGGCAGCCACCCGCGCGCCGCCTCGATCGGCGCGATCGTGGAGGAGCCCGACTACCACGCGCGCCTGCTCGCGCACGTGCGCGCCTGGCGCGCCGATCGCGACGCCCCGCCGCTCCTCCGCAGCAACGTCGCAGCCGACCCGGCCTGGAGCGCGCTCGAGCGCACCTTCGGCGCGCTGCCCAGCTCCATGCGCTACTTCTGCCGCATGCCGACCACGCTCCGCGGCGCGGTGCGCCACCTCCTCTCGGTCCGTCGCTTCCCGCTCGAGCTGGCGGGATAGGCTCGCGCGACCTCCCGGGTCGGCCCTATCGTGTGCGCGAGGAGGTCCGCATGACGCCTGCCGCGGGCGCGTCGCTCCAGCCGGGCGATCGGGTCGGCGGCTACGAGCTGCTCGAGCTCCTCGGCCAGGGCGGCATGGGCGCGGTGTTCCGCGTGCGCGCCGCCTCGGGCGAGGAGCTCGCGCTCAAGCTCCTGCTCGACGCCCGCAGCTCGCCCAAGCGGCGGCAGCGCTTCACGCGCGAGGCGCAGGTCCTGCAGTTCCTCGGCCGTCACCCGGGGATCGTGGCGCTGCGCGACCTCGGCATGGACTGCGGGCGGGCGTACCTCGTCATGGACCTCGTGCGCGGCGGCACCCTGGCGGACCCGATCGCGGCCGGCGACGTCGAGCGCGGGGTGCGGCTGCTGATCCGTGTCGCGCGCGCCGTCCACTTCGCGCACGAGGCGGGGGTGATCCACCGCGACCTCAAGCCGAGCAACGTGCTGCTCGGCGAGGGGGACCACCCCGTGGTCGCCGACTTCGGCCTCGCCAAGGACGTGCAGGCCGAGTCGCTCACCGGGCCGGGCGAGGTGGTGGGCACCGTGGCCTACATGGCCCCCGAGCAGGTCCGCGGCCGCGGCTACGACCGCCGCACCGACGTCTACGCGCTCGGAGCCCTGCTGTATGAGCTGCTCGCGGGCCGCCCCCCCTTCGCCGGCGACACGCCGCTCGCGGTCCTGGCTCAGATCGTGGAGGCGCGCCCTCGCCCGCCGAGCGCCTGGGCAGGCGCGCGGCCGGCCGCGCCCGCGCTCGAGGCGGTGTGCCTGCGCGCCCTCGCCAAGGACGCCTCGGCCCGGCCGCCCACCGCCGAGCAGCTCGCGCGCGAGCTCGAGGCGGCGCTCGATGGCGAGCGGCCCCTGGTGGTCGCGGGCGCGTCCCCTCGGGCGCTCCGGCTGAGCGTGCTCGGCAACGGGGCGCTCGCGCTCCTGCTCGCGCTGACGGGCGCGCTGTTCGCTTTGAGCGGCGGCTCCGCCCCGCGCGACTTCGACGCGGCCGCCTACCGGGTCGCGCGCGGTGAGCCGCTCGCGCCCGCCGAGCTGGCCGCCCTCGCCGAGCGCGGCGCGGGCGAGCCCTGGGGACGGTGGGTCCCGTACCTCGCCGCGCAGAGCGCGCTCGCGCGCGCGGACGCGACCGCGCGCGAGCTGGTGCGGGCCCTCCCCGCCGGGCCCGAACGTGCGCTGCTCGAGGTCGAGCTGCTGGCGGCGCCCGACCCGCAGGGCGCGCTGGCCGCGCTCGAGGCGGGTGAGCTCGCCGCGCTGCCCTGGCGGACCGAGCCGCCCGCCGCCCGCTGGGAGGCGCTCGCCGCCCGGCTCGCTCGCGCGGGGCACGGCGAGGCCGCGGCGCGCGCCTGGCTGCGCGCGGGGCAGCACGCCCTGCGCGCCGGCGAGCCGCGGGCCCGCTGCCTGGCTGCCCTCGAGGCGGCCTGGCGCGCCGCCCCGCGCCTGACCGCACGCGAGGGGCGCGCCCTCGCCCCGCTCCTCCTCGAGGCCGCGCGCGAGCTGCTGGCGGGGGCACCCAGCTCGCCGCCGGCGACGACGCTCGGCCCCGCGCGCGCCGCGCTCACGCGCTATCGGCTGCTCGAGCCGGCGCGACCGATCCCTCCCGAGCTGCTCGCGCCCCTCGAGCCCGCCGTCGTCTCGGGCGACTGGGCGCTCGACGCCGCGTTCCCGGGCTTCACCCGGCTCGGCCCGCTCCGCCAGCAGCTCCTCGCCCTGTTCGCGCGGCCGCTGACCCCCGAGGAGCTCGACGCGATCCGCTGCGGCTTCCCCGACACCTTCCCGACCGCCTGGCAGCCGTTCTTCACCCGCGAGCGTCAGCTCGAGTCGGCGGACCGGATCGCGATCCTCGAGACGGTGCTCCTGTGGCGCCCCGAGCTGCGCCCGCTGTGGTTCGACCTCGGCTGGGCCCTCGAGCGCGAGCGTCGCTACGAGGAGGCGCTCCACGCCATGGAGACCGTGCTCCACAGCGAGGAGACCGCGCACGTCACCTACCGCGCCGGCCGCTACCACCTCACGCAGGGTCGGCTCGAGGAGGCGGCCCGCCTCGCCGCGCGCACGCTCGAGCTCGACCGCGAGCGCGACGCGTTCGATCCCTATCACACCCTGCTCCAGGGCGAGGTGCTCCTCCGCCGCGGCGAGGTGGCGGACGCGCTCCCCGTCCTCGAGCGCGCGCTCGAGTCCGACCGCATCGCCGGGGTCGGCTGGGTGTGGGAGCTGAAGGCGTCCGCGCTGCGCGCGCTCGATCGCCCGCGCGACGCGGACGAGGCTCTCGAGCACGCGCGGCGCTGCGCGCGCTGACGCAGCGCGTCGAACCTTTGTCATAACGAGAGTTACAAGCTGACGCGGTGCATGATAGGGTGGGGGTCCAGCCGCGGCCGCGCGCCGCTTCCCCCGAACAAGAGGAGAACCGTCTTGGCGACCCCCCGACTCGTCCGCAAGGTCCGCCACACACCTGGTCGAGGCGGCTGCGGGATCGTGGCCGTCGCCGAGCTGCGCGGCGGACCCTCCCACGCGGTGGTGCAGGACGCCCTCGAGGCGATCGCCTGCATGGAGCACCGCGGCGGGCGGATCGGGGATACGGGCGACGGCGCGGGGCTGCTCCTCCGCCCCGAGCGCGCCTTCTTCGAGCGGTTCTTGCCGAGCGGGCGCCGGCTCGAGCCCGACGAGCCGCTGATCGTGGGGACGGTGTTCTTCCTCCCCGCCGAGCGCAACGCCCGCACGCTCCAGCGCGAGGTCGACGTGGTGCTGCGCGCCGAGGGCCTCGCGCCGCTCGGCTGGCGCAAGGTGCCGGTCGTGCCCGAGGCGCTCGGCGCCGCCGCGCGCGCCGACATGCCGCGGATCTACCAGGTGTTCGTGGCCCGCGGCCATCGCCTCGAGGAGCACCTGCCGCAGGCGCTCGCGACCTGCCGCCGGCGGCTCGAGGACGAGCTGTCCGGCAAGGTGGCCGCCCCGGCCCTCAACCCCTACACGACCGTCTACAAGGCGCTCGCGACCGGCGAGCAGCTCGGCCGCTTCTACCCCGACCTCGCCGACCCCGAGCTGACCACCCGCGTCGCGCTCGGCCACCGGCGCTACTCGACGAACACCTTCTCCAACTGGCACCTCGTCCAGCCGTTCCGGCTCTTGGCGCACAACGGCGAGATCAACACGATCAGCGCCAACACCCGCGCGATCCGCGACGTGCAGCACGCGCTCGGCGTGCACCACCGCGTGCTCATGCCGAGCGGCAGCGACTCGGCCCAGCTCGACCGGGCGGTGGAGCTGATCGCCAACGCCCGCGCCAAGAGCGGGCTGCCCGAGGCGCTGCGCCGGCTGATCCCGCCCGCCTGGCGGCGCGAGCACGGGGTCGACCCGCGGGCGCGCCGCTTCTACGAGGCGAGCCAGCGCGTGCTCGGCACCCTCGGGGCCTGGGAGGGCCCGGCCGCGATCGTGGCGACCGACGGCGAGGTCCTGGTCGGCATGGTCGACCGGATGGGGCTCCGCCCGCTGCGCTGGGTCGAGCTCGCCAGCGGCCGCGTGATCGTGGCCTCCGAGGTGGGCTGCGTGCCGTTCGACCCGGCCGAGGTCGTGCGCGACGGTCAGCTCGAGCCGGGCGGCATGCTGCTCGCCGACCTCACCGACGGCGCCCTGATCCCGCCCGAGGACTCGACGGGCTGGGTGATCGAGCGGGCCGACCGCGAGCTGCGCTTTGGGGACCTCTCGACCAACGACCTCGTCCCGGTGCCGCGGGTCGCGCCCGAGCCGCTCCCGGTGCGGGCGCTCAACACCTTCGGCTGGAACCGCGAGCGCCTGCAGCGCTTCCAGCAGATGGTCAAGGGCGGCGGCAAGGAGGTCGTGCACTCCATGGGCAACGACCGCCCGCTCGGGATCTTCAGCGAGCACTACCCGCGCCTGTTCAGCTTCCTCAACCAGATCGTGGCGGTCGTGACCAACCCGCCGATCGACCCGCTCCGCGAGGGGCGGGCCATGGACCTCACGATCTACCTCGGCCGCTCCCCCTCGCTCGACCGGCGCGGCTCCTACCGGGTCAGCCCGCAGTACCGGCTCGACCGCCCCGTGCTGACCAACGAGGAGATGGCCGCGCTCAAGGAGGAGCGCCAGCGCGACCTGCGGGCCCACGTGCTCGACGCCACGTTCGAGGACACCGGCGATCACCGCGAGCTGACCCGCCGGATCCACGCCCTGTGCGAGCAGGCCGTGGCCGCCGTGCGCGCGGGCGAGGCCACGATCCTGGTGGTCAGCGACCGCGAGGCGACCCGCGGCCCGCGCCTGCCGCTCCCGACCCTGCTGGTGGTCGGCGCGCTCCACCGCGCGCTCGCGGGCGCCGGCGAACGGCGCAACGCCAGCGTGGTGGTCGAGACCGGCGAGGTCTACGAGGGGCACGACTTCGCGGTGCTGATCGCCTACGGCGCGACCGCGGTCAACCCCTACGCCATGTTCGCGCTGGCCCACGACGTCAGGGGCGTGAGCCCCGCCGAGGCCGACCGAGCCGTGCTCGACGCGCTGACCTCCTCGCTCGAGCGGGTCATGTCGAAGATGGGGATCACCACGATCGAGGGCTACCGCGGCTCGGGCCTGTTCGAGGCGGTCGCGATCGGCCCCGAGGTGGTGGACTACTACCTCCCCGGGACCGAGTCGACCGTGGGCGGCGTGTCGCTGCGCGACATCTACGAGGACATCGCCGGGCGCGCCAAGAGCGGCGACCAGCTCGCGCGCGCCGGCGACGTGCACGTCTACCGCAAGGAGGTCACCCACGCGCTCCAGCTCGTGGCCCGCAACGGCAACGCGGGCGGCGAGTACGACGAGCTGGCCCGCCTGCTCGACCAGACCCCGCCGGTCTACCTGCGCGACCTGCTCGACCTGCGCCGCCCGCCCGAGGGCGCGCCCCGCGCCGAGCCGGTCTCCGCCGACGAGGTGATCCGCGCGACCTTCCGCGCCGCCGCCATGTCCCACGGCGCGCTGCACGCCACCGCGCACCGCGCGATCGCGGCCGCGTTCAACGAGCTGGGCGCGCTCTCGAACTCGGGCGAGGGGGGCGAGGACGAGCGCCGCAACCTCGGCCGCGCCTGGGAGGCCGACCGCAACCGGATCCGGCAGGTCGCCAGCGGCAGGTTCGGCGTCGACGCGCTGTACCTCGCCGGCTGCGACGAGCTCGAGATCAAGATCGGGCAGGGCGCCAAGCCCGGCGAGGGCGGCCACCTGCCGGCCCACAAGGTCACGCCCGACGTGGCGCGGATCCGCAAGACCCGCGAGGGCGTGGCGCTGATCAGCCCGCCGCCGCACCACGACATCTACAGCATCGAGGACCTCGCCCAGCTGATCCGCAACCTGCGCCAGGTGAACCCGCGCGCGCGGATCGGGGTCAAGGTGCCCGCCGTCACCAACCTCGGCACGATCTGCGTCGGGATCGCCAAGGCCGGCGCCGACGTGATCACGATCAGCGGCTGCGTGGGCGGGACCGGCGCCGCCTACTCGGGCTCGATCTTCCACGCCGGGGTGCCGCTCGAGCGCGGGCTGACCGAGGCGCACCAGTTCCTGGTGGCGAACGGGATCCGCGACCGCGTGCAGCTGTGCGCCGACGGCGGGATCAAGTACGGCCTGGACGTGGTCAAGACCCTCGCCCTGGGCGCCGACACCGTCGGGTTCGGGACCGCGCTCCTGGTGGCGGAGAACTGCGTGTTCTGCCGCGGCTGCCACCAGGGGAACTGCCCGGTCGGGATCACCACCCAAGACGAGGAGCGCCAGCGCAAGCGGTGGATGGTCAAGCACAACCCCGAGCTGAAGGGGACCGCGGTCGACCAGCGCTACGAGGAGGCCAAGGCCGGGGTGGTGCGCTACCTGCGCTGCGTGGCGGAGCACGTGCGCGCGCTGCTGCGCGAGCTCGGCCTCACCCACCCGCGCGAGCTGGTGGGGCGGGTCGACCTGCTCGAGCAGCGCGCGAGCGGCAACGAGCGCTGGGACCGGCTCGACCTCTCCGAGCTCCTGGCCGACCTCGAGCCCGAGGCGGAGGCCAGCCCCCAGCCCGCGGCGGTCGTGTCGAGCGAGCCGCCGCTCGGCGCGAGCGTCGCGCCCTCGCCGCTCAACGCGCGGATCGTGGCCGAGGCGCGCGCCGCCCTGGAGCGCGCCCCTGGCGCGCCCGTCCGGCTCGAGCTCGCGCTCGAGCGCGGCGCGGCCGAGGCGGTCGGGGCCACGCTCGCGGGCGAGCTGGCCCGCGGGACGCTCCCGGCGGGGACCGAGGTCGAGCTCGCCTGCGCGGGGTTCGCCGGGCAGGGCTTCGGCTTCGCCGCCACCACCGGCATGACCCTGCGGCTGCGCGGCTACGCCAACGACTGCGTGGGCGAGGTCATGGGCGGCGACGCGCGCGTGATCGTGGTCCCGCCGCGGCCCACCACCGCCGAGGCCCCGGCCCACCTCGTCGGCAACGCGGTCGCCTACGGCGCCACGGGCGGGGCGCTGTTCGTGGCGGGCGGCGCGGGGCAGCGGTTCGGCGTGCGCAACTCGGGCGCGGTGCTGGTGGCCGAGCGCGTCGGCAAGTACGCCTTCGAGTACATGACCGGCGGGCTGGGGGTGGTGCTCGGCCCGTGCGGCCCCTGCCTCGGCTCGGGCCTGACCGGCGGCGAGGTGGCGCTCTACGACCCCACCGGGGCCCTCGCCACCTGCCTCCACCCCGACGTCGTCACGATCGCCGCGCCCGGCCCCGAGCGGCGCGCGGCCCTCGAGGCGCTCTTGCGCTGGTTCCTCGGCGAGACCGGCAGCCCCCGCGCGGCGGCCCTGCTCGAGGACTGGGAGCGGCAGGCCAGCGCGTTCCGCTGGGTGCGGGCGAAGGACGCCCAGGACGAGCTCACCCCCGTGTTCCCCCTCCTGGCCCGCCGGGTCGGAAACGAAACCGACCGGCCCCGGAGGCTCGAAGTCGTCGAGGGTTGAGGCGCGCGGCGACGGTCCGCGGCTTGCGCAAGGCCAGGATCGTGAACCGATTCGTCCCGCTGCTCGCCGGCCTGTTCCTGCTCGGGGTGGCCCTGCCCGCCCTCGCCAAGCCGCTGCGCGGCACCGTCGTGCTGCGCGAGGACCCGGCGGCCACCAGCCCGCGCGTGCTCGTGCAGACCGCCGAGGGCCGCGAGGTCGAGGTGCGGGGGGAGCTGCTCGAGCGGATCCGCCTGTTCGAGGGGCGCGCCGTCGAGCTCGAGGGGGGCGCCGTGAAGCTCGCGGGGCCGGACGAGGCCTTCGCGGTCGAGGCGATCGTCAGCCCCCGCGAAGAGGTCCTCGCGGCCACCGTGGCGCGCGACGCCGAGGGCACGTGGCTCGAGGCCGGCGACCGCCGCCTGCGGGCGGCCGGCCGCACCGCGCTGCTCGAGCCCGGCGAGCGGGTGCGCGCCCTGGTCTCGCTGTTCCCGGACGACGTCGCGCTCGTCGAGGCGGTCGAGGCCGAGACCAACTCCACCTGGACCGTGGCCCACCAGCTCGCGAGCCGCGCCTCCCTCCCCGCCGACCTGATCCGCGGCAAGCGCCGCTCGGTGTGGATCACCGCCCGGGCGACCGGCTGGCTGCGCGTCCGCCGCGGCGAGCGCGAGGGCTGGGTGCGCGCCGAGCGGATCGACCGCGTCCGCCCGCCCAAGGCCCGGCGCGCCGCCAGCCGGGGGCTGATCGGCGGCGTGCCCCAGGAGCGGTGATCGGCTCCTGCCCCGCCGCTTGCGCCGCTCTTGATAGGCTGGCCCGCCTGCTCGGGGGCGCGCGCTGCGTCCCGAGCGCAGGACCCCAGCCTGCGGAGGCGGTGCCATGACCCGCGCGCTCGCGCTCTCCTCGTTGCTCCTCCTCGCCCTGGCCGCGCCGGCGGCGGCCGAGGACGCGGTCGCCCCCGGGAGCGGGCCGCGGCTGTGGGTGGCCGAGAAGACGCTCGACTTCGGCGAGATCGGCCACGGCACGGTGATCACCGTGCCCGTCCCCGTCGAGAACCGCGGCGACGCCCCGCTCGAGATCCGGCAGGTCAAGCCGTCGTGCGGCTGCACCGTGGCCCGCTTCCCCGCCCGGATCGCCCCCGGCGCCAAGGGGACGATCGAGCTGGTGTTCGACTCGAGCAAGCGCCCGGCGGGGCACCAGTCGTTCCGGATCGCGATCTACAACAACGACCCCACCCAGCAGGACCTCGGGCGCGAGTGCACGCTGCTCGCGCTGCGCGGGGAGGTGCGGACCCTGTTCCGGCTCGCGCCGGTCGGCGCGTTCTTCGGCGAGTTCATCCAGGGCACCGCGCCCGAGGAGAAGGTGATCGACGTGCGCGGGCTGCAGGAGGCCGGCCAGGGCTTCGACCTCCGCCTCGCGAGCGAGCTCCCCGACTACCTCGCGGTCGAGGTCACCAAGCTCGGCCCGGCGCACGCCCGGCTGCGCGTCAGCCTGCAGCCGCACGCCCCCGTGGGCGAGCTCGACACCTCGATCGTGTTCCAGACCGGGGTCGCCGCGCAGCCGCGCGTCTCGATCCCCGCCAACGGCCTGGTGAACACCCGGATCACGGGCCCCAACGGGATCTACTTCGGCACGATCGACCGCGCCAAGGGGGACGTGCGCGAGGCCGCGCTCGAGCGCCGCGACGGCAAGAGCGGGATCCCGGCGGTCAAGCTGGTCTACGACGAGCGCCTGCTCGAGGTCACGCTCTCGCCCATGAGCAGCCAGCGCACCGAGTGCCTGGTGCGCGTGCGCCCAGGCGCCCCCGTGGGGGCGTTCGCCGCGCCCGTGCTGGTGCTGCTCGACGACCCCGACCAGCCCACCCTCACGATCCCGGTCTACGGCCAGGTGGTGGGTCGGGTCCGCGTGGAGCCCGAGGCCCTGCTCCTCCCGGCGCAGCCCGGCCCGGAGGGGCGCCTGGGCGAGCTGAGCGTGCGGATCGTGGGCGAGGGCCAGCTCACCGGGGTCGCGGTCGAGGGCGGCGAGGACGCCGGGGTGGAGGTGGCGCGCGAGGGCAACCTCCTGGTGCTCCGCGGCGAGCGCGTCCCGCGCGAGGCGCGGCTGGTGCTGCGGACCACGGTCCCCGGCGAGGAGCAGGTCGTCGTCCCGCTCGTGGCCCGCTGAGCGTGCTGCGGCGGACGTGCCTGGCGCGCCGCGGACAGGGGCCTCGTGAGACCAGCGAGCCGCTTACGCCCGCCGGCCGACCGCGCCTTTACCACTCCCCCCCCGCCTGCCATCCTCTAAGACCCATGCCGCAGCCCCGCCGCAACCTCCGCGCGCTCATCGGCCCGCTGGTCCTCTCCGCCCTGGTCGCGCTGGCTGGTTGCCGCGGCGGCCCGACGCTGGCGGACGCGCGCGACCTGCTCGAGGAGGGCGACCCGGTCGAGGCGCTGCGTGCGGCGCGCGCCGCGGTGTCCCGGGCGCCGGGTCCGATCGAGCGGCTGCAGCTCCGGCGGGTCGCGTTCCGGGCCGCCCTGGAGGCAGGCTGGAGCCACGAGGCGGCCCGCGAGTACGTGGCCGTGCGCGAGCTGCTGCGCGGTGACGAGCCGCGCCTGCTCCGCGACCTCGGCGCCGAGGCCCTCGCCGCCGCGGCGCGCGCGCTCGACGCCTCGCGCCGCGTGGCCGCGGTGGAGGCCGCCAGCGCGGTCCCCCAGCTCCCGAGCAGCCAGGCCGTCCTGCGCGCGGCGCTCGCCGACCCCGACGACGCGGTCCGCGCCTGCGCGCTCGCGGCCGCGGCCCGGCTCCCCGACCCGCTGCGGGCGCGAGACCTCCTCCTGGAGCAGGCCGCGCAGGGTCCGAGCGGCGGCGCCCGGCAGGCGGCCCTCAGCGCGTTGGCCCAGCACCTCGCCGACCTGCTCGAGGCGGCGCCGCCAGAGCCGCTCCTGGCCGCCGCCCGCGCCGGGCTGACCGACCCCGACGAGGGAGCCCGCCTGGCGGCGATCGACCTGTTGGCGGCCCTGGCCGCCGCGGCGGCGTTGCGCCCCGCGATCGTCGAGGCGCTGGCCGGGGCGGTCGGGAACGGCGCGGACGCGGTCGGGATGCGCGCGGCCGAGGTCCTGGCGAGCCTCGACCGCGAGCGGGCGCTCGCTGCCTGGGAGGCGGGCGGGGCCCACGCCGGCCCCGCCGAGGCGTTCGCGCGCGCCCTGGCCCTGAGCGAAGACGCGCCGCGCGCCGCGCTGGCCGAGGTCCGCGCCGACCTCGAGCACCCCGTCTACGCGCGCCGCCTCGCCGCCGCCCGCGGGCTGGCGGGCCCGCGCGCCCGCCCCCTCGCCGACACGCTGCTCACGCTGCTCGCGCGCGACCCCGCCACGCCGGTGCGGCTCGCGGCCCTCGAGGCCCTCGTCGCCGGGGCGCCCCGTCGCCTCGAGGCCGCGCTCGAGCGAGCCGCCCGGGCGGACGCCCCCGAGCTGCGGCTGCGCGCGTTCGTGCTCCAGCAGGAGCGGGCGCCGCTGTCGCCCGAGCGCCTGGTCGAGCGGTTCTTGGCGGGCGACCCGGCCCTGGTCGACGCCCTCGCGACGCTGCTCGCCCGGCGCGGCGACGAGGCGAGCGTGAGCGCGCTGCTGCGCGGGCTCGACCTCCCGACCACGCGGCTGCCCGCCCTGCGCGCCCTCGCCCTGCGCGGCGACCCGGCGCACCGCGAGCGGTTCCTGGCGCTCCTCTCCGACCCCGACCCGCGCGTCCGCCGGGAGGCCGCCGCCGGGCTGGCGCGCACCGGGACCCCGGGCGACCTCGCGCTCCTCGTCGACGCGGTCGCCCAGCCCGAGGACCACACCGACCTCGCCGCAGCCGCCGCCCTGCTCGCGGTGGAGGCGCGCGCGAACCTGCGCCCGCCTGCGCCCCCTGCCGCCGAGTAGGTCTGGCAAGGTCCTCGGCCCGCGCTTACCATTCCGGCCCATCCAAGAGGGGCCCCGCTCCGGGGCCTCCGACTCGGACAAGGGGGAGTGGAGCGCATGAAGCGTATCGGCATGGCGCTGGTGGTGGCCGCGGTGACCCTCTCGGGCTGCGGGCTGATCGGCGGCAAGAAGACGGACGACCAGGGCGGGACCGAGGCCTCGGGCGGACAGGCGGGGATCGACCCGCAGTTCATCCAGGTCCCGGACACGCTGCCCGGGGTCAACTACAAGACCCTCGAGAAGGGCTACACCATCGAGCAGCTCAACGAGGGCCCGAGCGGCAAGTACACCGTCCGCTACGCCGTCGTGGCCGAGACCGACAGCGCCTGGATCGTCGAGCACTACAACGCAGCGCTGGCCTTCCAGCCCGCGGCGGACAAGGAGGACTACCTCCTCGGCCTCACCGTGAACAAGGCCGATGGCAAGGTGACCAAGGCCGTCCTCGGCAAGAAGGGCGAGGCCGGGGTCGAGGTCAAGATCATGGCCGCGTCGGGCTCCACCGCGGGTGACGCGCCCAAGGGCACGCCGACCGAGGTGGCCCTCGGGCTCGGCGGTCCGTTCCCGGCGATGGTGACCGAGATCTCGGGCACCAAGACCTGGACCGGGACCGAGGGTGAGCTCGAGGGCGTGATGCTCAAGCGCGAGAGCGCGGCCGGCGCCTCCGAGCTCAAGGAGCTGCCGAGCGCGGTCGAGGTCGACGCCAACGGGACCAAG
>CAZMSZ010000125.1:0-18607 GCA_964569055.1 uncultured Planctomycetota bacterium | reverse complement strand
GCTCGCCGCGCTCGAGCGCCTCGACCGCGTCCTTGGCCTCCTTCAGCCCGCACCGGGTCCGCTCGCGCAGCCGCCGGATCGCCTCGATCTTCCGGCCGCCGCGAGTGAGCTGGACCAGCTCCGCCACGAACGCGTCCTCCCCCCCGCCGGGCGAGGCGGCCGCGAGCGGCGGCGCCTCCTCGCCGCGCCCGGTCTCACCGGCACGCGACCGCTCGGAGCGCAGCACCCACCCGAGCGCCCCGAGCAGGACCACGAACACCACCAGCAGCCCGACGCCTTGCTCGACGCTCATGCGCTCAGCCTAACCAGCGGCGGCGTGCGGCGCCGCCGGTTAGCCTGATCTTTCACGAGGGCCCGCCCTCGACCCAGGCAAGCGAGCGATCTCAGCGCAGAGATCGCCGAGAACGCAGAGGTGCGCTGAAGTCGCGATTCCGATCGGCTCGTGCTCGTCCCCGATCTCTGCGGTCATTGCGCTGTCTGCGCTCGATCCTGAGCTTCCGATGGCGCAGGACGCTCGTGCCTCGTGAAACATCCGGGTTAGCAGCGCCGAGCGGCCACCCGCCCGCAGGGGGAGATAGACTCCGCCTCCCATGGCCACCCCCGCGCCCGCTGGTAGCAAGTCCCTGCTCGCCCTCGCCTGGCCGCTGGTGATCAGCTTCACGGCGCGGGCGATGCTCAGCGCGATCGACCTGCCCTACGCCTCCACGATCGGCGACGCGGCCGTGGCGGCGATCGGCCTGTTCTTCCCGCTGGAGTTCCTGTTCATAGCCTGCTGGGTGGGCGCCTCGTCCGCCCTCACCTCGCACCTCAGCCGCGCCATGGGCGAGCGGCACGAGGAGCGGATCCGTCAGCTGATCCGGGTGTCGATCGGCGTGTGCGCCGCGCTCACGCTGATCTTCCTCGGCGTCGCGGTCGGGGCCTGGCTCGCGGCCGATCACCTCGGGCTCCCGCCGCGCACGGCCGAGGCGTTCGCCGTCTACGCCCCCGTGGCGGTGACCGGCGTGGCGCTGTTCGGCTTCTGGTCCGTGATCCCCGACTCGATCGTCAAGGCGCATCACGACACGCGCTCGACCATGATCGCGGGGCTGATCTCGGGCTTCACCAACCTCGGGCTGAACACGCTGTTCGTGTTCGGCTTCGGCCTGGGCCTGTTCGGCATCGCCCTCGCGACCGGGCTGGCCCGCCTCGCGAGCCTGGCCTACGCGCTGTGGCGGATGCGCGCGCTCGAGGCGGCGCGCCGGGCGCGCTGGGCGAGCGAGCCGCCGCCCGCCCCGTTGCGCGGCCGCCGGCCCGGCTTCACCCGCGAGGGGCTGTTCTCGCGGCCGCTCTCGGCGCTGCTGGCGCTCGGGATCCCCTCCGCCCTCACGTACGCGCTGATGGGGACCGAGCTGTTCCTGGTCAACGCCGTGCTCGCGCGCTTCGAGCAGGCCACCGCGGCGATCGCCGCCTACGCGATCTACCACCGCGCCCAGGCGATCGCGCTGATGCCCGTGATCGCCCTGGGCGTGGCGGTGCTCCCCTTCGTGGCCCGCCTGGTGGGCGAGGGGCAGCACGAGGCGATGCGCAGCCAGCTCTACCGCGCGTTCGGGCTCGCCGCCGCCTACGCGCTCGTGGTGGCCACGCCGCTGTGCCTCCTCGGCGGCGAGGCGCTCGCGGTCGCGCTCGGCGACGCGGCGGCCACCCAGAGGCTGGCCGCGTTCGCGGTGCGCTACGCCGCGCCGGTCGCGGCCCTGGTCACGATCCCCTTCCTGCTCTGCCGCCCCGCCTTCGAGGCGCTGCAGCGCGGCGGGCCGGGCCTGGTCATGGCGACCATGCGCTACCTGCTGCTGGCGGGCCCCCTGGCCTACGCCGGCGCCACGATCGCGCGGGACCACGGGTTCGACCCGTTCTACGGCCTGCTCGCCGGGCTCCTCTCCGGGACCGCCGTGACGTCGGTCGCGTTCCTGGTGTGGCTGATCGACGCGCTCAAGGACCTCGACGAGGACACCGCGCCCGAGGAGCCGAGCGCCCCGGCGTGAGGCCGCGCGGCCCTTGCGCCGGCGTGCCCGCGTTGCCAGCCTGCAGCGGGGGGAGGGACGCTCCCGTATGCCTCGGATCGCGCTCTGCGGCGTGGCCACCCTGATCGCGGCGCTCGCCGCGCCCGCTTCCGCGCAGCAAGAGGCGGCCGCGCCCGCCCGGCTGCGCGAGGTGATCTCGCTCGACGCGCAGGACGAGTCGATCGAGGAGCTCGCGGCCGAGATCTCGCGCCAGTCCGGGCGGACCGTGCTCGCCGCCCCCGACCTCGACGGGCGCCTCACGCTGCGCCTCGAGCGCGTGGCCTGGCGCGACGCGGTCTCCATGGTGGCGCGGCTGGCCCGCCTGCGCGTGCGCGAGCTCCCGGGGGAGGCGCTGCTGCTCGAGCGGCCGCTCCGGCTGAGCGTGCAGTTCCGCGACGCCGACGTGCGCACGGTGCTGCTGCTGCTGGCCCGCTACGCCGAGCGGAGCATCGTGCTCTCGCCGGCGGTCCGCGGGCGGATCAACGTCGACCTGCGCGCGGTCGAGCCGCTCGCGGCGCTGCGGGCGATCGCCGAGACGGCCGGCGACTACGTGGTCCTCGGCGCGGGCGAGGCGCTGCGCGTGGGCGCGCCGGGCGAGGTCGCGAGCCCACCGCCCGCGGCGCGAAACGACGCACGCGAGGCCGAGGACGCGAGGTCCGACGCGCCACGCCGCCGCGTCCTCGAGGGGCGGTTCCGCGCCCTCGGCCCCGAGGGCCTCGAGCTCGAGCGCCGCGACGGCGTGGTCGAGACGATCGCCCTCCCCGCCGCGCGCGCCGCCCGCGAGCGGCTGCGCGCCCCGCTGCAGCGGCTGCGCGCGGGCGACCGCGTGACCGTCACCACCCGGGGCACGACGCCGGGCGACGAGCCGGTGCTCGACGGCCTGATCGCGCCCGACCGGGCGCGGTAAGCTCGCGCCAACGGGAGGGAGCGCTTGGAGGCGAGCCTGGTCGTGGTGCGCGACGGCGAGGTGGTGGCGAGCAGCGTGTTGCGCCCCGGGCAGAGCTTCGTGCTCGGCCGCGGCGAGGAGGCGACGCTGCGCCTCGACGACCCGCGGATCTCGCGCCGGCACCTCACGCTCGAGCTGCGCGAGGACGGCCTGTGGGCGACCGACCTCGGCAGCCGCAACGGCACCTTCGTGGGCGCGACGCGGCTCACCGCCAAGACGGCGGTCCGCGTGCCGCGAGGCGCGTCGGTCGCGCTCGGGCAGCACCTCGTGGAGTCCGAGCTGATCGGCTGCGACGACCAGAGCAAGACCGTGGCGCTCGCGCACCGCGAGCTCGACGCGCCGCTCCTCCCGGCCGACGAGTTCGAGCTGCTCGAGGAGCTCGGCGCGGGCGCGCAGGGGCGGGTGTGGGTGGCGCGCCAGCACCTGCTCGGGCGCAAGGTCGCCGTCAAGTTCCTGCGCCGCGAGATCGCGCCCGGCTCCGAGGAGCACCGCCGCTTCCTGCGCGAAGCGCAGCTCTGCTGCCGCGTCACCAGCCCGCACGTGGTCGAGACCTACGACGTGCGGATCGTCGAGGGCCGCCCGTACATTCTCATGGAGCTGGTGCAGGGCCCCACCGCGCTCGACCTCCTCCGGCGCGGGCCGCTCCCGCTGCCGCGCGCCCTCGAGATCGGGCGCGACGTGGCGCGCGCGCTGGCCGCCGCCGCCGCGGTGGGCGTGGTGCACCGCGACGTGAAGCCCGCGAACATCTTCATCGCCCCAGGCGGGGTGGCGAAGCTGGGCGACTTCGGGATCGCCAAGCAGCTGGGCGACGCGGCCGCGCTCACCGAGACCGGGCTCGGCCTCGGCTCGCTCCCCTACTCCGCGCCCGAGCAGATCGTGGACGCCAAGGCGGTCGACGCGCGCGCCGACCTGTACGCCCTGGGCGCGACGCTCTACCACCTCGTCGTCGGCCAGGCGCCGTTCTCGACGGGGGGCGCCGAGCGCCTGGTCGAGCTGGTCCACCGCATCCAGACCGCGCGCCCGCCGCGCCTGCGCGTGGTCCGCCCCGACGCCCCCGCCGAGCTCGAGACCCTCGTCCACCAGCTCCTCGCCAAGCAGCCCGCCGACCGCCCGGCGCACGCGGGCGACGTGGCCCACGCGCTCCACGAGATCCTCGCCCGGCGCTTCCCCCAGGCGCTCCGCCCGCGCGACGAGGCGCTCGACGCCTCGACCGACGAGGGCTGAGCCGACTGTGCAGCCGCGGTGGCTCGCTCAAGGACGCGTCCTACAATCGCGCCGCCGACGGAGTCGCACGCGCCAAGCAGCGCGCGAGGAGCTCGATCGCACATGCTCGCTCACCACGACGCCCGCCCGCGGACCCGGCCCTGGCCCCTCGGGCTCCCGCTCCTGCTCCTGCTGGCGGGCTGCCCCGAGGAGCCCAAGCCGCAGGCGGCCCCCGCGCCGGCGGCGGCCGGCGCGCACCCCGAGCTGACCGTGGTGCGCATGACCGGCTCGTCGGAGGACACCAGCGCGCTCACCGTCCACGTGCGCAACGGGCTCGAGCAGCCGATCGCGCTCCTCGGCTTCACGGTGGGCGGCGTGTCGCTGCCGCTCGAGCAGGTCCTGCGCGGCGAGCTCGTGGACGGGAACGTCGTCATCGAGACCGGCGGAGTCGTCCCCGCCTCGCCCGCCGCGCCGCTCGGCGTCGGCTCCTTCGAGGGCTGCGCGCTGCCCGCGGTCCCCCCCGGCGGGGTCTGGAACGGCTACACCGCCGCCAAGCCCGGGCGCGATCCGCGCCGCCTCGCCGTATCGGTCGCCGACGAGGCGCTCGCGGGCGCCGAGCTGGTCCTGGAGTACGCGTTGCTCGAGCCGAGCGCGGCGTGCTTCGCCATGGGTAGCTCCGCTCATAGCGAAGAGGTCCTGATGCGGATCGAGGGCGAACCCTCGACCGTGGCCGCGGCCGCCGAGCGCGCGCAGCGCGACCACGCCTCGGCCGAGGAGAGAGAGCACCCCCCGACCGTCGAGGTCACGCTCGCGGGCGCTCCCGAGGTGATCGTCATGACCCAAAAGGTCGTGATCGCCAACGCTCCCGGCGTGATCCTCCTGACCCGCGAGGCGCGCGAGGGCCTCGACGTGCTCCGCCTCGCGGCCGCCGTCCCCGACCGAGAGCTCGCCCCCGCCCAGGAGCGGTAGCTCGACCGCCGGAGGCCCCATGCGCGCGCTGCTCCACTCGCCGCAGGTGTTCGAGGTCGGGGCCCGGGCCTACGACTTCCTGACCGACCACGGGCTGTGGCGCGAGCAGGCTGCGCGTCTGCTCGACCCGCCCCCGGGGCGGGCGCCGGCGCAGGTGCTCGACGTGGGCTGCGGGCCCGGCATGAGCGCGTTCGCCCTGGCCGACCTGCTCCCCGCAGCCCGGGTGCTCGGGGTCGACCTCTCGCACGCCATGGTGACCCGCGCGCGGCAGCACCTTCGCGACCGACCCCGTCCCAGCGTCGAGGTGCTCGTGGCGGACGCCACCCGGCTGCCGCTCGCGAGCGCGAGCTGCGACCTCGTGACCGGGCACAGCTTCCTGTACCTGGTGCCCGACCGGCGCGCGGTGCTGCGCGAGCTGCGCCGCGTGCTCCGCCCTGGCGGCGCGCTGCGGCTCATGGAGCCCAACGCCGAGGGCTCCTTGCTGCGGGCCGCCGGCCAGGCGCTTCGTCGCGCCCCGCGCCTGCTGGCCCGCCCGCGCGAGACGCTGCTCCTCGGCGCCTCCATGAGCGTGTGGCGGTTCTACAGCCAGGCGGTGGGGCGGCTCGAGGCCGGGGCGACCCGCGCGCTGCTCGAGCAGGCCGGGTTCCTCGAGGTGGAGTGCGTCCCGACCCTGGGGCGCCTCGGGCTGCACGTGCGGGCGACGGTGTAGCGCCGCGCGGCCCCGCGCTCGCCCCGCCGGGCCGCGCGCGACCTGCGCCGAGCGCGCGCACGCGGAGGCACACGGCTCGCTCGCCCCGCCGCCATGGACCTGTCCGTGCAGCTCGCGACCGACTGGCCGGATCAGGCCTGGCGGCTCGGCGTCGCCGCGGGCGCGCTGCTGGGGGTGCTGGGCGCGCACGCCGCGCTGTTCTTCGTGCTCGCTCGGCTGGCGCGCCGGACGGGGCACGACGCGACCGCGCGCCTGGCGCGCCGCCTCCGCGCGCCGACCGCCCTCGCCGCGCTCCTGGTCGCGCTGCTCGCGCTCCAGGGCGCGCTGGCCAAGCCGCCGCTCACGGCGGAGGCCCTGCGCCGGGTGCTCGTCGCGGCGCTGGTCGGCGCGATCACCTGGACCGCGGTGCGCGCGATCGACGCGGGGGCCGAGGCCCTGGTCGGGCGCCTCGCGCCGGGCGGCCTCGAGGACGTACGCGCCCGCCGCCGGGCCACGCAGGTCCGCCTCGTGAGCCGGACGCTGGCCGCAGTGGTGGGTGTGCTCGGCGCGGCCGCGGCGCTAATGGTGTTCCCCGCCGTGCGGCAGGTGGGCGCGACCCTGCTCGCCTCCGCCGGGATCGCCGGGCTGGTGGCCGGCCTCGCCGCCCGCCCGGCCCTGACCAACCTGCTGGCCGGGCTCCAGATCGCGATCACCGACCCCGTCCGCCAGGGCGACCTCGTGGTGGTCGAGGGCGAGACGGGCACCGTCGAGGAGATCACGGCGACCTACGTGGTGATCCTGACCTGGGATCAACGCCGCCTGATCGTGCCGCTCGGCTACTTCCTCGAGCGCTCGTTCCAGAACTGGTCGCGCCGCAATCCGGCGCTGCTCGGCACGGTGCTGCTGCGAGTCGACCACGGCGCGCCGACCGAGGCGCTGCGGGCCGAGCTGGCCCGGGTGGTCGAGGCCTCGCCCCGCTGGGACGGGCGCACGTGCCAGCTGCAGGTCACCGACGCGGGCGAGCGGACGATCGAGCTGCGCGCGCTCGTGAGCGCGGCCGACCCGGGCACGCTGTCCGACCTGCGCTGCGAGGTGCGCGAGGCGCTGCTCGCCTGGCTCAACCGCGAGCACCCGACCGCCCTGCCGCGGCTGCGCGTCGCCGGCGAGGACGGCGGCGCGCGCGCCGCCTGAGCCCGGCCCGCGGGAGCGTCCCCGCGCGCGGGCGATCTCGCCCACTCCCGCGCGGCTCACGCGCGGTCCGCTCCCCGCTGCCCGCGAGCCTCGACTCGAGGCACGAGCGTTGCTGCGCGTGGTGCGAACCGCCGACCCCGCGCGGTCGCCCCGACCTGGAGGACACGCATGCAACGCCGCGCCCGCCCGCGCTGCCCGCGCTGCGGCGACCTCGACGCCTACCTGAGCCCGTTCACGAACGTGTGGGACTGCCTCTCCTGCACCTGCACCCGGCTCTGTCGCCGGCTGGCCGACGAACTGCTCGAGGCGGGCTTCTCCGACGCGGCCGCCGGCCTGGCCTCCTGGCTGGAGGGGCAGGCGATCGCGCGCCGCCTGCGCGCCGAGGTGTGTCAGTACCTCGAGGACCTGCGCTCCGACCTGTGGTGGAACCACGCCCACCTCGGCGAGCCGAGCGACCAGATCGGCTACGAGCAGGCCGACGCCGCGATCGCCCGCGCGCTCGACCGCGTGCGCGCGGTCCTCGACCCGCCGGGGCTCTCGGTCGCGGGGCGGGTCGGCGCGACGGCGTAGCCGAGCGTGCTCCGCTCGCGGGCGCACGGAATCGGAGCGCCCAGAGCGCTCAGGGTCGCGCGAGCGCGTCGGCCGCCGCGGCCGCGACCGCCCACGCGTCCTCCTCGACCGGCTCGAGGGCGCGCGCCACGGCGGGGCGGTCGAGCGCCAGCGCCGCGATCCAGTGGGCCGCGGCCAGGGCGTCGGGGCCCGCGCGCGGGGCGCCGGTCACGGCGGCGCGCAGGCGCGCGCCGACGGCCGTCAGGAGCGCCAGCAGCGCGGCGCGCAGCAGGCCGGCCCGCAGGCGGCCGTTGACCAGCAGGCGCGCGCCGAACAGGCGGTTGCGCAGCGACGAGGCGAGGAGCGCGTCGGCCGCGGCGTGGTCGAGCGGGAGCGCGGCGGCGGCCACCAGGGCGGGCGGGAGCGGACCGGCCGCCAGCCCGGCCCGCTCGGCGGCGAGCGAGCGCGCGGCCGCGAGCACCTCCCCGAACGCCGCCGCCAGCGGGGCGTCGCGCTCGCCCGGCGCGCCGGCCGCCGCCTCGAGCGCGGCGGTGACCCGCTCGAGCGCGCGCGCCCGCGCCTCGGCGGCGAACGCCGGCAGGGGCGGCGTCTCGCCGGCGCGGTCGCGCGCGAGCGTCGCGGCCGCGGTCCGGGCGGGCTCCTCGGGGGCGAGCGGGCAGCTCGCCAGCGCGGCGGCGAAGGCGCGCGCCAGCGCGGCCGAGGCGAGCAGCGTCGGCCCCGCGGCGGCGCCCGGCGCGCTCGCGCGCTCGAGCAAGCGCTCCTCGAGCGCGCGGACCGGGCCGTAGTCGCAGGGGGCGCTCGCGTCGAGCAGGACCAGCGGGTGGAACAGGCGCGGCCGCCGCGGCAAGAGCGGCGCGAGCGCGGCGGCGTGCGCGGCGTGGCTCGGGCCGGCGCGCGTCGTGGTCGGGAGCGCCGAGCACAGGCCGACGTCGAACAGGCGCGACCCCCAGGCGGTGCGCACCACGTCGAACGGGAACAGCCGGCAGAAGCCGGGCTTGGCCTCCGCTCCCGCCGCGGCGTGGACCCCGCAGCGCCCGTCGGGGAGCAGGAACAGGCACCGGCCGTCGGCGCGCGCCAGGTAGCGGCGCGGGGCCTCGTCCTCGCCGTCCTCGACCGCGCTGACCCACTCCGCGGGGAGCCCGGGCAGGAGCGCCTCGATCGCGGGCCGCGCCGCCTCGAGCGCGGCGAGGTCGTCGTCCTCGAGCGGCCCCGGCCGAAACACGTGGCAGCACTGCCCGCTCCCCGCGCAGCCGAAGCGCGCGCCGGGGAGCACCGCGACCTCCTCGCTCGGGCGCGGCGCCCGCAGGGCCGCCGCGGTCGGCTCGTCGGCGCCCTCCACCAGGCCGAGCAGGAGCAGCGCGCGGAGCGCGCCCTCGGCGTCGGCGCGCGGGCGGCCCGCCGCAGCGGTCGCCGCGTCGAGCAGCTCCTCGAGGGAGCGCCGCCCGTCCATGAGCCCCGCCAGGGCGCAGCTCAGCGGTCCCGCCGGCACGCGTCGTCCGGTGAGCGCGTCGTGGAGCCGGGCCCGCCCCTCCTCCTGCTCGAGCGCGACCTCCGGGCGGAGGCGCGGGCGCCAGCTCACGCCGGGGGCCGCGCCGGCGAGGGCGCCGCGCGGATCCCGCGGACGATCGAGTAGCCGCGCAGCTCGCGCACGTCGATCGCCTCGAACTCGGGGCGGAGCGCCTCGAGGTACCAGTCGGGTCCTTGCGTCACGACGAGCAGGCGTCCGCCCGGGCGGAGCGCGCGCGCGGCGAGGGCCACGAACGCGGCGGCGATCCGCTGGTCGCTGTAGTAGGGCGGGTTGGCGAGGGCCAGGTCGCAGGGGGCCTCCACCTCGTGCTCCTCGGCGAGCGCGACGACGCAGCGCACCGCCTGCTCGAGCCCGTTGAGCCGCGCCCCCTCGCGCGCGCAGGCGACGGCGCGCGCGTTGGCGTCGATCGCCTCCACGGTCACGTCCGGCGCGCCGAAGGCCGCCGCGAACGCGACCGCGCCCGAGCCGCAGCCGACGTCGAGCACGCGCTCGCCCGCTCGGACGTCGCAGGCCTCGATCAGGGCGCGCGCGCCGAGGTCGAGCCGCCGGTGCGCGAACACCCCCGGGCGGCTCACCGCCTGGATCAGGCGGCCGGCGTGGCGGAACGCGAACGTGCAGGAGTAGTCCTTGAGCTTGCGCAGGTCGCCCGCCTTGCGCGCGCGATACACCACCCCGCCGCGGACCTGCTCGCGCGCCACGCGCTTGGTCAGGCCGCGCACCACCCCGTCGAGCCAGCGGTCGCGCGGGTTGTCGGTCGCCGCGAGCAGCACGCCGTCGCGGGCCAGCACGTTCACGCCGTGCTGCAGCCACTCGCGGGCGAGCTCGCCCTCACCGGCCGCCGGGAGCGGCAGGACCACGAGGTCGCGCTCGCCCGGCGGGAGCTCGGCCTCGCACACGACCTCGAGGTTGGGCAGGTCGCGGGCGGCCTCGCGCGCCCGCGCCGCCTGATAGCGGTCGAGGTAATGGCACACGACCTCCGCCTCGGGGCGGGCCGCCGCCAGCGCGCGCGCGACCTGCGCCCGCCCGGGGGAGGAGCACAGGATGCGGCGGCCCGGCTGGGCCGCCGCCGCCTCGAGCAGGAGCGCCTCGGCCCGGCGGGGCCGGGCGCCACGATCAGGCCGCGCGCCGTCCGCGCGCCGGGAACGCTTCGCCATGGCCCGATCGTACCGCGGCGCGGGCGGCGCGCGACCGCCCGCGCCGAACCGCGCGGCTACTGCCCGCCGGTGCCGCCGCCGGTCCCGCCGGCGCCACCGCCGGCGCCGCCAGCGCCGCCCGTGTCACCCGTCCCGCCGGTCCCGCCAGGCGCGGGCTCGGGGGTCGTCCCGGTGCCCTCGTCGGCGGGGGGCGTTCCGGTGTCCTCCGGCATGGCCGGGGGCGTCTCCTCGGCGGGCGGCGGGGCGGTCTCGTCGGTCGTCGGCGCGTCGCCGCCCTCCTGCGGCGGGCAGCCGCAGAACAGCAGGGACAGGGAGAGGAACGAGGCAGCGATCACGATCCGCATGGGGCCTCCGTGTCTGTTGGTTCGCGGTTCCCCGAGCACCGTGCGTGCCCAGACGCCTCAGCGCCGCGTGGCAGCGGGCTGGAGCCGCCCCGCCGCGTGCGCCCGCTGCACCTCGCGCAGCCAACGGCGCGCCTCGGCGGCGTCGGCGAAGGCGGCCGCCCGGGTGGGCGGGTCGAAGGCGAACGGCAGCACGACCAGCGCGCGCGCCGCGCCGGCCGAGGTGGGGTGCGCGATCCACAGCCCCTCCGGGTGGACCTCCACCAGCGCGACCGCCTGCAGCCCCTCGGTCGGCGTGCGCGCCAACAGCGCGTAGCGCCCCTCCGGTTCACGGCCGGAGCGCGCGAACCGCGCCGCGACGTCGGCGTCCGCCACGGCGAGCACGAGCTCCTCGACCCCGCGGGCCGCGATCACCTCCAGCAGGTGCGCCGGCGTCGACCCGAGCCGCGCCTCGAGGCGCCACTCCCCCGCCGCCGTGCGGCGCGCCTCCACCGCGGGGTGCCCCGTGCGGCAGCCGACGGCGAGCGCGACCAGGAGCGCGGCCCCCGCGCAACGGGGCAGCCGTCGCCGTGAACACGGTCCTCGCACCGGGCCTCCCGCGCGCACTGTAGCGAAGCGCTGCGGTCACGTGCGGGCGGCTCGCGGGCGAATCGACCGGCGAGGCGAACGCGACTCAGCGGCGCGACCTGCGGGCCCGCGCTCGCACGCGCGCGCCCAGGCCGAGGATCACGGCCAGCACCAGCGCCAGCGGCGGGCCGACCCCTTCGGGCGGCCTGCCGATCGCCAGCCAGCGCACGCCGAGCGCCGCCAGCGTCAACGCGGCGATCGCGCCGCCGGCGGGGTGCGACAGCCCCAGCTTGAGCAGCCCCAAGGCGCGCCCGAACAGGTGCGCCAGGCGCGCGAGGCGCGTCCGCGGGGCGACCCGGGCGCCGAGCTCGGCGGCGCTCTGCCCCTCGTCGGGGTCGCGCCGCTCGGTCGTGCGCGGGTGCTGGCAGGCGCCGCAGGCGCCCAGCTCGCGCCAGCAGTCCCGGTGGTGCCAGCTCATGCAGGCGTCGCAGGCGACCTTGTCGCTCGCGGCCTCGACGCCGTCGTGACAATAGGGGCAGCGCGGCCGGTTGATCGAGAGCTCGAGCTGACGCTCCATGGGCGCTACACCGCGTCGAACGCCCGGTCGTAGCGCACGAGCCCGCCGCCGCGACGCGCCGCCGCGCCCGGCGCGAGCTCGAGCGCCATGAACGCCTCGTCGGGCACGGGCCACTTGCAGCGCAGCCCCAGGCGCGCGGCCGGCGCGAAGCCGAAGCGCGGGTAGTACTCGGGGTGCCCGAGCACGACGATCAGCTCGGCGCCGGCGGCGCGCGCGCGCTCGAGCGCGGTCCGGACGAGCGCGGAGCCGACGCCGCGGCGTTGCCGCGGGGGCGCGACGGCCATCGGCCCCAGGCCGAGCGCCTGCCAGGGCGCCGCGCCGGCCTCGACCGTCGCCGCGGTGAGCAGGAGGTGCCCGATCACCTCCTCGCCCTCGCGCGCGACGAGGGACAGGGCGCCGGGGCGCTCGCGCAGCGCGTCCACGAGGTCGGCCTCGCCCGCGCGGCCGAACGCCGCCTCCTCCACCCTCCGCACCGCCGCGCGATCGGCGGGGCGCTCGTCCGCGACGACCCAGGCGCTCAAGGGGAGGTCTTCGCCCGCGCTCCGAGGGTCGCGGCCAGCACCGCGAGCAGCGGCGGGCCCGCTTGCACGGCGGCCGCCCCGGCGAGCTCGGGGGCGGAGGCCACCAGCACCAGCCCGGCGCCGACCATGAAGGAGCAGGTGTAGAGCACGAGCGCGCGCCCCTCCGCCGGCCGCCGGCGCGCCAGCACCAGCCCGGCCGCGCAGCCGGCCGCGAGGAACAGGTTGTAGAAGCCCTGGTTGAACGCGAACAGCAGGAGCTGCGGGGAGGCGCCCCCCTCGATCTGGAAGCGCGCCTGCACGTCGGGGCGGCTGAACAGCAGGCTCTCCATCACGAAGAACGAGACGTGCAGCAGGGCGGCCAGGGCCGCGAAGACCTGCGCGGCGCGGCTCACGGGCGCCCTCCCTCGAGGGCGGCCACCAGGGTGGATCGGTGCATGGCGTTCTCTCCGGGCGCTGGTGCGGGAGCGAAATGGTGGACGAGCGCGCCGCGCGCCGCAAGGGTGACTCCGCGCGTCGCTCCTGTGCGGTAGCGTGACGCGCGTGAGCGAGCGCGACCTCGACCTCGTCCTGTTCGGCGCGACCGGCTTCGCCGGGCGGCAGGCCGCCCGCTACCTCGCCGCCCACGCGCCGGCCGGCGTGCGGTGGGGCGTGGCCGGCCGCGACCCGGCGCGGGTGGAGGCGGTCCGGCGCGAGCACGGGGCCGCCGCGGCGCTGGTGGCCGACAGCGGGCGGGCCGAGACCGTGGCGGCCATGGTCGCGCGCGCGCGCGTGCTCCTCTCCACCGCGGGTCCGTTCGCGCGCTACGGCACGCCCGTCGTCGAGGCCTGCGTGGAGCAGGGCGTCCACTACTGCGACATCACCGGCGAGACCCCCTGGGTGCGCGGCCTGATCGACCGCCTCCACGAGCGCGCCGCCGCGGCCGGGACGCGGATCGTGCCCTGCTGCGGGTTCGACTCGGTCCCCTCCGACCTCGGCGCCTGGATGGTCGTGGACTGGATCCGGCGCACGTGGGACCAGCCCACCCGGCGCGTGCTCGCGGCGTTCAGCATGGGCGGCGGCGGGCTCAACGGCGGCACGCTCGCCAGCGCGCTCGCCGTGGCCGAGGCGGGCGACCTCGACCTCCTGCGCGATCCCGTCCTGCTCAACCCGCCCTCGCGCCGCGGCGCCGACGAGCGCGCCCACGCGCCCGAGCGGAGCGGGGTCGAGTGGGAGCCGGTGCTCGGCCGCTGGCTGGCCCCGTTCTTCATGGCGCCCGTGAACACGCGGGTGGTGCGGCGCAGCGCCGCGCTCGCGGCCGAGTGGGGCGCGCCCTACGGAGCGCCGTTCACGTACGACGAGGCGCTCGCCACCCGCCGGCGCCCGCTGGCCTGGGCGGCGGCGGCCGGCATGGCAGCCTCGCCGGCGCTCCTGGCGCGCCCGCGCGTGCGCCGCCTGCTGGAGCGCCTCGGCCCCGCGCCGGGCGAGGGCCCCTCGGAGCAGGCCATGGAGCGCGGCTGGTTCCGCTGCCTGCTCCTGGGCGAAGCGCGCGACGACCGCCTCGCCCTGGGCGAGGTCTCGGGCCCGGGCGACCCCGGGAACCGCGCCACCGTCACGTTCCTGTGCGAGGCGGGCCTGGCCCTGGCGCTCGAGCAGGACGCCCTCCCGGGCGGGCGCGAGCGCGGCGGCGTGCTCACCCCGGCCACCGCGCTGGGCGAGGTGCTCGCGCGCCGGCTGCGGGCGGCCGGCCTCCGCCTCTCGGTCGAGCGCGCCCGAGCGCTACACTGAGCGCATGAACACCTCCCGACGCAGCCGGGTCGGCGGGCTGGCCGCCGCCGCCGCCGCGGCGCTCCTGGTCGCCGCCTGCACCTCGGCCCCGAGCGAGGCGGAGCGCCCGGCGATCGAGCGGGCCGTGGCCGACGAGGAGCGCCTGCTCCTCGACGTGCGCAGCCCCGAGGAGTACGAGGCCGGCCACCTCGCGGGCGCCGTGAACGTGCCCGTGGACGAGGTCGGCGCGCGCCTCGACGAGCTCGGCGCCCGCGACCGCCCGGTGATCGTCTACTGCCGCTCGGGACGGCGCAGCGCGCGCGCGGCCGCCGCCCTGCGCGAGGCGGGCTTCACGCAGGTCCACGACCTCGGCGGCATGAGCAACGGTCCGGCGTTCGGGCTCAGCGAAGCGCGGTAACCCGCATATCTCGCGAGGGCACCGCCGCGTTCAGCTCCTCGAGCGCCGCGTAGACCCGTCGCATGGCCTCCTCGATCAGCGCGTCGTCGTCGGGGTAGTCGGCGGGGTCGATCGGCGGGAGGAACCGCACCGCGAGGGCGCCGGGGGCGAGGCGGGTCAGGCGCGGGAAGCGGCGCTGAGCGGGCCACAGCTGGTAGGTGCCGGCGATCGCCACGGGCACCAGCGGGACCCCCGCGCGTCGCGCGACCCAGGCGGCGCCGCGGCTGGGCGGGTTGGGGCCCCCGTCGCGGCTGCGCGTCCCCTCGGGGAAGATCCCCAGGATCAGCTCCTCGCCGGGCGCGCGCCGCTCGAGCAGGCGGAGCAGCGCCACCGCCGCGCGGCGGCTGTGGGCGTAGTCGACGACGACCGCCCGGCGCGCCCGCAGCAACAGGTGCCAGAGCGGGTTGCCGCGCACCTTGAGGTTGGCGAGGAAGCGCACGCGGCGGCCGAAGCGCCGGAGCATGAGGTTGTCGAGGATCAGCCCGTCGGCGTGGCTGGCGTGGTTGGCGACGAGCACGTACGAGCCGGCCGCGGGGGGCGCCCCGCTCACCGCGCCGCGCTGGACGCGCCAGGCGATCCGAGTGGCGAGGACCATCAGCCGGCAGAACGCGTCGGCCGCGAGGTCGAACAGCGGCCCCTCGTGGGGGGCGGCCTCGGCCAGCGGGTCGGGGCGCGCCCGCGAGCGGGAGGTCGCTGCTCCGCTCGGGCGCTGGTGGATCGGCGCGCTCATGCTGGGCGCGAATGCTCGCGCGCCTCCAGGGATGAGTCAACGCACTCGCGATCCCCGCGGATCACGCCCCGCCGTCGGCCGGGGTGTGGGGCGGCCGGTGCGCCCAGGGTGGAGGGCGCTCGGGGTCGAGGTCCCACTCGGTGCGCTTGAGCCCGTAGGGCCGACCGCGCTCCCAGCGCGGCTTCCAGCCCTCGGGGAACCCGCGGCGCAGCGAGGGGTCGTAGTCCTGCTCGAACTCGGCGAAGCTCACCTCGGCCAGCTCGAGCAGCTCGGCCTCGAGGTGCGCCACGGCGCGCTCGAACTCCTCCTCGGAGCAGTCGGGGTCGATCCAGTAGGGGCCGATCAGCCAGCTGCGGATCCGGTTGAACGGGAGCGGGATCGTGGTGCGGTCCCAGGTCGGCAGCTCGATCCGCCGCGCGTACCACATGCGGGCCAGGTAGATTGGCGCCCGACAGGCGCGCGCGATCGCGGCCCCGCCGTGCTTCATGCGGAAGATCGGGCCCTTCGAGCCGTCGACGGTGATCCCGTAGCCCACGCGCCGCTCGCGCTGCATGTGCTCGATCATGTCGCGCAGGACGGACCGCCGACGGGTCCGGGCGCCCGAGGACCCGCCGCGGAACACCCTGTAGTCGCACAGCTCGAGCATGCGCGTGATCACGCGTCCGAAGTTGCCGGCGCTGGCGAGGGTGTGCGGCCGGGTGGGGCGGTAGGCGAAGGCGACCGTGAACACCTCCTGGTGCCACACCAGGCCGACCACGCGGTCGTGCTTCTCGAGCGCCGCGCAGTAGTCGGGGTTGATCTGGTCGTGCACGCGGCTGGTGCGCCACACGAACCAGCAGTAGGCGTAGTAGAGGTAGGGCGCGGTCCGGACGACCGCGCTCACGAAGGCCCGCGAGATCCAGCGGCGAATGCGGCGCGCGAGGCCCTTGGCCGGCCGCCGGCGGTCCTCGGCGTCGAACGCGCTCCCCTCGGGGCCGCGCCGACGCGCCTCGTCGTGCTCCTCCTGCGGCTGCATGCGGGAAGACCCTAGCAGGGTGAGCGGCGCGCTTGAAGCGAGGGCGCGCCCGAGGGGGCACCTCGCGCGCGCCGCGCTCCCTGGCTAGGCTGGCCTGGTAGCCCCGAACCGCGGGCGCTGCGAAGAGAGCGAGGCCGACGTGGCGTGTGCATGCGGCTACGAGCGCAACCCGCCGGGCGCGCTCGCGTGCAACATGTGCGGGGCGGTGCTCCGCAAGGAGCCCCGGGACGCCAAGCCGCCGAGCGCCGCGCCCGGCGCGAAGGACTCGGGCCGCGCCAGCCGGGTGGGGAGCGGGGCGTCGGCGCGCTCGGCCGTGGTGACGGGCACCAGCCCGGCCGCGGCGGCGGCGCGGGCCAAGGAGTCGAGCCGAATCGTGGTGCCCGGTCGCTCGGCCGTGGCGCCGGGGGAGAGCAAGGCGAGCGCGCTGGTGAACAAGGCGGCGGCGCGCGGCCTCGAGAAGCTCGACCAGATCAAGGCGCGCGTGCAGGACACCCTCGAGGCGCTGGAGAAGGTGGTCGAGGAGAACCGCCCGCTGCTCCAGGCGATCGTCAAGGCCGAGCAGGAGCAGGTCCAGCTCGACGCCGAGCTGCGCGAGACCGAGCGCCAGCTCGCCACGATCGAGATGGACGCCAAGGCGGCCGAGGCGGCGGTCGGGAGCAAGCAGCGGCAGGTCGCCAAGCTCGAGCAGGCGATCGCCGAGCACGAGGCGGCCAAGGCGCGCGCGCTCGCGAACCAACAGGACGAGGACGCGCGCAAGGAGCGGCTGACCGGCGAGCTCGCCGCCACGCGCGCGGCGCGCGAGGAGGCGGACGCCAACCTGGCGGCGCGGCGCGAGGAGAACGCGGGCCTCGACCGCGACCTGGCCGGCGCGCGCGCGGAGCTGGCCACGGCGACCGCCGACCTCGCGGCCGCCACGGCCCAGCGCGACGAGCTCACGGCCACCCTCGAGCGCACCCGCGCCGACCTGGCCCAGACGCGGGCCACGCTGGAGACGCGCCGCGCCGAGGTGGCCGCGCTGAACGAGGAGCTCCCCAAGACGCAGGCCGAGCTCGAGGCGACCCGGGCCGACCTGGCCGCGGCCGACGCCGAGCACGCCCCGCTGGCCGAGGAGGCGCGGCGCCGGCGCGAGGCGCTGGAGGAGACGCGCGCCAAGCTCGCGGCCAGCCGGGCCGCCAACGAGGCGCTGCGCGAGGAGGGGCGCCAGCTCGCCGCGCAGCAGGCCGAGGCCGACCGGGACCTCGCGCAGGCCGAGGCGGACGGGACGGCGCAGCGCCAGGCGAACGACGGCGCGCGGAGCCGGCTCACGGAGACGCGCCAGACGATCGAGACCCGCCAGGGCGAGCTGGCCGCGCTGAAGCAGGCGGGCGAGGAGCTGGCGCGGGAGCAGGGCGAGGCGAGCGGCGAGCTGGCCGCGGCCGACGCCGAGCGGGCGCGGCTCGAGCAGGCCAACGCCGAGGCGAGCGGAGCGCTCGAGGCCGAGCGCGCGCGGCTCGCCGAGCGGCGCGCGGCGAACGAGGCCCAGGCGGCCGAGGGGAAGCGGCTGGCCGCGGAGGAGGCCGAGGCGCGCGCCGAGCGCGAGCGGCTCGAGCAGGAGCACGGCGAGACCGAGGCGGAGCAGGCGGCGCAGCGTCAGCGCACCGAGGGGCTGCGCGCCGAGATCGCCGACCTGCTGAAGCGCTGCGAGGCGCTGGCGGGCGAGCTGACCCAGGCCCGCGAGGAGGCGGGCCGCGTCGAGCAGGAGCGCGACGCCGCGCGCGAGCGGGCGACCGCGGCCGAGCGCGAGCGCGACGAGGCGCGGGAGCGCGCGAGCGCGGCCGAGCGCGAGCGCGACGAGGCGGGCGCGCGCGCGAGCGCGGCCGAGGCCGAGCGCGACGCGGCCCACACGAGGCGGGACGGGGCCCAGACCGAGCGTGAGGAGGCGCAGCGCCGCGCGAGCGCGGCCGAGGCCGAGCGCGACGCGGCCCGCGAGGCCGCGACCGCGGCCGAGAGCGAGCGCGACGCCGCCCGCGAGACCGCGGCCGCGGCCGAGAGCGAACGGGAGGTCGCCAAGAAGCGCGCCCGCGAGGCCGAGGCGGAGCGCGACGCCGCGCGCGAGGCGGCCAAGGCCGCCGAGGCCGAGCGCGACGCCGCCGAGCGCCGCTGGGAGGAGGCGCACGCGGAGCGCGCCCAGGCGGCCGAGCGCGCGAAGACCGCCGAGGAGGCGCGGGCCGCGGCCGACGAGGAGACGACCGCGCTCGAGGCGGAGGGCGCCAGCAGCGCTCCGGGAACGCCCTCGGCGCCGAGCGACGACTCGAACGCCCAGCAGTGAGCCGTCGGCGGTAGCCCGGATTTTGCACGACGAAGTCGTGCGGAAGCCGGGCTAGCCGGGCCC
>CAZMSZ010000124.1:4811-18688 GCA_964569055.1 uncultured Planctomycetota bacterium | reverse complement strand
GCCCTGGATCAGTTGCGGCCGAGCGGGCTGGCGCCCATCCCGAGCGGAGTGTTGATCCGCACCGCGCCCGACGGTGAGCCGCCGAGCGAGGGGCCAGCCGCGGGCGCCGGCGCGACCGGCGACACGGGCGCGCTGATCGGCTGGCGGGGGGTGTAGCGCAGCACGCGGGGCGTGTTCCAGGCCGCGCGCAGCGGGAGCGCACGCGCCAGGCCGCTCGAGCCCAGGTTGTCGCGGAGCCGCTGATCCACGTAGGGGCGGTGCGCCGGGTCGGTGGTGATCGCCACGGCCTCGCCCTTGTTCTCGAGGTTCCGAGCGGCCTCGCCCGAGAGGCGCTCCTGCAGCCCCCTGGTGATCCCCTCGAGCAGCATCATGAACAGGCGCTCGAGCGGGCTCTTCTCCTTCTCCGCCTTCACCTCGGTGGTCTCGGCCGGCGCCTCGCCCTCGCGCCGCAGCGGCTGCGCCTCACCGGCCGCGGGGCCGCTCACCGGCCGGCTGCCGTCGAGGTCGGGCCCGGCCACGGGCGCGCCGCGCGCGCCGTCGACAGGCTCCCCGCGGCGCATGCGCTCCAGCTCGGCCTCGAGCGCCTCGTTCTCGCGGCGCAGCTCGGCGATCATCGCCTCGATGTCGCGCTCGCCCGCCGCGCGGTCCTCGTCCCAGCGCGCCTTGAGCTCGTCGAGGCGAGCGGACAGCTCGTCCATGTCGGTCTTGAGCGCGTCCACCGCCGCGTCCACGCGCTCCTTCTCCTCGGCCGGCGGGACCACGATCTCCTCACCCTCGGGGTTGGTCGCGGCGGGGTCCTGCGCCACCGCGTCGCCGGCGCTGGGCGCGTCGGCCGCGGGGGTCTGGCTGGTGGCCGAGTCGCCGTCGGTCGGCGCCGCGGCCGCGGCCTCCTGGCCTTCGGTCTGCGCGCCGTTCGCCGTGTCGGTCACCTCGCCGATCCGATCGACCAGCCCGTCGCGCGGGGCCGCAGCCTCGGCCTCGCCCTGCGGGGCGGGCGCGCTCGCCTCCTGCTGGCCGGCGGCGCTCGCCGGGGCCGGGGCGGTGACCCGCTGCCACTCCGTCTCGCTGGGCGTTCCGCGCGCGGCGTGCGTCACCGGGGTGCCGGCCTGGTCCACCGTGACCAGCGCCCGCAGCGGCTTGCCGTCGAGCGACACGCCGGCGATCCCGCGCACCCGCGTGAAGCTCCCGGTCTCGGCGCCGAGGCGCTCGCGGTCGGCGGCGCGCAGCCGCTCCACCTCACCCTCGTCCACCGCGAGGCGCACGGTGGGCTCGAGCTGCAGCTTGCCCTCGCCGAGCGCGACCTCCGTGGGCTCCGCGCGCTCGATCGTGATCAGCCCGCCGACCTTGCGGATCGCCGTCACCCCGCGCAGCAGGTCGGCCACCGGGCCGGTGGCGCCGCTCCGCGCGGCCTCGAGCGCGGCGGCGTCGACCTCGCCGTCCTCGAGCTGGGCCAGGCCCCGCAGGAAGCTGGCGGCTGGGTCGGCGGCCTCCTGGGCGCGCCCGGCGACGGCGGCCAGGGTGGCCACCTCCTGGGCGGACGCTGCGGTCGCCGAGACGGCGACCACCGCGAAGCTGTAGGCGAGAGGACGGAGGATCATCGGTTCGGCTCCTTGGCTGGCTGGTGACGAAATGAACAGCACGAGCAGCGCCAAACCGATCAAGCCATTGCACTCTCGCGACTTGCCCCGTTCCGTGCGACGTATCCGGGCCGGAGATACGGTTCAGCCCTCCAGGTTTGGGAATCCGGGTCAGCGCGGCCGGCCTGCGGGCGAGCCCGCTACAATCCCGCCTTTCACGGAGCGCGCCATGCCGACCCCCGCCGCGACCCTCGACCTCCTGCGGTTCATCGACGCCTCGCCGACCCCGTTCCACGCCGTGCGCGAGGCCGCCGCCCGCCTCGAGGCCGGCGGCTTCACCCGGCTGCGCGAGGAAGCGCGCTGGGAGCTCGGCCCGGGGGCGCGGCGCTACGTCACGCGCAACGGCTCCAGCCTGGTCGCGTTCGTGGTCGGCGACGAGCCGCCCGGCGAGGCGGGCTTCCTGCTGGCGGGCGCCCACACCGACAGCCCCAACCTCCGCCTCAAGCCCAACGCGCCCTACGCCAAGGAGGGCTATCGCCAGCTCGGGGTCGAGGTCTACGGCGGCGTCCTGCTCACGACCTGGCTCGACCGCGACCTCTCGCTCGCCGGGCGCGTGGTGATCGACGGCGAGCCCGAGCCGCGGCTGCTCCGGATCGACCGGCCGCTGGCCCGGATCCCCAACCTCGCGATCCACCTCAACCGCGAGCTCAGGGAGGAGGGCCTCAAGCTCAACCGCCAGCAGCACCTCCCGCCGGTGATCGGCCTCGAGGTGCAGGAGGAGGCCTGGCTCCCGGCCCTCCTCGCGCGGGAGCTCGAGCTCGCCGACCCGGCCGCGATCCGCGGCTTCGACCTCATGCTGTACGACGTGGCTCCCTCGACCGTCTCGGGGTTGGACGGCGAGTTCATTCACGCCCCGCGCCTCGACAACCTCGCCTCCTGCCACGCCGCGCTCGAGGCGCTGCTGCGGGCCGCGGAGGCCGGCGGGGCCGCCGCCACCCGCGGCGTGGCGCTCTACGATCACGAGGAGGTGGGCAGCGCCAGCGCCGAGGGAGCCGACTCGCCCTTCCTGGAGGGGGTGCTCGCGCGGATCACGCTCGCCCTCGGCGGCAGCGTCGAGGACGGCTACCGGGCGCGCGCCCGCTCGGTGTTCGTCTCGGCGGACATGGCGCACGCCGTCCACCCCAACTACGCCGAGCGCCACGAGGCGCGCCACATGCCCCGCCTCAATCAGGGGCCGGTGATCAAGGTCAACCAGAACCTGCGCTACGCCACCAACGCCGCCACGGCCGAGGTGTTCGCGCGCGCCGCCCGCGCGGCGGACGTGCCGATCCAGACCTTCGTCAACCGGACCGACCTCGCCTGCGGCTCCACGATCGGCCCGATCACGGCCAGCAGGCTCGGGATCCCCACCGTCGACGTGGGCAACCCCATGCTCTCCATGCACTCGATCCGGGAGATGGCGGGGTCCGCCGATCAACCATCCATGATCGCGGCGCTGGCCCAGGTGTTCGCCGGCTAACCGGGCAAGGCCGCCAACAGCTCGATCAGCGCCTCGTCCTCGTCTTCGACCGCGGCGACCCGGCGCGCGGCCGCGACCAGCGGGTCGTCGTCTCCGAGCCCGGCGAGCGCCTCGCGCGCCGCCTGAAGCTCGCGCAGGCCGAGGTGGCAGGCGGCGCGGGCGGCCGGGTCCTCCCCCCCCTTCTCCGCCGCGCTGGGGTCGCTGCGCTCGAGCGCGGCGCGCGCCGACTCGGCGCCCCGGGCGTCCAGCAGCGCCAGGGCGGCGGCGCGGTGCGGCTCCACCAGGCCCTCCCGGGCCGCGGCGACCAAGCGTCGCGCCAGGGGCGAGCCGCCTGGCCGCGCGCCCCGCACCAGTCGCACGACCAGGCCGAGCGCGCCGGGGTGGCGCTGGAGCGTCGTCTCGAGGTCGGCGCGCTCTCCGGCGGCGAGCTTGCCCGCCGCGTAGCGGCACAGGGTTTGGGGCCCGAGCTCGCCGCTCCGCAGCGCGGCCGTCGGGTCTTGCAGCGCGGCGCCGTGCTCCCGCAGGGCCGTCTCCACCAGGACCCCCCAGGCCGGCGGGCCTCCCGCGTTGCCGAAGTCGCCGGGGTGAGAGCGGGGTGCGGTCGGGGTCATGCGAGGTCCCTCCTGGGAGGACGTGCGGCGGAGCTCACCTCCGCAGCGGCTTCCGTTCGGTGAGGCAGGCGTTGTAGTCGGGGAACACCATCCCGAGCCCCTCCTCGATCACCTTGCGGCGCAGCTCGGTCATGGCCCGCAGCACGCCGTCGGGATCGAGGTCGAGGCCGCCCTTGCGCGCGATGTCGCCGGGGTCGCGCTGCCGACTGCAGGTGGTGTCCTTGTACATGCGGCAGCCCGCCGTCGGGGAGTGCTCGCAGCGGTGCTGCACCAGCTCCAGCTCGTCGGCGGTGACCGCCTTGCGGCGGCGCAGGTTCTCGTAGGCCCGATCGATCAGGGCCATCCACATCTTGAGGCGGATGCGGTTCAGGCACAGGTTGATGGCGTTCGTCGTGAGCCGCTGCGCCCGCTCCAGGTCGGTCTCCGCCATCCCCTCGCGGCACAGCGCCCGGGCCAGGAGCCGCTCCTCCTCGTCGAGCTCCTCGGCGGGGCCGAGCGCCTCGCTCAGGCGCGTCAGCTCGTCGAGCGGCCGCCCGGTGACCACGCTCAGCTCCTCGGGCGTGAGGCCCTCGACGAGCCCGCGCAGCGCGATCGCGTCGGAGGCGGTCGTGCGCCGACCGAGCGCGGCGACGGCGCGCTGGAGCCGCTTGGGCACCTGCGAGCTGCGGAACCCGGCCACGATGTCGGCGACCGAGCGCCCCTGACTGACCAGGGTGAACATCACACCATCGATCGCCTTGATCCGACCGCTCGCCTCGAGCTCCTCGAGGACGGACAGGACGAAGGACATGGCGTCGCGAGCGGAGGCGACGCGCGAGGTCTGTCCGGGCGGGCGGGGGTCGCGGTGCTCGACCCCCTCGATCGTGCCGGGGGAGCGCTTCTTGCGCGCGATGTCGTCCAGGCAGTGGTTTCGCACGATCCTCGCCACGTATGCGCGGAAGTCGCGGCCGTCCCACTTGGGGATCGACTCCCAGACCTTGCCCCACAGCGCGGGATACTCGAGCTCGGGGGTCATCCCGTGCCGATAGAGGATACCCTTGAGCTTTAGGTGCCTGTCGAGCAGCGCCATCAGCTGCTCGATCGCCTGGTCGTCGCCCGCGACCGCGACCTGCTGGACCAGCGTGAAGTAGGGCGAGGCGGCCGCCCGCACCAGCTCCTCGCGCACGAACGCGACGGCGTCGTCGGCTCCGCCAGCGAGCGCCTCGAGCTCGACCTCGGCGGGGCCATCGTCCTGGTCGCCTTCGAGGTCGAGGAGGGGCGGATAACGGCGGAGCTGCCGCTCGATCAGCGTGTCGAGGAACTCGCTCGGGGCGATCCCCGCCGGGAGGCCGGCCCGATCCGCCAGGACCAGGTCGCGCAGCCGCTCCAGGGCGGCCTGGGTCAGTCGTGCCATCGCTGGGGGGATCACTCCTTACGCGGGGGCCCCCGCGTGCGCGCGCCATCCTGCTCGCCCGTGGCGCCCCCCGCAACCGCCCCGGGGACGCGAGCGAGGGGTCCGTACAGCCGCGGACGCGCCCCCCGGGCGGGGGAGGCGCGTCCGCAGCAGGCTGACGAGTGTTGTCGGGCCTGTTACCGAGTGTGGAGCTCGGTGCTGGCGATGCCGGCGCCCTGGTCGTCGAGGCCGCCGATCACCAGGACCCGGGTGTCCTTGAGCGTGACCACCTTGTGGTCGGCCCGCGGGGTGCCCATCGTCACGGTGCCCGCGTTGGTGTTCGCCGCGATCATGATCACCTCGCAGTCGGCGAGGAGCGAGCCGTTGATGTCGACGCCGCCGACCACGATCTGGTCACCCGAGGTGCCGATCTCGCTCGACTCGGCCGCGAAGCGCGGGATCGCGAGGGTCGGGCCGGCCTTCCAGGCCTGGGCGTCCCAGATCTCGGTGGTGTCGAGCACGTCGAGCGCCTGCCCGACGACGCCCTGCCCGCCGGCGACCATGGCCTGGGTGGCGGTCGCGCTCACCGCGGCGGCCGGGTAGATCACGTCGGTCGCGATCGGCGGGGCGGCCGCGAACTGGCCGTTGGCGAACGACTCGACCTTGGAGGGCGGGAAGCCGTTGATCGCGAAGCCGCCCTGCTGCCCCTGCACGATCTCGGCGCCGCCGATCACCAGCGCCTGAGTGGAGAGCGAGACCATCGCGCCCCACGTGTGGTGGCCGCCCATGCGGATCTGCTGCCAGGTCCCCTGGGCCGGGTTGTAGACGTCGGCGGTGTCGGTCCCGACGAGGTTGGCGTCGAGGCCGCCCGCCACGACCGCCATCCCGTTCGCGATCCCGGCCACGTGCCACGCCCGCCCGGTCGGCAGCGACCCCGTCCTGCTGAACGAGTTGGTGTTCGGATCGAACAGGTACGCGGTGGTCAGCGCCTCGAACACCGGCTGGCTCTGCGCGTCGACCCGCTCCACGCCGACGCCGCCCGCGATCAGCACGTGGCCCGTGTTCAGGAGAGTCGCCGTGTGCAGCTGCCGCACCGTGGCGAGCTGGCCCGTGGGGTCGATCATCAAGCCGTCGTCAGGCGTCGGCGAAATGTCGTGGACGAACTCCCAGGTGTTGGTGACCGGATCGAACACCTCCGACTCGCCCATCACGGACTGCCCGTCGGTGCCGCCCGTCACGAGCACGCGACCATCGCTCATCACCGTGGCGGTGTGCTGACCGCGCGCGACGTTGAGGTCGGGGCCGTTGCTGAAGGTGCCGACGCTGCCGCCGCCACCGCCGCCGCCCGTGCCGCTGCCGGGCGTGGTCGTGCCGCCGCCCGAGCCCGTCTGCGAGCCGGCGCCGTAGGACGCGTCGGTGTCGCGGCTTCCCGTGTTGCACCCGGTCGCCATCGCGGCCGCCAGGGTCAGAGCCGTAAACAGCTTCAACTTCATCGTGATTCTTCCCTGTGTCTCGTCAGCCTGACCCCCGCGCGGGGGCGTTGGCGCTCCTAGAACAATCCCTACGCCAAACCCGGTACAGGGAACGTCACGGCGTAACCGCTGCTACGTCAATGACTTTTCGGGTCAGCTCCCGATCGGCTCCCACGATGGGCCAGATTCCGAGGACCCATTTCCCGTTTTACGTTTCCTTTCGTGCCATCCGCCGGTCCGGCCCCTCAAGAAAGGATTACGGCTGCCGGGCGGGGAGCACCCGCTCGTGCAGCTTGTTTTCTCATGTGCACTTACACGAGCCGAGCCGGACGTGTCGCTAGACGGTGCCGGACCCCCGTGCTAACCTCCTGCACCTAAACGCCGCTCGAGGCACGTCCACCGCGGGTGTTCTGGAGCGCTGCGTCACGAAACCGGGCCGAGCTGGTTCGCTCGCGGCCCGATCATCTCGACCAGGGGTCACCCATGCGGAAGATCAAGACGAAGGGCCTCAAGTTCAAGGTGAAGCCCGTCGACAAGGGCCCCCGGTTCTGCGTCGCCCTCCACAGTGTGAAGAGCGCCGACAAGGCCAAGGAGGCGCTCGGGCGCGTGTTCGAGGTCAACGACGCCCTCGCCGAGCACGTGCTCAGCTCGGCGCCGGTCGTGATCTGCCGCGACCTCGATCAAGAAGTCGCGACCGACTACGTCAAGAAGCTCAAGGGTTCGGGGGACTTCCGGGTCTGGCTCGAGAGCGCCGCCGGTAAAATGAAGCAGATGAACCTCAAGCAGAAGAACGCCGACGACACCCCCATGCCGGCGCCGCAGATCCGGAAGCACTGAGCCAACCGCAGAAATCACCGGTAGTTCGGCGATTCTCGGCCATCCGTACACGACGATGACAGTCCGATGACGCGGGGCGCTTAGCATGCTCCCCGTCTGGGTGAAGTCCAGCGCTCCGTCCCCACGGGTTCGTTCGGTCCTCGCCCCTCCCTCCCTTTCCCTCTCCCTTCCCCCTCGGAGATCCCCCATGAAGGCCCGCTACGACTCCAAGCCTCTGAAACTGGCCGCGAAGGTCCGCACCAAGGCGAACGGAGACGAGGGCTACGTGACGCGCATGGGTCTGCTTCGGCTCAAGCGCGGCGGCAACACGAAGGTGGATGTCTACTTCCCCGAGCGCCAGGCTCGCGGCTACACCTTCATGAGCCAGCGCATGTTCCTGGCCAGCTTCCTCAGCTACGGCGGGAAGCTCGAGCTCGTCGTCTAACGCGCCCGACGCACACGCGTGAAGCATGACGGCCGCGCCCCATGGGGCGCGGCCGTCGTCGTTTCGGGGCCTCTCCGTCCGCGGGGTGCCGTCCTCTCGAGCGCGCGGCGCGCGTCGTGGTCGCATCCCTGAACGCGCTCGCGCCGCGGAACTACGCTGAGAGCGTGACGCTCCCCAGAGCAGCGTGCTACCTCGTCGCGGGCATGGGCCTCGGGCTCGCGCTCGGGGTGGAGCTCGCGACCCCACGCGCGCCGACCGCGCCTGCGCTGGAGCCGAGCCGCGCGCTCGCCTCTCCCGCGCCGGTCGCGAGCCGCGCGCCGGCCGCGCCGCAGGAGCTCGTCGCCACGATCGCGCGGATCGACAGCGAGCTCCAGACCCTCGGCGAGGCGCTGCAGGACCTCGAGGGCTACGGCAGCACTCGCGCCCTCCTGGCCGACGCGCGCGCGTTCGCCGCGGCGCGGGCTCGGCGCGAGGTCCTCGCGGCGCGGGTCGGGCCCGCTGCTCCTGCGACGCGCTCGTTCTCCTGGGCGGCGCGGCTCGAGCGCCTCCTCGCGGCGGCAGGCGCGGGTGCGCTCGCGATCCCGGTCGCCGGGGAGCCCGGTCGCGTGGTGCGGGTCGAGGACGCCGACGGGCGCCGACGGGTCGAGCTGAGCCAGCCGCTCGTGGGCGAGGCGACCCGCGTGATCCGGATCGAAGCGCCCGCAGGGCGGGCGAGCGACCGGCTCGAGGTGCGGTACTGCGAGGGTGCGCGCGCCGCGGTCGTGCGCGAGGCCGTCCTGCCGGAGCGGCCGAGCGGCGCGACGTGGGCCGCCGTGCTCCGCGCGGCGCTCGCCGCCGGCGCCGTGGAGTCGGCCGCCCTGGAGGACCCGGCGCGCGCCGCGCTGGTGGGCGCGCCGGGGCCGTCGTGGTTCGACTGGCTGCGCCGGGACGTCGGGATGCCGCCCAACCCCGACCGCGGCGAGGCCGACGGGCCGCCCCCCCCGCTCCCCGACGCCGATCCGCTCCTGCTGGGGCCGGACCGCGCGCCCGTCCTGCTCGACCTGCCCACGCTGTCGCTCGACCCCGACTCGCTCGCGCCGCCCGTGACGCCGCCGGCGCGGGGGCCGCTGGTCCTGATCGCGGCCAACGGCCTCGCGCTCCACGACGAGGACCGCTGGTCGTGGCTGGTGTTCGACCGGGAGCGGCGGGCGGCGGTGCAGCGGCTGCTCTGGACCGAGGCCGCGGGCCGGACGCGCTCGGTGTCCTGGCGGTTCGCGCCGGCGCCCGGGCTCGACGCCGCTCGGTCCGACGAAGCGTTCGCGGCCGCCGCCGCGCGCGCGGAGCAGCGGACGCGTCAGGCGCTGGCGCTGCTCGCCGCGCGGCGCGACGTGGCGGCGCTCGAGGCGGCGCTCGCGGCCAAGGTCGGCGGCCTCTACACGCGCGACGGGCTCGAGGCGCTGCGGCTGCGCGAGGCCGTGCTCGAGCGGCACCGGCGCGCGCAGGCGCTCTCGCACCTCCTGCTCGGCCAGGCCGGCGCCGAGCGCGCCGATCGGGCGCTGCGCGAGGCGGAGCGGGCGACCGTGGAGGAGGTGGTGCGCGTGCTCGAGGCCATGATCGCCGCGGGTCGCAGCGGGCCCGTGGAGTACCTGCTGCGCGACGCGCGCGTGAAGGCGCTCCTGTTCCGGGCGCCGCAGGCCTACCGAGCCCGCCTCGCCCGTCAGTTCCAGGCTCGCTTCCGCCCGCTCGGGGCGCGCCTCGAGCGGCAGGTCCGCGGGGACACGCCGCGCTGGTACGAGGAGGTGGGGTTGCTCGGCGACTGAGGCGTGGGCTCGCTCGACGTGAGTGCCTCTTTCCGTTGCCCTTGCCCGGCTCTCTGCTGCCGCTGGTTGGCAGGACCGCCTTGGCGAGGGCAGGCAAGGGCAGGGAGCTCAGGCTGCGCGGTGAGGCGTGCGCGAAGAACCTGCCCCTCGCAGAACCGATCCGTGGCGGGTAGCTTGAGCGCCGGAGGGGGCCGCCCCGTGCACGTGCTCGAGAAGCTGTTCGCCTTCCGCCTGCGGGTGGGGCGGATCGCCGGGATTCCCGTCAACCTGCACTGGACCCTGCTGGCCTTCGCGCTGTTCGAGCTGGCCCGCAACCTCGCCCACCCGCGGTTCGCGGTGCTGTTCCTGCTGGTGCTGTTCGGCAGCGTGCTGCTCCACGAGCTCGGTCACTGCTGGGGCGCCCGCAAGGTCGGCGGGCACGCCGACGAGATCCTGCTGTGGCCGCTGGGCGGCCTGGCCATGATCCACGCGCCGCAGCAGCCCTGGCCGCAGTTCTTCTCGACCGCCACCGGTCCGCTGGTCAACCTCCTGCTCACGGCGGTGGCGCTGCCGCCCTTCCTGTTCGCGGGCGGCGAGCTCGGCTGGCTGCTGCCCTGGGCGGCGCTCGGCCCCATGGGGACGGGGCTCCTGATCCTGTTCCTGGTGGTCGAGATCAACCTCGTCCTGTTCCTGTTCAACCTCGTCCCGGCGTTCCCGATGGACGGCGGCCGGCTGCTCCACACCGCGCTCTGGCCGCGGCTCGGCTTCGAGAGCGCGCTGCGGGTCGCGATCTACGCCGCGTTCGTCTCCGCCGCCGGCATGGTGGTGTTCGCGCTCACCACCCAGGCCCGCTTCGTGGGCGTGATCGGGTTCTTGGTCGCCCTGTATGCGTGGCGCGAGCTGATCCAGCTCCGCTACGGCCTGCACGGCCCCGAGCCCGAGCCGTGGGCGGCGAGCCTCTACGCGCCCGACCCGGCCGAGGCCCGCCCCTCGCGGTTCGCGCGCTGGCGCGAGGAGCGGCGGCGCCGGCGCGAGGCGGCCGCGCGCGAGCGGCGCGAGGCGATGCGCGCGCGCATGGACGAGATCCTCGCCAAGGTCTCCGACGGCGGGCTCGACGCGCTGACCAAGGAGGAGCGGCGGTTCCTCGACTACGCCAGCGCGGAGCTGCGCAAGGAGCAGCAGCAGCATTGAAGCCCGCTTCGCGCTCAGCGCCGCGCCGTGGCGCCCGGCGCGGCACGCGCCCTCCCGCGCGCTACGACGGCGACCTGCTCGCGCTCGCGCGCGACCTGCTCGGGGTAGTGCTGCTCAAGGACGGTGTGGGCGGCCCGATCGTGGAGGTCGAGGCCTACCACCAGAGCGAGCCGGCGTGCCACGGGTACCGGGGCGAGACGCGGCGCAACCGCAGCCTGTTCCTCCCGGGCGGGCACCTGTACGTCTACCGGATCCACCAGTCGACCTGCTGCAACGTCGTGCTCGGCGAGGCGGGGGTCGCCTCCGCCGTGCTGCTCCGAGGGCTGCTCCCGACCGACGGGCGCCAGGCGATCGCCGCGCGGCGGCGCGGTCACCCCGAGCGGAGCTGGACCGACGGCCCGGGCAAGCTGTGCCGGGCCCTCGGGATCACCCTCGACGACGACGGCGTGTGCCTGAGCGATGGGCCGGTCCGCCTGGAGGATCGCGGGCTGCGGTTCGGCGCGCGCGAGGTGGTGGCGGGCCCGCGCGTGGGGATCTCGCAGGCGGTCGACCTCCCCTGGCGCTTCCGCGTGCGGCCGGAGGTGCTCCGGCGGCTGCGCGCTAGCGCTCCTTGAGCGCCTCGTCGAACCAGTTGATCGCGCGGCGGTTCGCGTAGTAGTAGCGCCCCACGCCGTAGGCCGTGACCAGCATGCCGTAGAACTGGATCCAGTGGCCGGTCAGCCCCACGAGGGGGTAGCCGACGTACCACGGCAGCACGGCCTCGAGCACCCCGCCCACGCCCTCGAGGACCACCCAGCCCGCGACCTGCAGCCCGAGCAGCACCAGCGCCAAGGCGAGGTAGTCGCGCCAGGCGATCGCGATCGCGCGGATCCCCGCGCCGTACATGAACGGCGTCGACGGCGAGTCGAACGCGACCATCAGCAGCCACGCCATGGGCATGTAGAGGTAGCCCGCGGCGACGAGCAGCAGGAACAACAGCATCCCCACCACCCCGCCCGCGCCGCCGCCCCCGCCGCCGTAGATCGGCAACTCCTCGGTGGACCACACGTTCCCTTCGCCGCCCGCCATCAGGTCCTTGACGTCGGAGTAGAGCTTCTCGTCGTGGACGCCCGACGAGTACTCGCGCACCACGCGCCCCTGCGGATCGATCACGACCACCGCCGGGTAGGTCTCGAGCTGGTCGAGCGGGGCGGGCCAGTCGATCGTGTCGGTCTTGACGAGCTGCGCGGCCTCGAGGCGCGGGGCCGCGCCTCCCGTGGTCCAGTCGCGCCCGTCCCCGGCGACGCGGCCGCCGAGCTCGGCCATGCCCTGGGCTTCGGCCAGGCTCTCGCGGAGCGCATCGCGCTCCGCCTCTCCGAACTCGCGCTCGCCGACGTCCTCCTCCTCCTCGACGAAGGTCTCCTCGAAGGCCGGCGCGTCCTGCGTCCAGGGGTAGCGCGCGCCGATCAGGACCTCGCGCGGGTCGGCGTAGGCGGCGTACACCTCCACCTCCGGCAGGGACATCGCGACCCGGTCGAGGTCGTACACCTGCCAAGCGGGGTTGATCGCGATGCCGAACCCGCCGCGCGGCATGTCGACCATCATCTGCGTCATGCCGGTGTCGTCGGCGAGGTCGCGCCCGAGCAGGCCCACGATCGTCCAGCGGCCCCGGCCGATCGGGAGCGGGTTCTCGTCGAGGTCGAGGAACGGCTCCTCGACGCTCATGGGCGTGCCCTTGGGGATGTAGGGCTCGCTCGGCGCGCTCAGGTAGGCGTCGTCGCCGATCGTCAGGCGCGGGCCCGCGTGCTCGGAGCCGTCCCCGCCGCCGCCCACCAAGGGCGCCAGGCACAGGATCAGGGCCGCCGGGGCGAAGCACGCGACCATGGTCGTGAACATCCGCACCACGAACGCGCCGATGTCGCCGAAGTGGAAGTCGGGCCAGTCGGGCAGCTCCTGCGACCCCTGCAGCGAGGTGCGCGTGATCCGGGCCTGGTACAGCGCCGGGTAGGCGACGAACAGCACGCCCAGCAGCATCGTCTTCTTGAAGAGCGCGAGGCCTCCGCCGCCGCTGATCCCTCCCAGCATCAGGAACAGCGCGCCCAGCGTGACCAGCGCCACGGTCTCCTTGCTCTGGACGGGGAAGCGGAGGAGGTTGAGGAGGTCCTCCCGGATCGGCTTGACGGGAGCCCCCGGCGCCGCGGCGCCGCGCCCGAACCGCGCGAGGTGCTCGGCGGGCGGCGCGAAGCGGGCGTCGTCCTCGTCGCTCGTCGCCTCGCCGGGCGCGGGCTCCGCCTCGACCGCGCTCGGCGGGGGCTCGCTCGGGAGGCCGATCCGACGGCGCGGGCGCTCGATCGGCTCCTCGGGCGGCTCGTAGCCGAGCCCGCCCCCTTCGCGGCGCATGCGACGGGCGCGCTCCTCGCGCGCGGCCGCCTCGTCGGGGGACTCGGCGAGCACGGGCGGCGCCGGCGCCGCAGCGGCGCCCTCGCGTGGTGGCTCCGCGGCCGCCGCCTCGGGCGGCGGCGCGGCGGGGCGGCGCTCGCTCGGGCGCGCCGTCGGCCGTTCGGGCGGGCCGACCCGTTCGCTGTCCTGCCTGCTCTGCCGCTCGCTGGTGGGTCGGGGGCCCGGCCGAGCGCCTGCAGCGGCCCCGGCGGCCGCAGGTCCGCCGGCGGGGCGGCGGGGCGCTGATCCACCCGGCCTGGGGCCCCCCTCGCGCGACGGCGCCCGCGGGCCGGCGGGGGGGCGCGGCGCCGCGCCCGCCGCTCCGGTCCCGGCCGCCTCCTCGAGCGCGCCGCCGCAGCGCTCGCACGGCGTGTTGGCGACGGTCTGCCGCGGGAGCAGATAGGTGCGCTCCCCGCAGGCGCTGCACCGGCGCGCGTGGCGGGCGCGGGTCTCGCGCACGCGGTCGAGGGCCGCGGAGTCGAGGTCCCCCGCCTCGGCGAGGACCTGCTCGAGCGGCACGCGGCGCCGGCGCGCCTCGGCCTGGGCCTCGTCGAGGCGCTCCTTGGTGAGGAGGCCCTTCTGGAGGGCGATCAGGCGGAACGAGATGTCGGCGCTCCGGCTCACGGAGGACATGGTACGCGCCGCGGGTGGGCGTTGCCCAGACCTCTTTGGGGGAGG